>DATFBI010000198.1:0-12778 GCA_035253925.1 Propionibacteriaceae bacterium
GATACCGAGGGCATGATTGGTGCCCAGGAGCTCGCCGCCTTGCCGGATGGAGCCGTGCTGGTCAACATCGCTCGCGGCAAGCTTGTCGACACGAATGCACTGCTCGCTGAAACTTCTACCGGCCGTGTCCGCGCAGCCCTGGACGTTACCGATCCAGAGCCGCTGCCTCCCGACCACCCGCTGTGGCGCACCCCAGGCGTGCTGATCTCACCGCACGTCGGCGGGGCGAGCACCGCATTCTTCCCACGGGCAGATCGACTGATCGCTGCTCAGTTGGCTCGTTTCGCCGCTGGCCAGGAACTGGAGAACATCATCAAATGACGCCCCTTGAGACGCCTGAACAGCAGGCCATCGACCCCAACTGCATTTTTTGCAAGATCATTTCTGGTGACCTGCCTTCGCGGCGGATCTATGAGGATGATCGGGCTGTGGCCTTTCTCGACATCGGCGCCTGGCATCGTGGCCATGCGTTGGTGGTGCCGAGGAGGCATGTCCCCGACATGATCACCGGACCTGGGGCCTTCCCCGAGATCGCTCCGGCCATAGACGCCGTCGCGCGGTTGCTCATGGATCGGTTGGCAGCGGACGGGATCAACGTATTGTCCTCAACGGGCGAGGCGGCCGGTCAGGAAGTCTTTCATCTGCACGTGCACGTCGTACCGCGTTACGCAGACGAGCCCGGATTGCGTCAGCTAGTCAATGCCGGTGCTGTGGCCGATGGTGAACTGGACGCGGTGTATCGCCAAATCCAGGCGTGCGGGTGAGCCTGCCGAACAGTTTGGTTCCGGCAACATCACTATCGATTGGCCGGCGACTGGCCCGTGTGGCAAAGGAGTTTCTACCACCGTTCGTGGCCGCGCTGTTGATCTTGCCCTTCATCATCCAGTACGGGCGGTTGGTTCCTTGGCAGCCTTCGACTATCGACTTGCAGGTCTATGTCTACGCAGTAAAGGACATGCTCGCTGGCAAGGACATCTTCGCGACCACGACGCCGTTTTGGAATCTGTACTTTATCTATCCGCCGATCGCGGCGATCTTGATGACACCGCTGGCGTTCGGCCCGTACCTGTTTTGGCAGGTGGTCTGGACCGGCGGCTTGGTTTGGGCCCAGCAGTCGGTGCTAAAAAGGTGCGGCGCTCCGCGTGGCTGGAAGCTCGGGCTCCTGGGAATTGCGGTGCTGGTGACCATGGAGCCGATTCGGACCACCTTGGGCTACGGCCAGGTGAACACCATCCTGATGGCATTGGTAGTTGCGGATCTGCTACCGGATGCGCCCGGTGAACGGAGACGCATCCCGCAGGGCACCTTGATCGGCCTGGCGGCGGCGATCAAGTTAACCCCAGCGCTCTTTGTGATCTTCGCTTTCTTGATCGGCAAAACGCGGGTTGCCATTACCGCGATGATCAGCTTCGCGGTCTTCACCGGCATCGGCGCGATCTTGCTCTTCCGTGAAACGCTGGTGTTCTTCGGTGGGCTATCGGGCGGTGAAACGCGTACCGCCTCACCGCTCTACGCCGGAAATCAGTCGCTACTAGGTGTGTTCTTCCGGCTCTGGGACACTTCTCGTATCACCACTTTGGTAGGGCTGGCCATCGCTGGGCTGCTCGCCTTGCTGGGATGCCTGGTTGCCGCTTACTGGTGGCGCAACGACGAGAAGGTCTTCGCGGTGGCCATCGTCGGGCTCACCACCTGTCTCGCATCGCCGCTGTCCTGGACACATCACTACGTCTGGATTCTTCCCATGGCGATGGCTGTGTTGTCACCGGGCGTGCCTCGGTGGGCGCGTTATGTCGGCGGCTTCTGGGTGATCTGGGTGTCTGTCTGTCTGCCGCTCGCTGTGCTTCCCTACGCTGGCGGACGAGAGCGGCAGTTCGATTTTCTCCAGCAGCTGGTCGCCAATCTCGGTCCCGTCTTGGGGGTGATCTTGCTTGTCGGTCTGGCCTGGCAGATGGTGGTCTTAACCCGCGCACAGCCCATTCCTACGACCGCTAGTCCCTGACTGCAGCGTCTTTGGAGCGGCTAGATTGACGGCCATGACTCAGCAGAGCATCAGCACCGATCAAAGCGACTCCTCCTCGCCCAACGGCGTCGATATCAAGCCTCGGTCCCGAGTAGTTACTGACGGGCTGGAGGCCACTGGGTCACGCGGCATGCTCCGCGCAGTTGGCATGACCGATGAGGACTGGGACAAGCCGCAGATCGGCGTCGCTTCGAGCTGGAACGAGATCACCCCGTGCAACTTGTCTTTAGACCGGTTAGCCAAGGCAGTCAAAGATGGCGTTCACGCGGCGGGCGGCTACCCGCTGGAGTTTGGCACTATCTCGGTTTCTGACGGCATCTCTATGGGCCATGACGGAATGCACTACTCCTTGGTGAGCCGGGAGATCATCGCCGATTCGGTAGAAACCGTCATGCTTGCCGAGCGCATGGATGGTTCGGTACTCCTCGCCGGTTGTGACAAGTCACTGCCGGGGATGTTGATGGCCGCGGCACGTCTTGATCTTGCGTCGGTTTTCCTCTACGCCGGCTCCATCATGCCGGGCTACGTTGGGGACAAAGAGGTAACGATCATCGATGCCTTCGAGGCGGTCGGGGCCTGCGTTCGCGGTCTGATCACACGTGAGGACGTCACCAAGATCGAGAAGGCAATCTGTCCGGGGGAAGGTGCCTGCGGCGGCATGTATACGGCCAACACTATGGCCAGCGCGGCGGAAGCGCTGGGTATGTCGCTGCCAGGCTCGGCCGCACCACCAGCCGTCGATCGGCGCCGCGATGGCTTTGCACGCAAAAGCGGAATGGCCGTTGTCGAAATGCTGCGACAGGGGATCACTGCCCGCCAGATCTTGACGAAGCAGGCATTCGAGAATGCCATCGCGGTCACTATGGCCTTCGGCGGATCAACTAATGCGGTGCTGCATCTGCTCGCCATCGCCAATGAGGCCGATGTCGACCTAACCCTTGACGATTTTGTACGCGTCGGCCGCCGAGTGCCTCACCTGGGTGACCTCAAGCCCTTCGGGCGTTACGTGATGACCGATGTCGATCGGATCGGGGGCGTTCCAGTCGTCATGAAGGCCTTGCTCGATGCCGGTCTGCTTAACGGGGACTGCCTGACGGTGACGGGCAGGACAATGGCGGAGAACCTCGCTGATATCGCTCCGCCTGATGTGGACGGCCGGATTGTCCGGGCCCTGGACAACCCGATCCATCCGACCGGCGGCATTACGATCTTGCACGGCTCGCTGGCGCCGGAAGGTGCGGTTGTGAAGAGCGCCGGCTTCGACACCGAAGTCTGGAAGGGCACCGCACGGGTATTCGACGGCGAACGTGCAGCAATGGATGCCCTGGAGAACGGGACAATCGCCGCTGGCGATGTTGTCGTCATCCGATACGAAGGACCTAAGGGTGGTCCAGGGATGCGCGAGATGCTCGCGATCACCGCAGCAATCAAGGGCGCCGGTCTGGGCAAAGAGGTTATGTTGATCACCGATGGCCGGTTCTCTGGGGGCACCACCGGCTTGTGCGTTGGTCATATTGCACCGGAGGCGACGGACGGCGGCCCTATTGCATTCCTCAAAGATGGCGACGAGATCGTTTTGGATGTGGCAAACGGCCGACTCGATGTCACCCTCGATGCGGCGGAATTGGAACGTCGCCGTCAAGCCTGGACCCCGGCACCGCGACCGGCGCCACGAGGCGTGCTTGCCAAGTACGTGAAGCTGGTCCGGTCGGCAAACGTTGGTGCTATCTGCGGTTGACCGTCAGTGCCACTCGCTACGGTCGATAGCGTGACGGCCCGGATTGACAGTGCATAGATGGACACCGCATAGATGGACACCGCAAAGATCGACACTGGAAAGATCGACGCTGAAGAACGGCGAGCCAAGCTTGCCGAGCGTCATCGGCTATTGCCCAATACCCGGACAGATGATCTTCCGCAAATTGCCGACGACTTGGTGGCGCTGCATTCCACAGACCCGGTCAGCGTTTTCTTGTCAGCGATGGCACGGATGGTTCATCCTTCCGTCCAGGCCGTCGAGACAGCCCTGTACGTCGATCGCAGTCTGATCCGTCATCACGGCATGCGCCGAACGCTCTGGGTGGCAACGCCACCAATCGTGCGACTCTTTCACGCCGCTGCAACTCGGGATCTGCTGGCAACCGAGCGCCGGCGTACCTGCCAATTGCTGGCCGCCAGTGGAGTCGAGGACCCAGAGCGGTGGCTGGCGGAGGCGGAGGCGCAGATCTTGGCTGATCTTCGCGAGCACGGACCTAGTACTGCACGCGAGATTGGCCAGCGATCGGAGACACTTCGCCAGCGACTGCACCTCTCGCCCGGCAAGGCCTACGCCGCTGTGCAGTCAGCCCATACCAGGGTGCTCTACATCCTCGGCTTCGACGGCAAGATGCTGCGAGGTCAACCGAGCAACTGGATCAACGGCGCCTATCGATACGTCGACGCTGAGTCCTGGTTACCGGGCGGGCTTGGCGATCTCGATCCACGCCAGGCATCAGCCGAGCTCGCCGACCGGTGGCTGCAGCGGTTCGGGCCGGCCACAACGGCTGACTTGCAGTGGTGGATGGGCTGGACGATGAAGCGCACCAAGCAGGCGCTGGCCGACTGCGGAGCCGTGGAAGCTGAGCTTGACGGTGCGCCTGGCTGGTTGGCGGCTGATGATCCACCGGTCAGGCCAGTCGAGCCGTGGGTGGCCGTCCTGCCCGGCCTGGACCCCACGATCATGGGCTGGAAGCAGCGCGCCTGGTACCTGCCGAGTACCTCTATGGAGGTGTTCGACAGCGCCGGCAACGGCGGCCCGAGCCTTTGGGTCGATGGGCGTGTTGTTGGTGCTTGGGCGCAGACAAAGGATGGCAGCATCCATACCCACTACTTCGAGCGGGTTGCAGCTACTCGGCGGCGCGAGATTGACGAGCGGATTGCTGAGATAAAGACCTGGATCGGCAACACGCGATTTACCGTGCGATTTCCGGGCGACATTCACGCCCGACTGCTCGGCACGAGGACTGTGCCAGGGCCGGCCGCCAGACAGGCCCAGTAACCAGGTGCCCGGCTTACGGCGAACGAACACCTACCCTAGCCGGATGAGGGGGCGGGCAGGTGCGGTCGCCCTGGCTGTGGCTCTGCTCGCCGGCTGCCAGGCGTCCGAGGAGGCACCGGAGCGCCCACCAGCTCCTGTCTCATCCTCCACGGCACCTAACACCACTCCCTCCAGCGCCGGTCAGTCATCCCCACCCACCCCGACACCCCAGTACCTCATGCCGCTGGCATTGGTGGTCCACGCCACTCGACCCACAGCCGATGTGGCAGTAACCGAAGCCCGCCGAGTCGTGGCGTCGGGAGCGACTCGTTGGTCCGCCATTGGGCAATCGGGCGGCCGAATGCGAGTGCTCAACACCGAAGAGCGCTCACCCGGCGATGTGCTGCGCGCGGTCCGGAGCAACCGCGACGTGCTCGGCATTGTGCCGGCCGAGGCGGTGGACGCCCGGGTACGCGTACTGACAGTCGGCGGCCGTCATCCTCTCCGGGATCCCGAGCGCTATCCGCTGCGCATTCGTTCCGAGCGAGCGGTACCCGAGGTTACGACGCTGAGCGCCGTTGGCGACATCATGCTGGGCCGCCGGGTCGGCGCCCGGCACCGTTCTGATCCAGGAGCTCCGCTGAAGTCATTCGCCAAGAGATTGGCAGCTGCCGAGATCACGGTTGGCAACTTCGAATCAACCCTGTCAACCGCAGGATCGCCTACTCAGGGCGGCGACTCGTTTGCCGCCAGCCCACGGGTGCTCCCTGAATTGCAGGCTGCCGGGTTCGATCTGTTGTCCCTGGCGAACAATCACGTCGGTGACTATGGGGATCGGGCGCTACGGCAGACCCTCGACCGGTTCGACGCGACCAAGATCGACACCGTTGGCGCAGGGCGCGATCTACTTGGCGCCCGCCGACCGGTGGTGATACGGCGTGACGGCGTACACGTCGGTTTCATCGCGGTCGACTCCATTGGTGAGACACCTTCAGCCACGAACAACCGAGCCGGCACTAATCGACTTAACATGCCGCCGCGTACCGGGCCGCTGGATCGCTCAGCGCTGCGCCGGATTACCTCAGACATCCGCTCGCTCACCAAACGTGCTGACGTCGTGGTGGTGATGACCCACTGGGGCACTCAGTACACGCATCGGCCCGAGTCCAGCCAGCGGGTCGCGGCCAGGGCCTTCGCCGACGCCGGGGCGGATCTTGTGATCGGCGGGCATCCGCACTGGGTGCAGGGTTTCGAGATGGCTGGTTCGGCAGTCGTAGTGCACTCGCTCGGCAATTTCATCTTCGACATGGATTTCCAGACCAAGACCAGGGAAGGCATCGTCCTGGAGATAGTGTTCTGGGGCGACAGGGTAAAGGCAGTCGAGCCAGTGCCGTACGTGATCGATAACAGTTTCACCCCGAGGCCTGTCGAAGGCGCCCGGGCGAGAGGCATCCTCAGCGACCTCTGGCGCAGCAGCCGGGGCCCCTTCGCTCAGTGATTCGTTCGCGCAGTGATTCGGCCGCTAGTTCAGCGTCTGCAACCAGGTCCACACTGTGCGGCCCACCCGATCGAGTTGGCGCCGATCCACGACGCGGGGCACATCACCTCGAGAGTGGTATCCGGCGTAGGGAATGCTTCCGAGCCGCACTGCGGGGACGCCTACCTTCGCGTAGGACCAGTGATCACTGGTGTAGTTCGTACAGGTCCGCGTCGAAATGTCTGCACTACGAGCAGCCGCCCGCAATGCGTCGCGGACCCTGTTGCCCTTGCTGGTCGCGGTGCAGACCGGTACGTAGCTGGCCCGTACGCCAACCCGATCGAGCGACACCATTGCTTGGATCGCCCGCCGCTCGGAGCGGTCCAGGCTGGCCACGTGCTGCCGGGAGCCAAAGTGGTGGAGTGCATCACCGCTGCCGCGCGGTTCCTCTGCACCGAAGGCGATGAACTGCACCGGGATTGCGGGTGGCTGCTGGCTCACCATCGCCGCCAGTTGAAGCATCACCGCAATTCCGGATGCGTTGTCTTCCGCACCGGGTGCCACCGGCACGGTGTCAAGATGGGCGCCGACCACCACATGGTTCTCGGTCGCGTCGAACCCTTTTGGTTCGGCGATCACGTTGAGCGAGGTTCCGCGGCGTACCGGCGTGCCCCAAGAATTTCCGGCGGGCACCCTGACCTTGACGCGCCGCACCCCGTAGCCGAGGCGCTCGAATCGCGCCTCGACAAAATCGGCCGCTTCATAGAAGTTATCCGAGGTTGCCTCGCGGGGGCCGATCTCCGAAGCCAGGTGGCGGATGTCGCGCAGCGCCGCGCGCGCGTCCATCTTGGGTTTCGGAGGAGCAGACGGGGTGGGAGTCCTTGATGGAGTCTGGCTTGGCAAGGCGGTTGTCGGCCCTGGGGTTGCACCCGGTGACGTACTTGCCGCTGCGGGTCCGGGGTCGCCAGCCGAACGGTCTGACGAGGTTCCAGAGCACCCAAGTGTCAGAAGGACCAGGCTGAGCGCAATTGCGACGCGGCGCATTTACTGACCCTATGTCGTGCGGAAGGGTGCGTTTACTAGGGCATCGGAGCGTCCTTCCGGATCGCAAGACGCACCGTCACGCCAAATTGACTCTGATCCCAGGGCGGATATTGTTGCGGCGTGCGCATTGCGGGAACGTTTCTCCTCGTACGTCAGCGTGTCGGCTGAGCAATAGCTCAAACCGACGCGCTCCCTCGCCTGCCAGCCGGCAGCGGGGGTTTTTTGTTGGTACGGGGAGCTGCGCGAGCAGGCGTAACATCCACAACGGAGTCCCCTCAAAACCGAAAATTTAACGGGCGGGACCGTCAGGGCAAGGAGACCCGAGATGTCTGACAACGACAGAGCAGATGAGCTGACCGGAGCGCAGTCTCTCGTCAGATCGCTCGAGCGCGCAGGGGCAGACGTGGTATTCGGGATTCCCGGCGGCGCGATCCTTCCCGCGTACGACCCACTGTTCGACTCCGACAAGGTCCGACACATTCTGGTCCGACATGAACAAGGTGCCGGCCACGCGGCCGAAGGTTACGCCATGGCCACTGGCAAGGTCGGGGTCTGTATGGCGACCTCCGGGCCGGGCGCCACCAATCTGGTGACGCCGATCGCCGACGCACACATGGATTCGGTACCGATTGTGGCGATCACCGGGCAAGTAGGCAGCGCAGCCATCGGCACCGATGCCTTTCAGGAGGCCGATATCCGCGGCATCACTATGCCGATCACCAAGCACAGCTACTTGATCACCAAGCCGGCAGATATCGCCCCGGCGATCGCTTCGGCGTTCCATATCGCCGGAACTGGCCGTCCGGGACCGGTGCTCGTCGACATCACCAAAGATGCCCTGCAGGCGAGGACTCGCTATGAATGGCCACGCCAGCTCGACCTTCCTGGCTATCGCCCGGTCATCAGGCCGCACGGCAAGCAGGTCCGGGAAGCCGGTCGGCTGATCGCCGAATCGCGCCGACCGGTGTTGTATGTGGGCGGCGGTGTCGTGAAAGCCCGCGCCTGGACCGAACTCAAAGATCTGGCCGAGCTGACCGGCATTCCGGTGGTCACGACCTTGATGGCCCGAGGGGTCTTCCCGGACAGCCACCCTCAGAACATGGGTATGCCTGGCATGCACGGCACCGTTGCAGCCGTCGGAGCACTGCAACGCAGTGATCTGTTGATCGCGCTTGGCACCCGCTTCGACGACCGGGTGACCGGCCAGCTTTCCACCTTTGCCCCCTTGGCCAAGATCATCCACGCCGACATTGACCCGGCCGAAATCTCCAAGAACCGCGTCGCCGATGTGCCTATCGTCGGTGACTGCAAAGAGGTGATCTCCCAGCTGATCAGCCTGCTCAAGCGTGATCGCCGGCCGGTGATCGATGAATGGGTCAGATATCTGCAAGATCTCAAGCGGCGCTATCCGACCGGCTACGACGAGCCATCCGACGGCACCCTATCGCCGCAATATGTCATCAAGCGGATCGGTGATCTTACCGGCCCGGACGCCTACTATGCGGCGGGTGTCGGGCAGCACCAGATGTGGGCTTCGCACTACCTGCCCTGGGAGCTACCGGGCCGCTGGCTCAACTCGGGTGGCTTAGGAACCATGGGGTACTGCGTGCCGGCGGCGATGGGTGCCAAGGTGGGCCGGCCCGACAAGATCGTCTGGGGTATCGACGGCGACGGCTGTTTCCAGATGACCAACCAAGAGCTGGCCACCTGCGCCCTGGAAGGGATTCCGATCAAGATCGCAGTGATCAACAATCAGAGTCTGGGCATGGTGCGGCAATGGCAGACGCTTTTCTACCAAGGCCGATACTCCAACACGGACCTGAACACCCACCGGATCCCTGACTTCCCCAAGCTCGCCGAAGCCATGGGAAGCGTTGGCCTGCGAGCCGAGGAACCCGCCGATGTGGATGCGGTGATCGAAAAGGCGAACTCGATCAACGATGTGCCAGTTGTCGTGGATTTCGTCGTCCATAAGGACGCCATGGTCTGGCCTATGGTGGCCGCCGGGACGAGCAACGACGACATCAAGGTCGCTCGGGACATGGCGCCGGCCTGGGACCAGGAGGAGTTGTGATGGCCGGACCTGTCAACACCCACATCCTGAGCGTGCTGGTACAGAACAAGCCAGGCGTCCTGGCGCGCATTGCCGGCCTGATCTCCCGCCGGGGTTTCAACATCGAGTCGCTTGCCGTCGGGCCCACCGAGTCGCCGGAGATGTCTCGGATCACCCTCCAGGTCAATGTCGATGACGTCGTTTTAGAGCAGATCACCAAGCAGCTCAATAAGTTGATCGAGGTGCTCAAAATCGTTGAGCTCGAGGACAGCGCAGTACGCCGGGAGCTTGTGCTGGTCAAGGTCAGAGCCACCGCGGAAACCCGCAGTCAACTGATCGAGATCATCGGGCTCTTCGGCGCCAAGGCTGTCGACCTGACTTCTGAGATCATCACCGTCGAAGCCACCGGTAGTCCAGCCAAGCTGCAAGCGCTGCTCGAGTTGCTTGAGCCGTACGGGATCCGGGAGCTTGTACAGTCCGGCCTAGTCGCGCTCGGCCGGGGCAATCGATCACTCACCGATCGCAACCAGCGCAGCGAGCGTCTCAAGGCCGTTCCTGCTGGCTAGCGCCGCCTCGAGCCTGTCGAGGGGCGCAAGGACCACGTGCGATAACTTTCACCAGCACCACAACACACCAAGGGAGAACCACGAAGTGCCTGCAGAGATGTTTTACGACGGAGATGCCGACCTGTCGTTGATCCAAGGCCGAAATGTTGCCGTGCTGGGATTCGGCAGCCAGGGTCATGCCCACGCCCTCTCGCTGCGCGACTCCGGTGTCGACGTACGCGTCGGCCTGCCGGAGGGCAGCAAGAGCCGTCCGAAGGCGGAGGCCCAAGGCCTTCGGGTGCTGGCGCCGTACGAGGCCTGTGAAGAGGCGGACCTGGTCATGGTGCTGACGCCGGATCCAGCCCAGCGCAAGGTCTACGCCGCAGCCATCGAGCCGAACCTGGTACCCGGCGATGCCTTGTTCTTCAGCCACGGTTTCAACATCCGCTATGGCTACATCCAGCCACCGGAGGGCATCGACGTAGCGCTGGTGGCGCCGAAGGGCCCCGGCCATCTGGTACGTCGGGAATACTCCGAAGGTCGCGGTGTACCGGTCCTGGTGGCGGTCGAGCAGGATGCCTCAGGCAAGGCCTGGGATCTCGCGCTGTCATACGCAAAGGGCATCGGGGGGTTACGCGCCGGTGGCATCAAGACCACCTTCACTGAAGAGACCGAGACTGACCTGTTCGGTGAGCAGACAGTGCTCTGTGGCGGAATTTCGGCGCTAGTAACGGCGGGTTTCGAGACGCTTACCGAGGCCGGCTACCAGCCCGAGGTGGCGTACTTCGAGTGCCTGCACGAACTGAAGTTGATCGTCGACTTGATGTATGAAGGCGGCATTGCCAAGCAGCGCTGGAGCGTCTCCGACACTGCCGAGTACGGCGACTATGTCTCAGGTCCGCGCATAATCGATGACCACGTCCGAGAGAACATGAAGGGTGTGCTCGCCGACATCCAGGACGGCTCCTTTGCTGAGCGCTTTATCAACGATCAGGATGCCGGAGCACCGGAGTTCAATGCGTTTCGGGAGGCGGCGGAGAAGCACCCGATCGAGGAGGTCGGCCGGCAACTGCGGCAGCTCATGTCATGGGTCAAGAGCCACGACGACGACTATGTCGAGGGCACTGCCGCCCGCGGTTAACGAGATCTGATCACCATTCCGATGACGCGGGTGCCGTCCGTGCGTACCCCAGTACCGATGATGTAGAGGCGGCTGCTCGGCTCAGCACTCTCATCGATTGCGTCGGCATTGGCCATCACGCAGTTGTCCTGAATGCCTTCATTGCTCATGGGTGAGGGAAGCTCATCGATGCACTCGCCGAATGCTTGGTTCAGGCTGCCTAGTGCAAGCGCGGCCGATGTCGCCGGCACTTCGACGACGGCTTCCATCTGGTAGTCGTGGGTGGAGCGATACGTTCCTGCCACGACCGAACTGTCATCGGGAAGATCAACATTGCCGATGTACTCCACCTCGGCAAGAGTCATCGATGAGCAGGTGTAACCAGCAAGATCATTTTTGCAGGCTGAGCCGCGATCCGTTGTGAAGCTGAAATAAGGGACGCCCCAGGAACCGGCGTACTGGGTAAGGATCGCAAGCGCAACCGCCACCGATCCCAGCATCAGAACTGTGCCCCCGATGATTCGTAGGGCTTGGTGTCGGCGGCCCTTCCCAGGCCGAGAACGCCTCCTGGCCATAGCCCAAGGTTGCCCGACCTCGAAGCCGCCGTATATAACTCGGCGGCATCGATTTGATCACAAATGGCTAGCGCCTAGCGAACAGCATGCCAACGCCGATATACGCCGGTTACTTCTTGACGGCAATCACCACAGAGGTGTCCTCGGCGACCATGACGTCGACGCTGGTAAAGCGCTCATCGGAGAGCCAATCAAGCCGGAGGGTGTCCACACGTCCGCCGTCGAGTGGCGGCCACGTTGGACATGGCGTGAAGTCATCGAGGACGATCATGCCGCCCTCCTGTAGCAGCTCGACGATCTTCTCTCGCGGCCAGTCCTTGGCACTAGTGGCATCCATGAAGATCAACGAGAAGGGGGCATGTTCTGCCAGGCTGCTCCAGTCCGCGTGCATAACGTCGATGTCGTCGCCGGCGAACATGTCCATAACGCCGTGCGCCAGCTCAGGATCGAGTTCGGCAGTGATCACGCGCGTGGTCTTCGGTGCTCCGCTGCGCAGCCATGCGGCACCCACCCCACATCCAGTTCCGCACTCGGCGATGGTTCCGGTTCGGGTAGCTGCCAGGGCAGCGAGCAATCGGCCGGTCTCGGTGCGCGACGCCTGCATGTAGCCACGCTCCAGTGACAGTCGCAGTGCCCTGATCACCAGCTCGGGCAAGTCGGGAGGAGCGCTCACTTCAACAGTGTGGCAGGAAGCCGATCACCGTTCCAAGATGTGGAACGGAGGCAATAAATGGATAGGAATAGATAGTTGGGCGTCCTACTATTTTCTCGTTTAGTTCCAGCTAGTCACAGGAAAAGATCATGTACGACATGTATCCGGACGCATGGACGGTCGCAGCTGATCGTCAGCATCAGGTACTTGCCGACCAGCCGCGTCGGCGGGCCCGGAAGCAACATTCTGTCGTACCTGCGATTCTCCAGGCTCGGG
>DATFBI010000199.1:0-7227 GCA_035253925.1 Propionibacteriaceae bacterium
CGGCTGCAGCTCAATCGCCGCTTTACCTTGGACGATGCTGCGCGGATGATCGGTTATCTCGCCGAACTGGGCGTAGGCGCGGTGTACCTATCCCCGATACTGCAGTCGACGGTCGGTTCTGATCATGGGTACGACACCACAGACGTATCTCATGTCGATCACGATCGGGGCGGGGAAGCAGGCTTGGAACGGCTCATGACCAGCGCCCGCTTGGCCGGGCTTGGAGTGGTCATCGACATCGTCCCGAACCATCTCGGCATCGAGCATCCGGCCGAGAATCCGGCCTGGTGGGACGTGCTGCGCCTGGGCCAAGAGTCCCCGTACGCCTCATGGTTCGACATCGACTGGAGTCGAGGGCGGATTGTGGTGCCGGTGCTCGGTGACGATCCAGAGCTGGCCGTAATCGACGGCGAGTTGCGCTATTTCGAGCACCGCTTCCCGCTGGCGCCAGGGACATGGTCCGAGGGCGACGATGTCGCCGCAGTCCATGATCGACAGCACTATCAGCTGGTACACCACTCGCGGGGCAATACCGAGCTCAACTACCGCAGATTCTTTGCCATCACCACGCTCGCCGGCCTCCGAGTGGAAGATCCTGCGGTCTTCAACGCCACGCATGAGGTGGTACGCGGCTGGTGCCAGACAGGTGTAACCGGGCTGCGCATCGACCACCCCGACGGTCTGCGTGATCCGCTTGGATACCTGCACCGGCTGCGATCGTTTGCCTCCGAGCAGTGGATCACCGTTGAGAAGATCCTCGAGTCGGGAGAAGAGCTGCCAAAGACCTGGCCGGTCGCCGGTACCACCGGATACGACGCGATGCGTGAGGTGAACGCCATCTTCATCGACCACGATCATGAGCCGGAGTTCACAGACCTCTATCAGCGGCTTACCGGGGATCACGGCAGCATCGCTAATCACATCGAATCGGGTAAGCGATTGGTACTGGATACGCTGCTGCCAGCCGAGGTAGGACGAATGGCGGCATTGGCTCGCGATATTCCGAATGCCGGCCCGGCGCTTGCTGAGGTGGCGATTGCCTTCGAGGTCTATCGCTCCTACCTGCCGGAGGGCGTTGCTGATCTTGATCAAGCACTCGCGAGAGCCGCTCAGCGCCGCCCGGAGCTGACTGCCACATTTGATCAACTCAGTCCCCGGCTCCATGATCATGGCGACGATCTCGCGCTACGCATGCAACAGCTCAGTAGTGCGGCGATGGCCAAAGGTGTGGAGGACACTGCGTACTACCGGTACTCACGATTTATTGCGCTCAACGAGGTCGGTGGTGATCCTGATGAATTCGGCATTCCGCTGGCGGACTTCCATGCGCTGCAATCAGCCAGGCTAAGCCGGCAGCCCACCTCCATGACTGGGCTGTCGACCCACGACACCAAGCGCGGCGAGGATGTCCGGGCCAGGCTGGCCGTGCTGTCGGAGATTCCCGACGCCTGGGCTGATTTCGCAGAGCTGTTCTTGAACATGACCTCGATCCCGAACCGGCTGTTCGGATACTTCCTCGCGCAGACCGCTGTTGGAGCCGGACCAATCGAGGCTGCCCGGATGCATGCGTACGCCGAGAAAGCTATGCGGGAGGCAAGCGATGGCACCAGCTGGACTGCGCCGAACCAGTCGTACGAGGCGGCCGTCCATGAGGCGGTCGATGCCGCGTACCAGGATCGGCAGCTGCGCGCTGCTTGGGACAAGATCGACCAGCTCATTACGGGTCCGGGATGGTGCAACTCCCTTGGTCAGAAGCTCATTCAGCTGACAATGCCCGGCGTACCCGATGTCTATCAGGGCACCGAGCTTTGGGAGGATTCCCTGGTCGATCCAGACAACCGGCGACCAATTGACTTCGCCGGTCGGATACACCTGCTCCAGTCACTGCGTGGTGATCCACCCAAGATCGACCAGACCGGCGCGGCGAAGCTCTGGATCACTCGGCAGGCGCTTCGGTTACGCCGTAGGCGCCCGGAGTGGTTCAGCAGCTACCAGCTGCTCATGGCACGGGGTCCGGCGCATGATCATCTGATCGGCTTTGATCGTGGTGGTGCGATCACCTTTGCCACCCGACTACCGATTGGTCTTGCCGCAGCCGGTGGCTGGCGAGATACCGCGGTCGAGATTCCAGGGGATTACGTGGACGTGCTGACCGGCCAGCCATGGAGCCAGGACGTCACGGTCGCCGAACTACTCAACACATACCCGGTTGCGCTCCTCGCGCCCCGGTGATCTTGAGAAGTTCCCTAGTTACTCAAGAACGAATGTCACGAGCAGGTTGACGCGGTAGCCAACAACCGAGCCGTCCTGCACGTCGACCGACTGCTCCTTGATCCATGCCGACTTTATGCCACGCAGCGTCTTGTTGGCTCGCTCCAGACCAACCTTCACGGCATCTTCAAAACCGGTGTCGGACCTGGCGCTGATCTCGGTAACGCTAGCGACGGTGCCTGGCACGATGACCTCCTAGGAGTCTGGGCTGGATCGGACGATTCCAGCTGTCACCATCTAACTACCGCCGCAGCAGCTGATGGAACCCTCGTCGATGACGAAACCCCGGAGTTCTCCAGAACTCCGGGGTCAGTCGTTGATCAGTTAGTCGCCGAGCAGCTACTTGATGATCTTGGTCACTCGACCGGCGCCGACGGTACGGCCACCCTCACGGATAGCAAACTTCAGCTCTTCCTCCATCGCGATCGGCTGGATGAGCTGTACCGACATGTCGGTGTTGTCACCCGGCATCACCATGTCGGTGCCCTCCGGAAGGTTCACAACGCCTGTCACATCAGTGGTACGGAAGTAGAACTGCGGACGGTAGTTGTTGAAGAACGGCGTATGCCGACCACCCTCCTCCTTGGAGAGGACATAGACCCTTGCCTCGAAGTCGGTGTGCGGAGTCGTCGTACCCGGCTTGATCACCACCATGCCGCGCTCCACGTCCTCACGCTTGGTACCACGCAGCAACAGGCCTACGTTCTCCCCAGCCTGACCCTCATCGAGCAGCTTGCGGAACATCTCGACGCCGGTGACGGTGGTCGACTGCTTGGTCTCCCGGATGCCGATAATGTCGACCGGGTCCATGACCTTGACAATTCCGCGCTCAATCCGGCCGGTGACCACGGTGCCACGGCCAGTAATGGTGAAGACATCCTCAACCGGCATCAGGAACGGCTTGTCGACCTCGCGGACCGGCTGCGGGATGTAGTCATCGACTGCATCCATCAGTTCCATCACCGATTGGCTCCACTTCGCGTCACCATTAAGTGCCGGAAGTGCCGCAACTCTAATTACAGGGAGGTCGTCGCCCGGAAACTCGTACTCGCTGAGCAACTCGCGAACCTCGAGCTCGACCAGCTCCAAGATCTCCTCATCATCGACCATGTCGCACTTGTTGAGTGCAACCACGATCGCCGGAACGCCAACCTGACGCGCCAGCAGCACGTGCTCGCGGGTCTGCGGCATCGGACCGTCGGTGGCGGCGACCACCAGGATGGCGCCGTCCATCTGGGCCGCACCGGTGATCATGTTCTTGATGTAGTCAGCGTGACCGGGGCAGTCCACGTGTGCGTAGTGCCGCTTCTCCGTCTGGTACTCCACGTGCGCGATCGAGATCGTGATACCGCGCTGGCGCTCCTCGGGCGCCTTGTCGATCTGCTCGAACGCCGACACCTGATTCAGTGTCGGGAACTTCTCGTGCAGCACCTTGGTGATCGCCGCGGTCAGCGTGGTCTTTCCGTGGTCGATATGCCCGATGGTGCCGATGTTGACGTGCGGCTTTGTCCGCTCGAACTTCGCCTTTGCCACTGAGGCTCCTCCTGGATGTACCCCGCGTCCGTCGCGGGGCTTCGTTCTTGGGTTCTGGTCAGCTGGCCGTTTTGACCCGGCCTAAGTTTTGTGGACGATTTCGCTCAGGTCAAACGGAATGGGCCCAAACTTGGCGCATTCGGTTCGTTATTCACCCCGTGCCTTCTGAATGATCTCCTCCGCAATGTTCTTCGGCGTTTCGGCGTAGGAGTGGAACTCCATAGAGTACGAGGCCTGACCCGACGTCTTGGAGCGTAAGTCGCCGACGTAACCAAACATCTCTGACAACGGCACAAGAGCCTGCACAACCTTGTTGCCATGCAGGTCATTCATCGCCTGAACATGGCCGCGCCGGGCATTGAGGTCGCCGATCACGGTGCCCAGGTAGGTCTCTGGAGTGGTGACCTCAACCGCCATCACCGGCTCCAGCAGAGCCGGATCCGCTCGGCGAGCCGCCTCCTTGAACACCATGGAACCGGCGACCCGGAACGCCAGCTCGGAGGAGTCGACGTCGTGATACGCACCATCGATCAGGGTGACCTTCACATCGTCAACCGGGTAGCCAGCCAGAACGCCAAACTGCATTGCGTCCTGGATTCCCTCGTCGACTGCCGGGATGTACTCCCTGGGGATTCGTCCACCAGTGATCTCATTGACGAACTCATAGCCCGACCCGGCGGGTAGCGGCTCGACGTTGATGATCACCCTGCCGTACTGGCCGGAGCCACCCGATTGCTTCTTGTGGGTGTACTCGACCTTCTGCACCGGCCGGCGCAACGTCTCGCGGTAGGCCACCTGAGGCCTGCCGATGTTGGCCCCGACCCGGAACTCACGCTTCATCCGATCGATCAAGATCTCAAGATGCAGCTCGCCCATCCCGGCAATGATCGTTTGCCCAGTCTCGTCGTCGGTGTGAACCCGGAAGGTCGGATCCTCTTCGGCTAGGCGCTGGATCGCCATGCCCAGCTTCTCCTGATCGGACTTGGTCTTCGGCTCGATAGCCTGCTCGATCACCGGTGCCGGGAAGTCCATTGACTCCAACTGCACCGGATTGCTGATATCACACAGCGTCTCGCCGGTGGTGGTGTCCTTCAGGCCCATAACAGCGACAATCTGACCAGCACCAACCGAGGCGATCTCTTGCCGCTTGTTCGCATGCATCTGATAGATCTTCCCGATCCGCTCACGGCGCCCCTTGGTTGCGTTCAGCACCGTCGAGCCCGCCGCCAGCTTGCCGGAGTAGACGCGGATGTAGGTCAGCCGACCCAGGTGCGGATCGGCCGCGATCTTGTACGCCAGCGCTGCAAAAGGATCGGCGTCGGCGGGGTGTCGATCGATCTTGACAGACTCGTCGCCGGGCTTGAACCCGATAATGGCGGGCACGTCGAGCGGCGAGGGCAGGTAGGCGATGACAGCATCCAGCAACGGCTGCACACCCTTGTTCTTAAAGGCGCTGCCACACAGTACGGCAGTGATCTTGGAAGCCAGCACCGCGCGCCGGATGGAATCCTGCAGCAGCTCCGGCGTAATCGAGTCCTCGTCGGTCAGGTACGCCTCCATCATGTGATCATCATGATCAGCGACCAACTCGATCAAGGCATGGCGAGCCGCTTGCGCTTGATCAACCAGCTCGGCGGGAATCTCCTCGACGGTGTAATCCTCACCGATCTTTGTCTCGCCACGCCAGGTAAGCGCGCGCATCTTGATCAGATCGATAACGCCGATGAAGTTCGCCTCTGAGCCGATCGGCAGCTGCACCACAGCAGGAATGGCATTCAGCCGGTCCTTGATCGTCTCTACACAGTGCTCGAAGCTGGCGCCGGTACGGTCCAGCTTGTTGACAAAGCAGATGCGGGGTACGCGGTAGCGGTCAGCCTGGCGCCACACCGTCTGGCTTTGTGGCTCAACACCGGCCACGCCGTCGAAGACGGCAACAGCTCCGTCAAGCACGCGCAGCGAACGCTCCACCTCAATAGTGAAGTCAACGTGCCCAGGAGTGTCGATGATGTTGATCTGGTGATCTTTCCAATGGCACGTCGTGGCGGCGGAGGTGATGGTAATCCCCCGCTCCTGCTCTTGCTCCATCCAGTCCATGGTGGCCGCGCCCTCATGCACCTCACCGATCTTGTAATTGATACCGGTGTAGAAGAGGATGCGCTCAGTCGTCGTGGTCTTGCCCGCATCAATGTGAGCCATGATCCCGATATTGCGAACCTTGGACAGGTCAGTCTTAATGTCGACAGCCATTTGGGTCTTTCTGAGTTGTCAGAACTGAGTTCGGCTATAGGTCAACTGGTTCTGACAAGTTCGTCAGTTACCAGCGGTAGTGGGCGAAGGCCTTGTTCGCCTCCGCCATCTTGTGGGTGTCCTCGCGGCGCTTGACCGCGGCACCTAGCCCGTTCGAGGCATCGAGGATCTCGTTCATCAGCCGCTCCGCCATGGTCTTCTCGCGGCGCTGCCGAGCGAAGCTGACCAGCCAGCGCATGGCCAGCGTGGTTGCCCGAGCAGGCTTCACCTCAACCGGCACCTGGTAGGTCGCACCGCCAACCCGGCGGCTCTTGACCTCCAGCGAAGGCCGGACGTTGTCAAGCGCACGCTTCAGGGTCTGAACGGGATCCACGCCGGTTTTAGTCCGCGTCCCCTCCAAGGCGGTGTACACAATGCCCTGCGCAACGGTCTTCTTACCGTTCCACAAGATCTTGCTGACCAACTGGCTGACCAGCGGCGATCCGTACACCGGGTCGGCAATCACTGGGCGCTTCGGTGCGGGACCTTTGCGAGGCATTACTTCTCCTTCTTCGCGCCGTAGCGACTGCGTGCCTGCTTGCGGTTCTTTACACCCTGGGTGTCCAGTGAGCCACGGATGATCTTGTAGCGCACACCCGGCAGATCCTTGACGCGACCACCGCGTACCAACACCATGGAGTGCTCCTGCAGGTTGTGGCCTACGCCTGGGATATAGGCGGTGACCTCAACTCCAGAGGACAGCCGGACGCGCGCGACCTTACGCAGCGCTGAATTCGGCTTCTTCGGCGTGGTCGTGTACACCCTCGTGCACACGCCGCGACGCTGAGGCGAACCCTTGAGCGCAGGCGTCTTGGTCTTGCTCACCTTGTCCTCTCGGCCCTTCCGGACCAGCTGCTGAATTGTGGGCACCGCGTTGGTATCTCTTTCTGTGGAATTGATCGTTGCGACCGGCTCGGAATTCCGACAGGTCAGGCGTGCGGTCACCGCAAGTACAAAGACATTACTCTTTTGACATTGCTTTGACATTCGGGCACGCACCAGGAGTCGGGCAAGCCCGAACACAAGGATCTAGGCTATCTGCTGACTCTGCCGCGGTCAAAAACCGGACGCGACGATGCGACGCTGATTTCAGCATCGCGGGAAGCGCATTTATTCCATGCTCGCTAGAGGTGATTT
>DATFBI010000200.1:0-21794 GCA_035253925.1 Propionibacteriaceae bacterium
CCGGGTGCCTATGAGCCAGATCCGCACGGGCGACGAATCGGCCCCACGGGTCGTATATCTCCTTCTGGGCTCAACTGCGACATCGGCCTGTATGTGCAACAAGCGCATTATTGACTCCCAGGCTGACTCACTTCGATCATCGAGGAGCGGCAGCACAGTGCGTAGCCGAGGCGCACCACGGCGCCGGCTTGCGGCAGCAGATTGGAGATCCTCCATCGTGCAATGACCCAAGCGCAATGCAGAGTCACCCATGATCACCAGATCAAGCAAACCGAGGTCGCGTGCCGCCGCGAGCAACGTGTCGGCGCCGGTGGTTACTGTGAGGCCCCCGATGGAAGTGGTTTGGATAGCTCTGGGATGCCGGCACACAAACAGACCTTTGCGCTCCGGGTACCGATCACCGATCGGCACTGACACGAAGATCGGGTGCGGAATTCTTTGGGGTAGCCACCAGCCAGAGAGTTCCGCAGCAGTGAGCGACGTCAAGGCTGCGTTCTCAGGCAGCACCAGCTGCCAGGCCCGGGCCACCTTCACCAAGGACCCGGCGCTCACCCGTGGTACGTAAAGGCCCCGAGAAAGCCTCTGCCATTGCCGTCGCCGGATGGTGCCCCGGAAGGGCTCCGCCACGGCGCTGGGATCACCTGCTGTCAGGTGAGGAAGCATCCGGACGCGACCGGTGGATCATTCAGTTACGACGACAGCTGTGGAAAGCTCCACTGTCATCGCCAGCCAAGTGGAAAAGTGCGGGCGAGTGGCAGATCTTCCGCGTGGAAATGCGTTACTCGCCCGCACTTTCTTCGAATGAGTAGGTGCGGTGGCTAGAGAATGGCTCCGGGATTGAGAATGCCCAGCGGATCGAGGGCGTCCTTGATTTTTTGCGAGAGAGCCATGACGTCGGGACCAAGCTGGGCTGGCAGGGCGGCCTTCTTGGCTCGACCTACGCCGTGCTCACCAGTGATCGTTCCGCCGAGCTGGATAGCTAGCTGCATGATCTCGTGAAATGCAAGGTAAGCGCGCTCCCTGGCCTCCTCATCACCGCGATTGAAGACGATGATCGGATGGGTGTTTCCGTCTCCGGCGTGAGCCACCAC
Organism: Propionibacteriaceae bacterium; assembly: GCA_035253925.1. GTDB lineage: Bacteria > Actinomycetota > Actinomycetes > Propionibacteriales > Propionibacteriaceae > Microlunatus. Next base: position 1,092 of record DATFBI010000200.1, read on the forward strand.
CGGAATCTCGACCTCGTACCGTTCGGCCAACGCCGCAATGCCTGAGAGCAGCTGGGGGAGTTGCGGCACTGGCGCGCCGACGTCCTCTAGAAGTATGGCGCCGCGCGCCTCAATGGCTGGAAATGCGACTCGGCGGGCGGCAACGAAGAGCTCTCCTTCTTCTGGATCAGTGGTGATGAAGGTCTCCTTGGCGCCGGTAGTGGTGCAGGCAGCCTCCATGAATTCGATCTCTGCAGCACAAGAGGCACCTGGGGCATCCGATTGGGCAATGAGCATCGCGCCGGCCGAGCGGTCAAGTCCCATCGAGCGGTAGTCCTCGACGGCATTGATCGCGGTCTGATCCATCAGCTCCATCATGGAAGCGCGCAATGTCTTGCCGATCGCAACCACAGTGTCGGCGGCGCCCTGCACGGTAGGGAAGTACGCGACCAAAGTCGAGCGCGGCCCCTGGGCCGGGACCAGCCGCAGAATGGCCCGAGTAATGATGCCAAGCGTGCCGCCGCTGCCAACGAAAAGCTTGAGCAGAGAGAGTCCTGCTACATCCTTGATCCGCTTGCCACCGAGGGCAATCAGTGTTCCGTCGGCTAGCACTACGTCGAGCCCAAGCACATAGTCGGTGGTGACGCCATACTTCACGCAACACAATCCGCCGGCATTGGTAGCGATGTTGCCGCCGATCGAACAGATGTCGTACGACGACGGGTCCGGCGGATACCACAGACCATGTTCTGCGGCGGCCGACTTAACCTCGGCGTTGAAGGCTCCGGGCTCGACAACCGCGACTCTGGCGGCTAAGTCGATCTCGATCGAGCGCATGGCTTCCAAGCTGACAACAATGCCTCCGGAAACCGCCGATGAGCCGCCGGAAAGGCCGCTGCCAGCACCGCGAGGCACAACGGGCACGCGATGCTCGGCTGCCCAACGGATGGTGGTCTGAACCTCTTCGGCATTACGCGGCCTGACGACTGCTATCGGAATTCCGGCTGTTGGGTCCCGAGACCAGTCGAAGCGGTAGTTTTCGCAGGTCACAGGATCGGTGCGAACGGCATCACCCAGCACCGCGACGAGCTGCTCCAAAGCAGTCTCCATGTGATCCAACCTAGGTCACCGACACTAACCAGCGATGTCGGCAGCCTCGAGCCAAGCCAACTCCAGCTGCTCCTTGCTCGCAATGATCAACTCGAGCTCCCGCTGCAGCTCGGCAAGCCGCTGATAATCGCTTGCCGCGGCTGCCATTTCCTCGTGCAGCGTGCTGAGTTGCCGGTCGACACGGGTGATTTGCTGTTCCAGGCGTGCCAGCTCCTTCTTGGCTTTTCGAGTTGCTGCGCTGGGAGTAGCCGACTGAGCCTTGTCAGGCGCCTGCGCAGGCGGTATCTCTGACGGCTGTTCGCGGCGCGAGGTTAAGTACTGATCGACACCACCTGGAAGCAATACGCATGACCCGTCGCCCAGCAAGGCGTAGCTGACATCGCAGACCCGCTCAAGGAAGTAGCGATCGTGGGTAACGACCAGCAGGGTGCCGGGCCAACCGTCGAGATAGTCCTCGATCACCGTCAAGGTCTCGATATCGAGGTCATTTGTCGGCTCGTCCAGCAGCAGCACATTCGGCTCGTCCAGCAGCACGCGGAGGATCTGAAGCCGCCGCTGTTCACCGCCTGAAAGGTCATCGAGTCTGGCAGTCAGCTTGTCGCCGGTGAACCCGAAATCCTCCAGCAGCGAGCGGGCGCTGGCCTCCGCACCTGTAGCAAGTCGAGCCTGCCGACGTAGGTTGTCAATCGACTCAAGTACCCGCTCCGTGCCATCGACGTTGTCCAGTGCTTGGCTCAGATATCCGACGCGAAGCGTTTTGCCGCGTTTGATGGTCCCAGAGTCCGGCGCGATCACACCAGCGAGCAGTCGCAACAACGTCGTCTTGCCCGAGCCGTTGACACCGATCACAGCTATCCGCATGCCTGGCCCAATGGACCACGAGATCTCGCGAAGTAACGGCCGGCCGCCCAGCGTCATGCTTACCCGATCAAGATCAAAAACGTCCTTGCCCAATCGAGCAGTGGCGAACCGTTGCAACTGCAGTCGATCGCGTGGTTCTGGCTCGTCGGCGATCAGCGTGGCGGCAGCATCTAGCCGGAACTTCGGCTTCGAGGTACGAGCCGGTGGGCCACGCCGTAGCCACGCCAATTCCTTGCGAAGCAGGTTCTTTCGCCGAGCAGCTGTGATAGCGGCCTGGCGCTCGCGCTCAGCTCGTGCCAGCACGTACGCCGCATAACCGCCGTCGTATCCGTGGACTTGGCCGTCATGCACCTCCCAGATGCGATTGCAGACCGCATCCAGCAGCCAGCGGTCGTGGCTAACGATCAACATCGCAACGCCGGCTGCTTGAAGATCATTCAGCTGAATGGCCAGCCAGTCGATCGCCTCCACATCCAGGTGGTTCGTTGGCTCATCCAAGATCAGCAGATCATGATCAGCGAGTAGCACTTCCACGAGCGCGACTCTGCGACGCTCTCCTCCGCTCAGGCTGCCGACTTGCGCATCAAGATCGACGTCTGCCAGCAAGTGCTCGACGATCACTCGGGTTCCAGAATCGGCCGCCCAGAGGTGATCCGGCGCGCCGTCGACGATCACGTCGCGTACGGACGCGTCCGGCGGGACAGCGTCAGCCTGTTTCAGGAAGCCAATGGACGGGTGCCTGCTATGGATCACGCGGCCGCTGTCGGGCGTCTGGATTCCGGCCAGAATTCGCAGCAAAGTGGTCTTTCCCGCCCCGTTGCGGCCCACAACACCAATAACTTCGCCACGGTTCAAGCCGAGACTGACTCGGTCGAGCAGCGTACGAGTGCCGTAGCTCATTGTGACGCGTTCGGCATTGATCAGATTGACCATTTGATTGCTCCGCTCGCTGCGCTCGCTCTGTCTAATAGCTCGCTTCGCTCGCTGCGATGTTCGCCGAGGAGCCGCCGTCTTCGTCGGATCCGACGAAACGACTGCACTGCAGAATCAGCTCTGCTCTCGATTCGTTTCGTCGCCTCCTCCTGCAGATCGGCGGCGCAACATCGCGGCGCGGATCGCGCTTTGAAGCCGCTGGCTTCCTCACTCGCTCGCAGCCAGAGGTATTGCGAGTGCTGACCCTGAGCCGAGGCTGGCTGCTCGCTCGCTCGTCCAGACAGCAGCGCGCGATCCGGATTTCATCAATGCAAGCGCTACCGCGGGGGGAGGTCCACTCAGCGCCCGCGCATTGCCTGGCGCACGCCTTTGACCTGGCGTGGGCTAGTCGGCATCGGTCCTTTGGGAATCGGCACCGGCGGGCGGAGTGCGTCAAGAGCCCGCAACCGCTGCTTGATGTCGGTGATCTGGTAGGCCGGAAGCACCTTGGGCAGCTTGCGAATGTGGTCAGCGAGCTTGTCGAGCGGCACCTGGCCATCCTTGTCGCCCATGATGATGGTCGTCACTTTGACCCCGTACGCGACCCTTTCGTGCTTCTTGACCTCGCTGGCGAGAAGCTGTCGCACTCGGCCAGATTCGCCTTCGCCAATCAATACCAGGCCACCTGGCCCGACTGTGCGGTGCACCACATCCCGGTAGCGATTCGCGGCAATGCCCGGGGTTGAAACCCACTTCTTCGGCAGCATGCTCAGTGCTACCTCGGCCGAGCCGGTCTGTCCTGCGTAGCGCTTGAAAGTGGCCCGCTTCGCCCGGCGAACCAGCATGAACATTGCGCCCAAGATCCCGAGCATGACGCCGATGAGGATCACATTGACGGGGTGCCCCCAGAAGATGCCAACAAGAACACTGATCACAATTGGCAAGCCGAAGGCGCCAAGCATGAGGTATGGCAATGCTCGGTCGTACTCATGGGTGACCTTGTACGCCCGACCGATCTGCCGAAACCGGCCCATATCCTTCGGGTCGTTGCTTTTCCTCTTGCGGGCCTTCTCAGCCTTCTTGGCGGTCTTGGCCTGAGCCTTGGCGTCTTTGGCCGCGGCCTTAGGGTCCTTGGCGCCGCCCTTAGCGTTCTTGGCCGCCGCGTCAGCCATTGCCACTCACTTTCAGGTCTCGATTCTTTTTGCCGCTGGCCCTAGACCGCCGCAGCACGATGCGATAGAGCTTCGCGGTTTTGGAGTGCCTGGCGGTAGAGCCGACCAGCACGATAGGAGGAGCGTACGAGCGGTCCGCTCATCACACCAGCGAAACCGAGTGCGGTTGCCTCATCCGCGAGTTCAACGAACTCTTCCGGCTTAACCCAGCGCTCGACCGGATGATGCCGCTGTGACGGGCGCAGGTACTGCGTGATCGTGACAATCTCGACGCCGGCGTGAAACAGGTCCTTGAGTGCCTCACTGATCTCTGAGCGAGTCTCACCCATGCCGAGAATCAAGTTGGACTTGGTGACGAGACCAGCCGCGCGGGATGCTCGCAAAACCTCCAGTGATCGCTCGTAGCGGAAACCTGGGCGGATCCGCTTGAAGATCCTAGGGACGGTCTCGACGTTGTGTGCGAAGACCTCGGGCTCAGTCTCGAAGATCTGACTTAGATACTCGGGGTTGCCAGAGAAGTCCGGTGCCAGCATCTCCACGCCCGTGCCGGGATTGAATTCATGAATCCTGCGGATGGTCTCGGCGTAGAGCCACGCGCCCTCATCGGCAAGGTCATCGCGACAGACGCCGGTGACTGTGGCATAGCGGAGACCCATCTTCTGTACCGACTCAGCAACCTTGACCGGCTCACTTGCATCGAAAGTGGCTGGCTTGCCGGTGTCGATCTGGCAGAAATCGCAGCGCCGGGTGCAGACATCGCCGCCGATGAGGAACGTGGCTTCGCGATCCTCCCAGCACTCGAAGATGTTTGGGCATCCCGCCTCTTGGCAGACGGTGTGCAGGCCCTGGCTTTTTACCAGCTCATGAAGCTCGCGGTACTCCGGCCCCATCCGAGCCGTCGTCCGGATCCAGGACGGCTTCTTCTCAATCGGCGTGCTGGCGTTGCGAACCTCCAAACGCAGCAGCCTGCGGCCTTCCGGGGCGATGGTCACCTCGTCAGCCTACTGTGTTTGATTGCTCCGCTCGCCTGCGCTCACTCCGCGCGGATCGCGCGTTAGTGCCGCTGCCTTCCTCCCTCGCTCGCAGCTAGCAGGGCTGCGAAGTCGGAGTGTTGCGGGAGCTGCCTGGTCGCTCGTTCGTCCAGGCCAGCCGCGCGCGATCCGTGTTCCATTGCTCGGCTCGCGTGCGCTCGCTCCGCGCACGAGGTTGCCAGTCTTCACCGGCAGGGTCCGCTCACAGTACGTCGCGGTGACGGAAGATCAGTAATGAGCCGGCCACAAGCACTATGAGGAGAATCGCCCAGTACGTAGTCCCGTGGATAAGGCTCAGATTGTGCTCGATGAAGTCGATGCTGACGCCGTCCGGAGTCACTTTCTCAACCGGTATGTAGTACTTGTAGCCTCGCTCGAGGATTGCCGCCATATTTCCTTCTGGAGTCCAGGGTGTAATCCGCTGCGCCCAGGCCAGCGAGCTCAAAGGCCCGACTCTGACGAACGAGACAACAACGAGGGCAAGCAGGATGCCCATGGCGGCGGCCGTGTGTCGGGTCACCAGACCGAGGCAGAAGCCGAGGACAGCCAGCCCAATAACGGGGAGCATGCTGCGTGATGCCATCTCCGCCAGATCGACTAGAGACGCGATAGCAGAGCCGTGCAGCTGGGCTAGCACAAACACCGCCGTGAGTACCAGCGCCGCAGCCGCTGCGCCAAGTAGCGCAGCAAACCCCATCACGGCGAGCAGCTTGGACCAGAAAACCGATCCGCGCCGTGGGACGAAGGTCAGCCAACTGGAGATGGAGCCGGAGCCGTACTCCGCGCCAATAAAGCTGGCGGCGATCATGAAAGCCACCAGCGAAACCAGAATGGTAGTCAGCCGGAGTGCGGTCCTAGCAGCCTCTTGGAACGGCATCGATTCCACGCTGAAGCCATCCAAAGTGGGCTCCGGAATTGCGCATGCCTCGGCTGTGCCACCACTGTCGCGGCAGTCTTGCTCGTACGCTTTGTGGTTCTCCACCCAGTCCTGGTGCGACTCCTGGTACGCCCGCTCGGCGGCGGCAAGTTGTTCACTGGTCGGCGGCGACAGCGAGTCGTTGACCACCAGCTGGTAGCCGCCGAGCCCCAGCAGCAACACCACAAGGGCGATGCCGGTCAACCGCCGGCTCAGCAACCTGTTGACCTCGGCCCACAGCAACCGGATCACGGCCGCCCGCTCCAGTCCGGTAGCTCAGCCCGGCCGGACCGTTGTGACTGCGGCCGTCGCAGCTGCCTTTCTGGCTGCCGCTGGCGGCCCTGACGTGGACGCTGTTCGGAGCGCCGCTGCTGTCCGGTCGTTGGCTGGTTACCGGTCAGATCCAAGAAGACCGATTCGAGGTCCGGTTGGATTGGCGTGAGTTCAGAGACATACAGACCTTGATCAGCAAGTACCCGGGTAATAACGGCAAGATCCAGCTGGTGATCACTAAGACTTACGGTCAGGAGCCGGCCTGCTAGCGGTTCGACGATAAAACCTGATGCCGTGAGTACCTCGGTGGCCCGCAGATGATCCGAGACGCCGACTCGGGCTGACAGCTGTCCATTGGCCGCGAGGATGTCACTGACTTTGCCCTCCGCGAGCAGTCGGCCGCGCCCGATGATGGATACCGTGTCAGCGATCTGCTGCACCTCGGTGAGGATATGGCTGGAGACCAGCACCGTCTTTCCGCGGCGCGCCAGGCTACGGATCATGGTGCGTATCTCGTTAATGCCTGCTGGATCAAGGCCATTGGTCGGCTCGTCCAAGATCAACAGATCCGGATCCTTGAGCAGCGTTGCGGCTATCGCAAGTCGCTGTTTCATGCCAAGTGAGTAGTTACGGAACTTATCTCCACCGCGGCGGCCCAAGCCCACTTCGTGGAGCACCTTGTCAACCCGGCGATGCGGGGCGCCTATGGCGCGCGCAATGAGTTCCAGGTTCTTGTGCCCAGAAAACCCAGGAAAGAACTTGGGCTGCTCCACGATCGCGCCCACCCGGTCGATGACCTGATTGATTGCTAGCGGCACCTCGTGGTCGAAGATCCGGATATGACCGGAGTCGGCAGCGATCAGTCCGAGCAGCATTCTGATGGTGGTGGTCTTACCTGAGCCGTTGGGACCGAGGAAGCCGTGGACGCCTCCTACCGGTACCCGTAGGTCCAATCCATCGACGGCCGCCTGTTTGCCGTGCCGGCCGCGATACACCTTCGTTAGGCTGTACGCCTCGATGGCGTAGTCGACGATCGGCGCGCCGACAGTTGGTGGGGCGACGACGGTCCGACGTCCAGGTCCGGCGGCCGACGTCAGGGGGTCACGCGGCACCAGCTGCAACCCTTGGAAGGGCTGTGTCTGGTGCTGATCCGATGTCGGGGGACTGGACGTACTCCTCGAAGGCCAGGTAGCGCCGCAAGTGGGGAATTAGCGCGTTGGCGACATCAGTGATCATGACTGGCCTGTCTAGCTCGGCGGCCATCGATGTCACGCCCACGCCGGTCAATCCACAAGGGATGATGCGGTCAAATGCGGCAAGATCGGGATCGACGTTGAGCGCAAAGCCGTGCATCGTCGTACCAGACGCAACGCGAACCCCAATAGCGGCGATCTTGCGTTCTGGTCGGTGATCATCAGCGGCGAGCCAAACCCCAGAACGCCCCCGGATGCGGCCGGTGCGCAGACCGCAATCGGTCAACATGGCGATGATGGCCTCTTCGAGCCGGCGTACGTAGTCAACGACGAGTGCCGCCTCGGGCAGTCGGACGATGGGGTAGCCCACCAGCTGGCCCGGTCCGTGCCAGGTAATCTTGCCGCCGCGGTCGACATCGACGACGGGGGTACCGTCGAGAGGCCTTTCTTGAGGCTCGGTCCGCTTACCGGCGGTGTAGACGCTGGCGTGCTCCAGAAGCAGGACGGTGTCCGGTCGGGTGCCGGCCGACACCTCGGCGTGAATGGCGCGCTGCAGCTCCCAGGTCTCCTGGTAGTCGCAATGCTGACTACCCAACCCAAGATCGAGAAACTCGACCACCATGGCGCTGAGTCTAGTGTTGACGCGTTTCGGTGGGATGCAACGGCGGCGTTGGACCACCGGCGCCTTCAGCCATCGCCTCCATAACCTCGGTCAACGCTTCGGCGCCAGAACGCTTCGGTTGCCAGCCAAGCTCATCGCGAATCCGGCTCGCGTCAAGCGTCGGCAGCGACACGAACATTTTGAGCAGCGACTCGTCCGAGGGAATCATGCGAAGCCGCCACGCGCCTGCCATCGCTGCGGCGACGGCCTGCTTCGGCACTTGGATAGGCCGGGCCTCTAACAGTTTGCCGAAGGTTTCGGCATCGATGATCGGATCGGCAGCGACGTTGTAGGCGCCTCGGGCATCACTCAACAACGCCAGCCGGTAGGCCTCGCCTGCGTCCTCACCGTGCATCGCCTGGAACCGAAGTCCGGCTGGGAACGGCACCACCGGCAGACGTCCGGGACGCAGCAAGGCCCGCGGGACCAGCGGGCCGGCGAAAATCCGCCGTTGTTCGCTGGCGGATGAGCGCTTGAAGATAAAACAGGTGCGCATCCGCACCACCCGAATCGCTGGGTAGCGCAACTCGTAAGAGTCGAGATAACGCTCGAGGTAGGCCTTCTCCCGACCGTACGCCGCGGTGGGCATGCTGTGCGTCGGCCAGCTTTCGTCCACGTGCTGGCCGGGTCCGGGCGAGTAAGCGGCAAGCGACGATGCGTAGACCACCGTTCCGACTCCGGCATCGGCCGCAGCCTGCAAAGCGTTCATGTTGCCAAGCACGTTGATGTCCCAAGTCGCCAATGGGCGGTGGGTCGGTTGGAACGCCCAGGTCAGCAGCACGACAGCATCCGCGCCACGCAGATGCTCTGCGATCTGCTGTGACCGAACGTCCGCAGCTTCGAACCGAGTTTTGGCCGGCTGCCAGGACGATGGTGTCCGCCGGGCCACTCCGACGATCTCAGTGACTGAGGCATCTGCAGCGAGCGCCTCAACCACACTCGTCCCGACGTTGCCTGTGGCACCTACCACGACGATCTTCATAACCTTCCCCTCACAGACCGAACTCGGCGCCGAAGTCGGCCTCTTCTAGTCGCGCTTTTAGCGTGCTGAGGAATTGGGCGGCCTCCGCGCCGTCGATCAGGCGGTGGTCGTAGGACAGCGACAGGTACATCATGTCGCGGATCGCGATCACCTCGCCGAGCCGTTCGTCGGAGAGCACCACGGGCCGTTTGACCAGTGCACCGGTGCCAAGAATCGCCACCTGTGGCTGGTTGATGATCGGGGTGTCCATCAACGTGCCGGCAGACCCGTAATTGGTGATGGTGAACGTGCCGCCAATCAGCTCATCGGGGGTGACCTTGTTTTGCCGGGTACGCGCCGCCAAGTCGGCGATCCGCTTGGCCAAGCCGGCAATGCTCAGATCACCGGCGTCCTTGATCACCGGAACCAACAGCCCTCGGTCGGTCTGCACGGCGATGCCGAGATGCTCGGCATCCGGGTAGGTGATGGTGCGCTCCTCGGTGTCGATCGTCGCGTTGACTTTCGGGTAGACCTTCAAGGCCTCCACGACGGCCTTCGCAATGAACGGCAAATAGGACAGTGTCGCGCCCTCGCGGCTTTTGAAGTCCTCCTTGACCTTCGCACGGATCCGTGAGATGGCTGTCATGTCAACTTCGACCGTGGCCGTCAGTTGAGCTGCTACCTGGAGGGACTCCACCATGCGCCTGGCGATTGTCTGGCGCAGCCGCGACATCTTTTCGGTAGTGCCGCGCAGCGAGCTCACCTCAGCTGCCGGAGCTGGCGCGGGAGCGGTGGCAGCCGGCTCGGCCGGAGCCTCCGCGGCTGGGGCAGCAGCGGCCTGCTTCGCAGCTTCGGCGGCGGCCAGTACGTCCTGCTTACGGATACGACCGCCCACACCGGTCCCGTTGAGTGATGCCAGATCGACGCCATGGTCCTTGGCAAGCTTGCGCACCAGGGGCGTCACATAGGTCGTGTCGGATTCGCCTGCCGCCGGTGTCGCAGCCGACGGGGCCGCAGGAGCACGCTGCTGCGGCCGCCCGTCTTCCCTCGCGGTCGGTGCAGTCGCCCTTGGCTCAGCTTGGGGTTGCGGCTCAGGTTCGGGCTCGGCTTCGGGCTCGGCTTGGGGTTGGGGCTCTGGTTCGCGCTCGGCTTGGGGCTCGGGTTCCGGTTCGGGCTCCGGTTCCTGTTGGGGTGGGGGCTGCGGTGCAGCCTTGGGTGCTGGCTGCGGCGTCGCCTCACGCGTTGGCGTTGCCGTCGCTCCGGCACTACCGATTACAGCCAGAACTGCTCCGACCCCGACCGTCTCGTCTTCTTGCACTCGAATCTCGAGCAATGTGCCGGACGCTGGTGAGGGGATTTCGGTGTCGACCTTGTCGGTCGAGACCTCCAACAGCGGCTCATCGGCGTTGACAGATTCGCCGACCCGCTTAAGCCAGCGGCTTACCGTTCCCTCAGTGACGCTCTCACCTAGTTCGGGCAGGGTGACTTGGGTCGCACCCCCAGTGCCGTCACCGCCTTCGCTCGCGCCAGTCGAAACCGACTCAGGCTCAGGTTCCGCGGTCTCGACTGGCTCATCTGGCGCCTCCGGCTGAGGCGCCTCTTCGGTCTGGGATGTGGAGTCCTCGGCTTGCTGTGGTGCTGCCTCGGCGGCCTGTTCCGCGGGCGCTTCAGCTGCCGGTTCCTCGGGCGGTTCCTCCTGCCCCTCCGCACGGGATTCTTGAGGCGCGGGTTCCTCGGCCGCCTCGGCTGCCGGCGCCTCGGCTGCGGGCTCCTCGTCGGGTGCCGCCCCGCCGTCAGCCTCACTTGGCTCACCGATGACGGCGAGTACCGCGCCCACCTCGACGGTCTCATCCTCCTGCGCCTTGATCTCCAACAGCACCCCGGATGCGGGCGAGGGGATCTCGGTGTCGACCTTGTCCGTCGAGACTTCGAGTAGCGGCTCGTCAGCTTCGACAGTGTCACCCACCTGCTTGAGCCACCGGCTGACGGTTCCTTCGGTGACGCTCTCGCCCAGTGCTGGCAGGGTTACGGAGGTCGACATGGTTGCTGAGGACTCCTTTTGCTGTGCTCGGTTGGTCCTGGTGTCGCTCGTGGTGGCCGGAACACGGTCGGCAACTTCGGTGCCGGTGGCCCACAGCCTAGCCTCAGCAGGCCGCCGCGGCGGCGGCACGTTGCTGTCTCATCGACTTCAAAGCTGAGCGATGTCGTGTCAGTCCATCTCGACCGTTAATGGTGGGAATGCAGGGGCCTGCCGGCGAGCGCGAGATGGGCCTCACCGAGGGCCTCACTCTGTGTCGGGTGCGGGTGGATCAAGGGGGCGACCTCCTCAGGGAATGCATCCCAGTTGGTGATCAGCTGCGCCTCCCCGGCAAGCTCGCTCACCCTGGCACCGATCATGTGGACACCGACGACCGGACCGCTCGGTTGGCGTACCAGCTTCACAAATCCCCGAGTCTTGAGAATCTGTGACTTGCCATTACCGGCGAGGTCATAGGTCAGCGTCTCCACCTCGTCGAATCGGGTCCGCGCTTCATCTTCGGTGAGCCCCACCGACACGATTTCTGGATCGCAGTAGGTGATCCGTGGAACGTCCTCATCAACAATCGGTACCGGCGCCCGCTGTGTCACACCCCTGCGATAGCCAATCTCCTCTGCGACGAAGATGCCCTGCGCGAAACCACGATGGGCAAGTTGCGGGCCACGGACCAGGTCACCGAGGGCGTACACATCTGTGACCGATGTCTCGAGTCGTTCGGTGACTCGTACGAAACCATCCTCAAGATCAACGCCGGTCTCTTGGTAGCCAAGATCAGCAGTGTGAGGACCGCGGCCAATTGCAACCAACATGATCTCTGCTTCCAGCAGTTGCCCGTCTGCCAACTCCACCCGTACGCCCGAGTCAGTTGGCTGACACGCCGCTATCGCGGCGCTGGTGATCACGGTGATCTTGCGCTTCTTGAAGGCTCGTTCCAGGGCAGCAGAAATATCTGGATCCTCCCCAGACACCAGTCGCGGAAGGGCTTCCACGACCGTAATCTCGACCCCGAACGCACGCCAGGCCGAAGCGAACTCCACGCCAACCACTCCGCCGCCGACGATGATTGCCGAGGTGGGAAAACGGTCGAGCCGAAGCGCGTGCTCGCTAGTCATGATCTTCGTTCCGTCGATCTCCAGCCCCGCGAGGGAGCGGGAGTACGACCCCGTTGCCAAGACCAAATTAGCGGCCTCGTAGGTCTGATCATCGACGGCAACCGCTGGCCGTCCGTCACCCGGGGTTAGCCGACCTGCACCATCAATGATCGTTATGCCGCGAGAACTGACAAGGCTGGAGAGGCCCTTGTAGATGCGGTCTACGACGCTATCGGCGTAGGCGACCACGCCGGCGAAGTCAACCTTGTCAATCGCGGCGTGAATGCCGAACTGGCTTCCGCTGCGTACCGATTCCGCGACCTCGGCCGCATGCAACATCGCCTTAGTGGGGATGCAACCGCGGTGCAGACAGGTACCCCCAACCTTGTCCTTTTCCACCAGCCCGACAGTCAATCCAAGTTGGGCTGCCCGCAAGGCACACGCGTAGCCGCCGCTGCCCGCACCGAGCACGAGGAGATCGAACGGCCCGGCACCCTCAACGTTGGTCGCGCTAGCAGTGCCGTCGAAAGCTGCCATGGCGCCATCCTCTCAGCCCTCGAAGACCCACGATTCTGGAAGGTAGCGGCCATAATTGGCGCATGAGTTGGTTCCGGCGGTCGGCGACCCGGGTCAAGAAAGGCCGTGGGTATGCCTCGCAGAGTCGCAGGGTCGACGACGCCGTCACGTCGCACCTCACTCAGTTCGCGCGCACTCGACGTGGGGTCGAGGCCTTTGTCGAGCCCCAGACGGCAGTAACCCAGACCACCCTGCTGCTGGTCGCCTTCGATGGTGAATGGACCCGGCGAGTAGTCCCCTCACCAGAATGGGCGCATGCGTTCGCGGAGTCCCTACAGATTCCTGGTTACGACGCGGCCGTTGTCGGCTATCCGCAGCGGATGCGCGACTACAACAGTCGCAATAAGAAGCATCCAGATCTGCGTTGAACCTGCATTGAGGTAACAACGTCTCATCTCACTAAATAACAATCCAGCCAGCCGAGGTTCTCCGAACCACCAGCGTGTGAAACGCCTGCGACGTGGGGGTTACCTGACCATCCCTAACGACCCGCTTGGCGGGTGGCGTCTCACACTTCAGCCGTGCTGACAGAGGTACCAGGTCGGTGGGATGGATGACTTGGCACCGGGGCAGCTGTCAGCACGGCTGCTCTATTTTGAGCTGCTCGCGCATCGCGCGCTTTGGATCCGCCTACTTCGTCGTCGCTCGGGGACGAAAAGCGTGTCCCCTCCGTCCTCCTCAGCACGGCGGGCGAGCGATTTCCGACGCTCGCAGCTGCTGCTCGGACGGCAGGAGTTTGGCTTCCTGCTGGATGTTAAGCGGCGAGTCGGCGCGCAAGAGCAATTAGTGTGCGGACTCCGACCCCCGTCCCGCCGGGAACTACGTAGCCGTACGGCTTTCCATCGAAGAACGCCGGCCCGGCAATGTCGAGATGCGCCCATGGCGTTCCATCCGCTACGAACTCCCGAAGGAACGCCGCAGCGACCAGAGCACCAGCCCAGCGATCTCCAGCGGTCGAGCGGAGGTCAGCAACCTTTGAGTCGAGTTTGCTGCGGACCTCTCGTGGGATCGGTAACTGCCAGACCTCCTCGCCGGCAGCCTCAGCGGCATCGAGAATCATATCGGCTGTCTGGTCATCTGAGGCCATGACGCCCGCCGTACGCTCCCCAAGAGCTACCACACAGGCGCCGGTAAGAGTGGCGACGTCGACAACCATGTCGGGTTCGTCCTCCTTAGCCCGAGCGAGCGCGTCAGCCATAACAAGTCGACCTTCGGCGTCGGAGTTGCCGTTCTCCACCGTCTTGCCGCCATAGAGAGTCAGCACGTCTGATGGTCGATACGCACTGCCCGATGGCATGTTTTCGGCCAGCGCACCATAGGCCGTTACTTTGATCTTGAGGCCAAGCTGGGCGATAGCGTGCACCGCAGCCAATACGGCTGCCGCGCCGGCCATGTCGCATTTCATGGTGTACATACCCTCGCTCGGCTTGAGGTTCAGACCGCCGGTGTCGAAGGTGATGCCTTTGCCCACTAGAGCGAGATGGAAGGTGGCTCCTCTGGGGCTGTAGCCGAGGCGTACCAGTCTGGGAGGCCTCGACGAACCACCCCCCACTGCCATCAAGCCGCCATAACCCAGGCGGCTCAAGGCGGCCTCATCCAACACGTCGACCGCTACCTTGGTGTCCCGCACCAGGGCTCGGGCCTGCTCGGCAAAAGATTCCGGGTAAAGCAGGTTTGCTGGAATGTTCACCCATTCCCGTGCCGTCAGGACCGCTTCAGCGACGATCTCGGCGGCCGATGTGGCAGCGGCATCTTTCACCGTGTCGCCGTGAACCACGGTGATGGCCTCGATCTTCCTGCGGTTGTCGGGGGCAGCGCTGATCGGCTGATACTGATAGCTGCCCAGGAGCGCGCCCTCCGCAACCCCAGCCAGCTGTTCAGAGTCGGCGCTGCCCAACGACACCGCCACTGTCAGGCTGTCACCGTCAGCCAGCGACGCCGCATGGCGTACACCTGCTCCGGCCGCCCGCCGCAAGTCTTCGGCGCTTGGCTGATCAGAAGCCAGGCCCACCACCACGATGCGCGGTCCATCGCCGGCAGCCGGCAGGGTCCGTTCGCTATCAGCGCTGGGTTTGGCACCCAGTGAGGTTGCCATCTCGCTAATGGATATGCCGAAGCGTTTGGCGAACGCCCGTTCCAGTCCATCGGGCACCTGCCGGATCCCGCCGTCACCCAAGCCCACGACGAGCACATCGATATTGCGCGGCACCGTCTTGGCGATGGCGAGCGAAGGCAGCACAGGAGTAGGCACGATGACAACATCCTCTGGTTTGTGGGCGTGATCAAATGAGGCTTGAACAGGTTAGCCCTAGGTCGTAGATGTACTCGATTCTGACCAGCAGCGCTTCCAAGAAATGGAGGATGGTGTGGCGGGGAATGGCGAAACCGGCGGACTACTGAAATCACTGCTACATGAGCAACATGTGGCGGCAGGCGCAAAATTCGCGGCATTCAGCGGCTGGACCATGCCGTTGGAGTACGCCGGTGCCGGCGTACTGGCCGAGCATGCGGCAGTCCGCAATGCCGTTGGCATCTTTGACGTCAGCCATTTGGGGAAGGCGACGGTTGCCGGACGGCGTGCTGCCGACTTCGTCAACCGCTGTCTGACTGCAGACGTCGGCAAGATTGGGCCGGGGCAGGCCCAATACACGCTGCTGTGTAGCGAGGACGGCGGAGTAGTCGACGACATGATCGCCTATCTCAAGTCGCCTGATGAGGTCTTTCTGATCCCCAATGCGGCGAACTGTGAGCAAGTCGTTGCACTGCTCGCCAATGCTGCGCCCACCGATATCACCGTAATCAACCAGCATCGCGACTTCGCTGTGTTGGCTGTCCAGGGCACGCTGTCGGACGAGGTGTTGTCGAACGCCGGTTTACCGACGGGTCACGACTACATGACCTTCGTCGGCGCCCAATTCGATCAGACGCCTGTAACGGTCTGCCGGACGGGTTATACGGGGGAGCGCGGCTATGAGCTGGTGGTTCCCGACCATGCCGCCGCTGCGGTCTGGGACGCCGTGCTAACCGCTGGAGAGCCCTATGGGTTACAGCCCGCCGGGCTGGGAGCACGCGACACGCTGCGCACCGAAATGGGATATCCGCTGCACGGTCAGGACATTTCACCGACGATCACACCGGTGCAGGCTCGGCTCGGCTGGGCCGTGGGCTGGAAGAAGGAGTCGTTCTTTGGGGCAGACGCCCTCCGTGCCGAAAAGCAGGCAGGTCCGAAGCGCTTGCTACGAGGCTTGCGAGCGACGGGTAGAGGGATTCCGCGACCGGGAATGACCGTGCGTGGTCCCGACGGCCGCGACGTCGGCACGGTTACCTCAGGCACCTTCTCGCCCACCCTCAAGATCGGCATCGCGCTAGCGCTGATCGAGGCCGGCTTGAGCGAGGACGACGTAGTGACGGTGGACATCAGAAGCCGTCAGGAGCCTTTTGTGATCACCAAGCCGCCCTTTGTGACCCCTGGCGTACGCGAATCCTAAGCCTCGTGCCGTCTTGATCATGAACAGCGACTAAACGTCAAAGACGCAGTCAGCCCGATCTTCCAAGGCGCACTTGATGCGGCGTTTTTGGTTGGCGGCGAGCTCATTCGGTACCTGATCGGCAGGGAACCAGGCGACCTCTGTGGATTCCTCGTCTCCTACCTGTGCCTCACCAGAGACGTAGCGGCATCGAAAGCACATTGCGACGAACTGGCATACGTCACCGTTGGGATATACCACATCAGGATCGGTCCGGAGCAGCGCGAGGCGTTCCACCTCGGCCGTGACTCGGGTCTCCTCAAGCAGCTCCCGAAGCATCGCAGCGGCCGGCTGCTCGAAAGGTTCCACGATGCCTGCCGGCAGGCTCCAGCGCCCGGTATCGCTACGTCGCGTCAGTAATAAATGCGGTCGACCCGGCTCAAGATCATCGCGGAGTACTACCGCAGAGACTCCCGGCAGCAATAGCCTGCCTTGTCCATATACCCGTCTGATGGCGGCGATGTAGTCAGGCGTCGACACCAAGAGACCCTAGCGGCCAACAGCTGCGCGCGTTGCGAAAGTGCGCGCAGCCGCCGGGTTTAAACATCCGGCTCCAGCGACATCGGCCCGTACACCAGCCGGTCGGCCTCATAAAGGCTGACTGCACGTACGCCGGCGGCAAGCAAGCTGGGATAGAACTCACCCAGCCAGGTCTCCGCTTCACCCTGGGTCTGAAAGGTCCGGTTGATCGACGGCACATTGTGACTGGATCGGCTGGAGCCAGGTTTCTGGTCCGGCACCCAATGCCAACTCATCGGATCACCTCGGGTGCATGTCAGTAGGTTTCTCCGCGCTTGATTCGAGGAGGAGGTGAGCGGAACCTGCGGATTTGCGTGCTACGCGTCATGCCATACATCAACAGGCCCTTGGTCGAGGCCTTCGGTAGCCGCGCGGCCAGCACTTTCTTGAAGCGACGCCACATCAGATAACCGTCGACGATGACGCCGGCGATGAACAGATACATCGCCAGCGTCGTGATCAAGGTCACCTGGGGCCAATAGCTGCCGAGGATGGTCACGGCCAAGATCACTACGACCGAGGGCAGCAGGAACTCGCCCAGGTTGAAGCGAGCGTCGATGTAGTCGCGCATCAGCACCTTCTCAGGTGCCGCTTCTCGGGCACTAATGACCCTTATCCGTTCAGCTCGCCTCTGACGGTTGGCGACGGCCCGGGCTTCCTTCTTGTTCAGTGTGGTGGAGATGCGCTGGCGTCGCGCTGCTTCTGCTTCCTTACGGGTCGGCGTTGGACGATCCTTCTTGCCCGTTGGAGCCTGATTAATGGTCGTCGCCGGCTCCTCCGGCTCTGCGGCCTGGCTATTGCGGCGGAAGAGTGCCACGGGTCCCTCTCGTAGATTCTCGTGCTGTGCTGGATTTCTTGTGCGGCGAGCAGGGTTCGGCGAATCTGGCCCTGGATTGTCTCAGGGGATCACCCCAAAG
Organism: Propionibacteriaceae bacterium; assembly: GCA_035253925.1. GTDB lineage: Bacteria > Actinomycetota > Actinomycetes > Propionibacteriales > Propionibacteriaceae > Microlunatus. The sequence goes on from DATFBI010000200.1 coordinate 18,829, forward strand.
ACGAAACTACCCTCATCCCTGGCTGTGTTCGGTTTCCCTGCAGAGATACGGTGGAAGCCTGCGAGCGGCCCCGGCCGCGGAACCGGAGTCTGGAAGGACCAGCTGACATCTCATGAGCGGCATTTTTCAGCGGATCTCGATGATCTTCCGTGCCAAGACCGACAAGGCCTTGGACAAACTGGAAGATCCGCGCCAAACCCTCGACTACTCCTACCAACGGCAGCTCGAGTTGCTGCAGAAGGTGCGCCGCGGCGTGGCCGATGTGGCGACCAGCCGAAAGCGGATCGAGCTTCAGGCTAACCAGCTGAATACCCAGGCCGACAAGCTGACTAATCAGGCTCAGAAAGCTCTCGAGATTGGGCGCGAGGATCTGGCTCGCGAGGCGTTGACGCGGCGATCTGGCCTGCAGCAACAGCTAAGTGACCTTCAGGTTCAGCATGCGCAGCTGCAGGCCGAGGAGGAAAAGCTCACCCGGGCCAGCCAGCGGCTACAGGCCAAAGTGGACGCCTTCCGGACCAAGAAGGAAACGATCAAGGCCACTTACTCCGCCGCCGAGGCACAGACTCGCATCAACGAAGCGTTCTCAGGCATCAGTGAGGAGATGGGTGACGTCGGCCTGGCGGTCCAGCGGGCCGAGGACAAAACAGCGCAGATGCAGGCCCGTGCCGGTGCCATCGATGAGCTGCTGGCCAGTGGTGCTTTGGACGATCCCACCGGGACAGCAAAAGACGACATCACTCTCGAGTTGGAGCAGCTGGCCTCGACCTCAGACGTAGAGAGCGAGCTTGCTCGGATGAAGGCAGCGCTGGGTGCCGGCCCGTCGGCCGCGCCACAGGCGATTGAGGGTCAACAAGCTCCGCAGCAGACCCAGCAACAACCAACCCAGGCTGCGCAGCCGCCGAGCCTGGACGCGCAGTCATCGCAGGAGTACCAGGCGCCGCCGACTCAGGGTCAGGAGGCGCCACCGGCTCAGCCGCAGGGTGACCTGCGATGATCGTTCGGATCCTCAATGAGGGACAGTGGCGACTGTCCGATGATGCGGTACGCGGCCTCAATTCCTTCGATGATGCGGTTGAGCAAGCCGTTGCATCGGGTGATCAAGATCAGCTGACCAAAGCTCTTCATACGTTGCTGGACCGCATCCGCACCACCGGAACCCGGGTGCCGGATGAGGAACTAGAGGACTCCGACTTGATCTTGCCGGCCGCTGACTCGACGCTCGAAGAGGTACAGCAACTGCTGAGTGAGTCCGAGGAAGGCCTCATTCCCGGGGTAAGCGCACCCTAGGCTCGCCAGCCGGCGTGCGGCACCGAAACCTCGGCACGCTGGCCAGTACGCGACCTCGGCGTCATTGCATCCGGCCAAGCATCGGCCGCGACGAATAGAGTCTTCCTTGCCCTTGCCATCCGGAGCAGCTCCCTCAAGATCATCGGGCCTGCGGGTCAGTCCCGTGTAGTTTCACCTGGCAAGTCAAGCATTCGCTGCAAAGCGACCTTGGCGTAGTGCTCAGTCTCGGGGTCAACTGTGATCTGGTTGACGACATGCCCTTCAGCCAGGTTCTCCAATGCCCACACCAGATGCGGCAGGTCGATCCGGTTCATCGTGGCGCAGTAGCAGACGTGCTGCTCGAGGAACACGATCTCCTTGTCTGGATGATCATGCGCAAGGCGCTTGACCAGATTGAGTTCAGTGCCGACCGCCCATTTCGATCCAGGCTTAGCCTGCTGAATGGTCTTGATGATGAATTCGGTTGATCCGATGAAGTCGGACTTGAGCACGACCTCGTGCTGACACTCGGGGTGCACCAAGACATTGACGCCGGGAATGCGTGCGCGAACGTCGTCGACGGCCTGATGTGTGAACCGTCCATGCACCGAGCAGTGCCCCTTCCACAAGATCATCGTGGCGGCTTGCAGCTGATCTACGGTGAGCCCACCGTTGTACTGACGGGGGTCATAGACAACGCAGTCCTCCAGGCTCATGGCCATCTGCAGGACAGCGGTATTGCGGCCTAGATGCTGATCGGGCAGGAAGAGCACCTTCTCGCCCCGCTTGAGAGCCCACTGCAGCACTGACTTGGCATTCGACGACGTGCAGACCACGCCGCCATGTTTGCCGCAGAACGCCTTGATATCGGCTGAAGAGTTCATGTAGGTCACCGGCACGGTGGTATCGGCCACTCCGGCGTCGGTGAGGGCGTCCCAGGCATCCTCGACCTGGGCGAGGCGGGCCATGTCGGCCATCGAGCAGCCCGCCGCGAGGTCGGGCAAGATCACTTTCTGCTCTGGCGAGGTCAGGATGTCGGCCGACTCAGCCATGAAGTGCACACCGCAGAACACAATGAACTCGGCGTCGGGTCGGGCCGCCGCATCGCGCGCCAGCTTGAAGGAATCGCCAGTGACATCGGCGAACTGGATGACCTCGTCCCGCTGGTAGTGATGACCGAGGATGAACAACCGGTCGCCGAGGGCGGCCTTGGCTCGCCTGGCGCGCTCCACCAGGGCGGGATCGGAGGCTGGAGGAAGGTCGCCCGGACACTCAACGCCGCGCTCGGATCGCGGGTCCGATTCGCGGCCCAAAACGAATAGTGACAGCGGTGTCCCGGATTTAAGCGCAGGTGATGAAGTGGTGTTGGCCACCCACCAAATGTACTCAGGAAGCGCTTGGAGCTCGATTTCTCGTCGTAGCACAGCGGCGGCCGCTGAGGCCGGGAGATCTTTGCCGTTCCAGGATCGGACTTTGGCTGCATACCATGGGCCGCCGCGAGAGTGGGGGAGAGCTGAGCGTGCGGATCCTGGTTGCCACCGATTCGATCGGTGTGCTGTCATCCCGACAGGCTGGTGAGGTCATTGCCACTGGCTGGCCGCCAAGCGCTGAGGTATCGGTATTGCCGATAGGTGATGCGGGTGCTGGTTTCGCCACCGCCTACGCCGACCTGGCCGACCTGACAATCTCAACTCAAGTCA
>DATFBI010000201.1:0-3927 GCA_035253925.1 Propionibacteriaceae bacterium
GCGAGTTGGGATGGTCTGCGGTACTCGCTTGAGTGGAGCTGGGTGATGCCGGGATCGAGTTCGGCTGCAAAGTCAGGGACGTACGCGGCCTGATAGCCGCCGGTCGCTAGCACCACATTGTCCGCTTCAAAACGATGATCACCAGCACTGACCACGAACTGATCGGCGATCTTGGCGACCGAGTCGACACGCAGTCCGAGCCGTACTGGAAGATCAAATTTCGCGGCGTACGCCTCGAGGTAGTTCGGCCATCTCGTCCTTCGTCGGGCAGCGGAACCGCGGTCCCGGGAAGTCCAGGCCCGGCAAGTCGCTCAGGTGCGCGGGAGTGAACAGTTGCAGCGAATCCCACCGAGTCCGCCAGGAACTGCCGATCCGCTGATTCGCATCCAAGATCAGAAACGATCGGCCCAGTTGGGCGAGGTGGTAGCCGGTGGCCAGGCCGGCTTGACCGCCGCCGACAATGAGGGTCTCGACGTGCTCCAACATGAGCCGAAGGTAGAAGTTTTGGTAGTGGCGGGCATCGCTGAAATCCCTCATCTTCCTAGACCGGGATGGGGAGATCTCCTCGGTTGCCCTTCAAATCCGCCCGAAATGCACCACTTCGTACTATCGGTTTCATGCAACTGCGCCGTAAGCGCTTCGACCGTCCTGACGAGATACGGGCGGTCGAGAAGGCCCGAATCGAGCTGGTCGAGCTGGGGGATTTGGCCATCGGGCGCGCGGTATTCGAGCCAGGCTGGCGCTGGTCCGAGCACGTCAAACCGATCGTCGGTACCGAGAGCTGCCAGGTGCACCACCTCGGCTACGTGGTGTCCGGGCATCTGCACGTCGAGATGACCGACGGCGCCTCGCTGGAGGTAATGGGCGGCGATGCCTTCGAGATCCCGCCCGGTCACGACGCGTGGGTCATTGGAGATGAGCCGTGGGTATCGGTCGACTGGGCTGGCCGCCGGCTCTTCGCGAAGTCACCGAAAGAGATCTCCGACCGGATCTTCGCCACGATTGTCTTCACCGACCTGTCCGGATCTACAGAAACTCTGGCCCGCCTCGGAGACGCCCGGTGGCGGCTGCTGCTGGCCGAACACGACCAGGCAGTGCGCACCGAGATCGAGCACTTTGGCGGACGCGAGATGAAGACCACGGGAGACGGCTTCTTCGTTCTCTTCGACAGCCCAGCCCGTGCAGTACGCGGGGCCGCAGCCATGATCGACACGGGCACCGCTCATGGCTTGACCGCTCGCGCCGGGGTCCACGCGGGTGAGGTCGAGCTCCAGGGGGATGAAGTGCGAGGCATCGCTGTTCACGCCGCAGCTCGTATTCTCGGCGTGGCACAGCCGGACGAGGTGCTGGTTTCTACCACAATCCGCGACCTGCTCTCAGGGTCTGGACTCGAGTTCGCCGATCGAGGCGAGTTCGAGCTGCGCGGCCTCGACGGACGCCGGAGCTTGGCCGCGCTGGTCCGCGGGGACTAGGTCGTACGGCGCCGCCGAAAGGACGGCTCCCTTAAAGCCAGCGGCAGATATCCGGAGTCACCCTCCCGGTTGAGCGTGGTTCCCGGCGGAACGATCTTGTCAATGCGATCAAGGAGATCCCCGCTCAAGGTCACATCCACGGCGCCCAGCTGGGATTCAAGCTGCTCCATGGTCCGGGGCCCAATGATCGGCGCGGTTACGGCAGGATGAGCAAGGGTAAAGGCCAGGGCCAGGTGAATCAGTGAGATCCCGGCCTCCTCAGCAAGAATGGCCAGCTCTTCGACGGCATCGAGCTTCGCCTGATTGCCGGGTTTGCTCATGTCGTAACGAGCAGGAAGCCGTTGTGCCCGCCGGGACTCGGGCAAGTCTTCTCCCTTGCGATAGCGACCGGTCAGCCAACCGCCGGCAAGTGGACTCCAGGGGATGACACCCAGTCCATACTTCTCAGCCACGGGCAGGACATCGGCCTCAATACCGCGTACCAAGATCGAATATGGCGGCTGCTCGGTCATGAAACGTGCCAGACCACGGCGTTCGGCAACCCATTGCGCCTCAACGATCTCGTGTGCCGGGAATGTCGACGAACCGAAGGCGCGGATTTTCCCCTGTCGCAGCAGGTCGGTGAGCGCGCCGAGAGTCTCCTCGACATCGGTTCCCGGGTCGGGACGATGGATCTGGTACAGATCGATCCAGTCGGTCTGCAACCTGCGCAGACTGTCCTCCACTTCACGGATGATCCAGCGTCGGGAGTTGCCGCGCTTGTTGGGATCACCGGTCTCACCAGCTGGCACGCCCATTTGTCCATGGACCTTTGTGGCAAGGATGACGTCATCCCGGCGCCCACCAGCCAGCGCTTTACCGACGATCTCCTCCGATTCACCTTGGGAATAGACGTCCGCGGTATCGATGAAGTTGATACCGGCGTCCAGCGCCCTATAGATGATCTTGATTGATTCCTCGTGATCAGGTTCGCCCCAGGCGCCGAACATCATTGCGCCCAAACAGAGCGGGCTTACCTGCATTCCGGTACGTCCAAGTCCGCGGTACTCCATGGCCCCAGCCTAAAGATCGACTCCCTGGCCAAGCTGACCGGCCCAATATGCTGACCGGTCATGGCCGCGATCCTTTGGCAGGACATCTCAACCGGTGCCGTCGACCGCTGTCAGCTTGACGTCGGCCTTGACGGGCTCCGCATCGCCGGCACCGTGCTGACGCCGGCCATGGTGACCCGCTTTAGTCGCCGACCAAGACGGCTTAGTACTCGACTACGGCGGCTTGTTCCGATCGCTCGCCTACCACGCCTGATCACCCGTGGAGGGTGATTTCACGCCCTCTCGTTGGTGGGAGCATCGAGGTCAAGTTGGCGAAGAACGTACCGGCGATGCAGATCAGCACGCCGATTGGCGCGAGAGGTGGAGCATGACCGAGCAGGGCAGCATGACTGAGCAGGACATGACCGAAGAGGCCGTTGGCCCGATCGACTATTTGGCCCTTGAGCTGCCGTCCGCAAGGATGAGAGGAGAAGGCCTTGCGGCGATCGTCGATCTAGTCGACCAAGGAATCATCAAGGTCCTCGACCTTAGAGCTGTTACGCGGGAGGCCGACGGTACCTTCACCGCGATCGCGATCACCGATCTCGACCACGACGGGACACTGGACCTCGCAATCTTCGAAGGCGTGGAGTCAGGGCTGTTGGATGACGACGACCTGCGGCAGGCAGCGGAGCTTATCGAGCCCGGCAAGGTTGTGGCGCTCCTACTCTACGAGAACACATGGGCACGTCCTTTCGTCGCCGCCATGAGGCGGGCCGGGGCAGAACTCATAGCCAGCGGTCGCATTCCGGCCGACGAGGTAGAGGCGATGCTGGACGCACTCGAGGAAGAAGAGGCGCAGGCACAGGCGACTTAGGCAAAGACGTCACGAGGGTAGAGAGGACGAACATGGGACTCATTGGTGGAATGGCCCGAACCGCGGTCGTTGCCGGTACGGCTACGGCGGTTTCCAACCGGGTGTCACGACGGCAGGCCAACCGGTGGGCAGAAAGGGACCAGCAAACCCAGGATGCAGCGGATGCGGAGGCCTACCGGCAGCAGCAGTACAACCAGCAACAGGGCTATTCACAGTATCCACCGCAGCAGGGATATCCGCCGCAGCAGGCGTACGCCCCGCCACCTCAGCAGGCTGCTGCGCCGGCGCAGGAGGACATGATCACGCAGCTTCAGAAACTTGGAGAGCTGAAAGCAGCCGGGGTCTTGACCGAGGAGGAATTCGCCGCACAGAAGGCGAAGATTCTCGGCAGCTGACAAAGGCAGTTACGGCGTGCGGCGGGGGCGTAGCCCTCGCCGCATAACGACGCGGGTTGGCGACCGGCGTACCACCTCTCGAAAACCGGCGCGCTCGTACAGACTTCGGGAACCAAAGAACATGAAGTCGTCATGGCTGCGTTCCGGCTTGT
>DATFBI010000202.1:0-12887 GCA_035253925.1 Propionibacteriaceae bacterium
GACTGTGGCGAGGCGCCAGCGGCGACCGTCGCCTCGATTGCGTTGACAGCACCGGCGCTGATCACATCGCGCATCTCAAGATCGGTAAACCCCCACTCCGCGCTCACTCGCTTAAGCCTGGCGGCCGGTGGTTCTGGCAGCGTGGCACGCAACTCGTCGACCCACTCCCGGCTCGGTGCGATCGGCACCAGGTCCGGCTCGGGAAAGTAGCGGTAGTCCTCGGCGGTCTCCTTGTTTCGACCGGCGGTGGTGATGCCGGAGTCTTCGTGCCAGTGCCGGGTTTCCTGAACAACCCGGCCACCGCCAGCTAGTACGGCCGCCTGCCGAGTGATCTCGTAACGCACGGCTCGCTCCACGCTGCGCAACGAGTTGACGTTCTTGGTTTCGGTACGAGTGCCGAAGGTCGATGTGCCGATCGGTCGCAACGAGACATTGGCGTCGCAGCGCAGCGAACCTTGCTCCATCCGGACGTCTGAGACGCCGAGCGCACGCAGCAGATCACGCAACATGGTCACGTAAGCCCGGGCTACCTCCGGCGCTTTGACGCCGGTGCCCTCAATGGGCTTGGTCACGATTTCGATCAGTGGTACGCCGGACCGGTTGTAGTCCAGCAGCGAATAGTCCGCACCATGGATGCGTCCGGTGAGGCCACCGACGTGCAGTGACTTGCCCGTGTCCTCTTCCATGTGGGCACGTTCAATGCCGACCTGGTAGATCTCTCCGTCGAGGACGACTTCAGTCCACCCGTCGTATGCGATGGGCTCGTCGTACTGGGAGATCTGGTAGTTCTTCGGCATGTCCGGATAGAAGTAGTTCTTTCGGGCAAAGCGGCACCACTCCGCAATCGTGCAATTCAATGCGAGCCCGATTCGGATGGCAGACTCCACAGCCTTTCCGTTCACGACCGGCAGCGAGCCCGGCAACCCTAGGCAGACCGGGCAGACCTGAGTGTTGGGCTCGGCGCCGAACGCGGTCGAGCAGCCGCAGAACATCTTTGAAGTGGTGTTGAGCTCAACGTGCACTTCGAGCCCCAGGACCGGGTCGTACGCCGCCAGCGCCTCCTGGTACGGCAGCACAGTCATCGCACCGCTCCCCTCTCCGGCAGGCCATCGAGCAGCGGCCCGCCCCAAGCTGACTCAAGTGCAGCTTCCAATGCGGCACCGACCCGATAGAGCCGGTCGTCGGCCAGTGGCGGCGCCATCACCTGCAGGCCAACCGGCAATCCGTCCTCCGGTGCCAGACCCGCCGGGAACGACGCGCTGGCGTTGCCTGCCAGGTTGGAGGGAATTGTGCACAAGTCGTTCATGTACATGGCGAGCGGATCATCGACCTTTTCGCCGATCTTGAACGCGGTGATCGGTGTGGACGGCGAGACCAGCACATCTACTTGAGAGAACGCCTTGTCGAAGTCCCGCGAGATCAAGGTTCTGACCTTCTGCGCCTGCCCGTAATAGGCCTCGTAGTAGCCACTGGACAGTGCGTAGGTGCCGATAATGATCCGCCGCTTTACCTCGGCACCGAAGCCCGCTTCCCGGGTCATGGCCATTACCTGCTCTGCGCTTGCCACGCCGTCATCGCCAACTCGCAACCCATAGCGCATGGCGTCGAACTTCGCGAGGTTGGACGAGCACTCGGCAGGCAAGATCAAATAGTAGGCGGGCAGTGCATAAACGAAGTGTGGGCAGGAGACCTCGATGATCTCCGCGCCAAGTGAGGCTAGCAGTTCGACCGCTTCGTGAAAGCGTTGCTCGACTCCGGGTGCATAGCCTTCACCGCCGAGTTCGGTGACGACGCCGATCTTCATTCCAGAGATGTCGGCCGATCGGGCCGCTGCCACTACATCGGGTACCGGTCGATCGATGGACGTGGAATCACACGGGTCGTGGCCGGCGATTACCTCATGCAGCAGCGCCGCATCCAGCACGGTACGCGCGCACGGACCTGGCTGATCAAGACTCGAAGCGAGCGCCACTAGGCCGTAGCGTGAGCTGCCGCCGTAGGTGGGTTTCACACCAACCGTCCCCGTTACGGCAGCCGGCTGCCGAATGGAACCACCGGTGTCAGTACCAATAGCCAAAGGCGCCTGGTACGCCGCCAAAGCTGCTGCTGATCCGCCACCGGAACCACCCGGAATTCGTTCGGTGTCCCAGGGATTACGGGTCGGCCCGTACGCGGAATTCTCCGTCGAGGAGCCCATCGCGAACTCATCAAGGTTCGTCTTGCCCAAGATCACCAGGTCATGATCAAGAAGCCGCCGGGTTACGGTAGCGTCGTACGGTGGCAACCAGCTTTCCAAGATCTTGGATCCGCAGGTAGTCGGCGCCCCGGTGTAAGTCAGGATGTCCTTCAATGCCAGTGGCACTCCGGCAAGCGGCCCGACCTCTTCGCCGGCAGAAATCTTAGCCTCGATCGCGGCCGCCGACGCCAGGGCACGTTCGCCATCCACATAAAGGAAAGCATGTATCTCGCCGTCGATCTCGGCGATCCGATCAAGATGTGCCTTTGTCACCTCGACCGCATTCAACTCACGTGATTTGATCTTGCTTGCAAGATCAACAGCTGTCAGCCTGATGATCTCTGCGGCGCAAGCATGCTGCAGGCTCATGCTTCCTCCCCCAGGATTCTCGGCACCCGGAATCGCATCTGCTCCGCAGCCGGTGCGCCGGCCAGGATTTGTTCTCGGGGCAGCGACGGCCGGAGCTCGTCCTCCCGGAAAACGTTGGTCAACGGGAGTGCGTGCGAGGTCGGCGGAATATCCTCTGCCGCAACCTCGGATACTCGGGCCACCGATTCCAAGATCACATCGAGTTGCGGTGCCAAGACCGCCAGCTCGGCTTCGGTCAGCTCGATTCGCGCCAGCCTAGCCAGATACGCCACCTCTTCAGCGCTGAGTGCCACCCTAATCGATCTCCTCGTTCCTTGGGTCCGGCTCATCCTAGGTCGGACACTCTCCCGCGATGGCCACGGACCTCCCAGCGCGGATAGATTTCCCGCTACTTGCCCGTGCATGGGGCGGGGTTCGACCTGGGCGTGTAGACGACGGTGGGCTCCGCCGAGATACTGAGGAAGCCGACCCTGGCTCATTATCGGCTTTCTTTGCGGCGCAGTAGTTCAGGAAGGTCATTCATGGAGGACAACACCGAGATTGACGTCGTCGATCCCGGCTACGCACCCGGGACAGGTACTCCAGAACCTGGCGGGATGTCACCGCGTGAACACCGTCATCTACGCGCCCGCCAGACACGAGCAGAACGTGAACAGGCTGAGCGTGAGCGGGATCGCGCGGCGGGAATCGCTGAAGAGTGAGCTGGCTGCTGCTTGCGGCATATGTGCTGATCATTCTGGTAGCGGCGGTCTTGATCTCCGCGAACCGTAAGCCAACCGCAGCGATCGCTTGGATCCTTGCCATCATCCTGGTGCCGGTGGTGGGCGTCGTCTTCTTCATGCTCGTTGGGTTCGGCAAGCTTCCCCGTAAGCGTCGGGACAGGCCGTTTTGGCGCGTACCCACGGCCTTGATCAAGTCAGTCATCGCGATGATATGGCCAAGTTGGCGGGCTCGATGGTGACGATGAACCGCAATCTCGGCTCATTGCCTATGGTCGGCGGCAACTCAGCTGAGCTGATCGACAGCTACGAAGGGTCGATCAAGGCGATGGCCGATGCGGTCGATCAGGCAGATAAGTTCGTTCATGTCGAGTTCTTCATCCTGGTGCAGGACGAGGCGACTGCGCCCTTCTTCGATGCCCTCGAGCGGGCGTGTCGACGAGGAGTTCAGGTACGCGTTCTATCTGATCATGTCGCCCAGTTCATGTATCCAAACCGAAAGGCAACACTCCGCAGGTTCGTTGAAATGGGTGCGGAGTATCGGCCAATGCTGCCGTTACAACCGCTGCGAGGGCATTGGCGTCGGCCAGATCTGCGCAATCACCGGAAGCTTGTCGTGATGGACGGCGCCGTGGGATTCACCGGCTCGCAGAACATGATCATTGATCACTACCACAAGAAAAAGGGGATCAAGCGCGGCCTGCACTGGCACGAACTGATGGTGCGGCTGACCGGACCGGTGGTACGCGAGCTGGATGCTGTTTTCGTCACCGACTGGTACAGCGAGACCGACGAACTGCTGCCACTCGACACCTCAGCTGTACGCCTCCGCGACGACGATGAGCTCGTCGATGCCCAGATCTTGCCGAGCGGCCCCAGCTTTGACAATGACAACAACCTCAAACTCTTCGCAGCGATGATTCAGAACGCGCGAAAACGGATCAGCGTCACAAGCCCGTACTACGTGCCAGATGAGACCATCCAGATGGCGATGGTGACCGCCGGCGCTCGCGGCCTGGACGTTGAGTTGTTCGTCTCCGAGATCGGAGATCAATTTATGGTCTTCCACGCTCAGCGCTCCTACTACGAACAGCTGTTGCGGGCCGGAGTCAGGATCTATCTCTATCGGGCGCCGACGATCTTGCACGCCAAGCACCTGAGTATCGATGCCGATGTCGCGGTGATCGGCTCCTCGAATCTCGATATCCGTTCGCTCAGTCTGCACATGGAGCTTTCGGTGCTAGTCCATGGAGCCACGTTCACGGCCGCAATGCGAGCTGTTGAGGACGATTATCGATCGAACAGTCGTCAGGTGGTCTTGGAGGACTGGCTGCGCCGGCCCACCCGTGAGCGCGTATTCGACAATCTGATGCGGCTGACATCAGCACTGCAGTGATCGCTGCAAGAAATCAAGCTTGGACAGCTGATCAAACAACGGTGACCAACCGAGGAGACGCGATGGCCGATGAGGCGAGGGTCCGCGAGATCGTGGAGCGCTATTTCGAATTCGTCGGCGCTGATGTGGAGCGCGCTGATGAGATTTACCACGACGATGCAGTGCTCGAGTTTCCACAGTCAGGCGAGCGTTTCGAAGGTGCGGCCACATTCACGGAGTGGCGCCGGCAGTATCCGGCAGACCTAGGCAAGGTGCGCTTCAAACTCCGACGAGTCACAGTGCGCACTGACCTGGCCGTTGTCGAGCTGATAGCCAGCTACGACGGGGAATCGTGGCTGCAGGGTGTCCAACTGCTGGAGTTTCGCGGCGAGAAGGTGGCCCGAGAGCGGATCTATGTCACCGAGGCATGGGAGGCCCCGGAGTGGCGGGCCTTTTGGCGATCCGACACGCCCGCTGACCCGCCTGACGAGCTCGATCCGGGTTTGAACGACTGACGAGTACCTGTCGATGTGCTCAGGGCACATGTCCTCATTCAGTCAGCGAACGAATCACAAATCCGGTCTTGAGCTTGGGAGTGAAGAACGTCGACTTCGGAGGCATCAATAGACCCTCCCGTGCAGTGCGTTCGATCTCAGCGACACTGACCGGTCTGATCAATACCGCAGCCGATGCGCTTCCGCTGTCGACCTCGCTAAGCGCCTCGTCGAGCCCGTGCTGATAGCTGACGGTAAGCGGGACATCGGCCAGTGCGGTTTCTAGCCAAGCCCCATCGAGCGGGCGTACGCCGTCAAAACGTCCCGGCTTGACTCTCAGCTGCCAAGCGGAGTCACGGCTGACCAAGATCAATAAGCCTGTCCTTTGAATAGCTGCAAGTGTCTCGCTGGTGGGTCGTTCAGTTGGAATGAGATCAAATGACCGGCTCAGCGCATCAGCAAGATCGGCGGCCGCTATATCTGAATACAGGCGGTGGATGGCGGCAACGCTCAGCTGGTCCTCGATCAGCTCATTGACAAAGGCGAGGGTCAGCTCGGCTGGCGTATCGCTCCTGCCAGTCGCCTCACGGACCTCATCGCGGTAGGTACGGGCCACCCCGTAACGGTGATGTCCATCTGCGATCAGCACGTCATCGGAGGCCAACAAATCGCGGATGGCCGCAATCCGTTGTGGATCGGTGACCCGCTCCACCCGGTGCTCAACACCCTCATCGGTTACCGTGCCCAACGCCTCGCCAGGCTTGGCGAGAAGCTCGGTGAGGCCCCTGGCAAGTGACAAGCCCCAAACTGGGGACAGGTTGGCGGTGGTGGCCCGAGTGAGTTCGAGTCGGTCGGTTGACGCCGCCGCAGTGGTTCGCTCGTGCGGCAACACTCCACCGGCCTCCACATCGACGACTTCGAGCGCGCCGAGTACCCCGGCGATGTCACGCGATGCGCCGGTCGAGTCGGTGAACCGCATCCGGTAAACGGTGAAGGAGGGCGCTGAATCCGTGGCGAGGATTCCTTCCTGCAACCAGGCCTGCATGGTCTTGGCCGCGAGCTCGTAACGATTCTCGCCAGCACGCGGTACATCAATTCGCACAATGTTGTGCGGCGATCTTGCTTCGAGGACATCGACGTCGGCGTCGGAGAGCACGTCATACGGTGGAGCAACCAGGCATGCAAGGTCGTGGGTCGCGTAACGGATCGCGGTAAATGGTTCGAAGCGCGGCACGGCACAAGGCTTCCACGGATCGTGCGCAAGAAAGCGCGGGACCACCCTTTATCGGGCCGAAACATGCCAGTAATCGATGTAAGGAAAGATGTTCACGTGTTCCTGATGCGGATCACCCTCCCAGATCGGCCGGGCTCGTTGGGCTCGGTCGCTACTGCGATGGGCGGGGTTGGCGCCGACATCAATGCCGTCGAGATCGTGGAGAAGCAGCCGGACGGGAGGGTTGTCGACGACTTCATCGTTGACCTGCCCCCCAACCAGCTGCCCGAAACCATCGTGACTGCCTGTCAAAACCTCCCCGGCGTACGCGTGGAGTGGATTGCCCGGTATCCCGAGGGTGGCGGGCTGCAGTCGGACCTGGAGGCGTTAGAGCGAATGACCGCGGATCCGGCACACGCCGCGGAAACGCTCGTCTCGCTGTGTCCGGTGGTATTCCGCTCCCATTGGGCGAGCTTGCTCGATGTCTCCGACGAGGCACCCCGGCCCAGCTTTGCGACGACTCTGGCGCCTGATCTAACCCCCGAGATTGCGGCGAAGTTCACACCGTTCGACACCACCCACCGCACTGATCTGGATGCGGAGTGGAGTCCGGGATGGGGTGAGACGACTGCGGTCGTAACGCCGCTGACCCGCGATCGGGTGATTGTGATCGGCCGCCTCGGTGGACCGGCGTTTCTTGAGTCTGAAATTGCCAGGTTGCACCACCTTGCAGCGCTCGTGAAGTAGGGGCCAACACACCTCGGGTACGGTCAGCAAGTGGGTGCATTTGGGTGGGCTGAGCTGGTCGCTTTGCTCACCTCGATCGGTTTCGGAATCGTGTCTGCAGTCATCCCGATCGTCAACGCCGAGGCGTATGTGATCGCTTCGCAGATGTCGGCCATCGCCGGGCCGATTCCCATCGCAATCGGTATCGCAATCGGTCAGACGATAGGCAAGTTGCTGCTCTTTTTCGGCGTACGGGAGGGCAAAGAGCTTTCATTCGTGAAGCATCGGCGGGAGATGCGGAAGCAACGCCCGGTTGGGCCGACTCGTGCTCGCCTTCGAGCGGCCGGGAAGAAGCTTCTCGATCTAGTCGGCCAAGAGCGTTGGGGTTTGCCGATCGTTTTTGTTGCAGCCGTTATTGGATTTCCACCCCTGTACGCCGTTGCACTGTTAGCCGGGGCGACAACGATGCGGCCGCTCTGGTTCGGACTCACCGTGTTCGTAGGCCGGCTGGCCCGCTTCCTGCTGGTGGCCACCGGCTTCTACGGTCTGCATGACTGGTTCTTCTGAACTTTCCAGTGCGGTCGGCATCCGAGCGTCGAGCGTCGGAGTCGCGCTGCTGACGATCGGAGGAATGATGAGCGAAGCACCTTTGCACAAGGGCGGAGGCGCAGCTTCGAAGCGGTGCTTTCGCGAAGAGCGACGACGGCGTCAGCTCTCAGCGCGACGTGCGCGAGAAGCTCCTAGTAAATTGGTGCGGTGCCGTTGAAGATCTTTAGCAACCTCAATCTGCATGGAGCGACCCCGCCGCGCGTGCAGCCATTGGTTGGCGAATGGGGTCCGGTAAAGGTGCCGACCACCAAGCAGAAAAAGCGGATGCGGATTTGGGTTTCCCTGGCACTGCTTGGGTCGTTGCTGGCGATCTTCCTGCTCGGCTGGTACGTCTATTACCTGATGACCGGCAGTTGGGGCTTTGGCATTGGTGACCAGAGGCAGCTCTTCCAGATCTTCCTGTTGTGAGGTTCGCCTCCCTAAGGTTGTGGGACCACTTGCGGGATTAAAGACCTAAGCAGTTACGGCCCAATCGTCGCGACATTACGGGCTGCCTCAGGACCCTGCACCAGCAGCACCTCAAATGCATCGGCGCCACTGAGCACCGGGACCTTCAGTTCCACAGCCTTGTCGTACTTCGAGCCTGGTGCGTCACCGACGACAACAAAGCTGGTCTTCTTCGACACCGAGCCAGCGACCTTGCCGCCGCGCGAAGTGATTGCCTCGGTTGCTGAGTCTCTGGTGTAGCCCTCCAAGGAGCCGGTGACCACAATCGACAGTCCGGCGAGCGTCTGCTCCTGAGCCTGTTTGGGCTCGTCGCGCATCAGGCACCCGGTGGCCTTCCATTTGGCGATAATCTCGCGGTGCCACGGCACGGCAAACCAGTCGGTG
Organism: Propionibacteriaceae bacterium; assembly: GCA_035253925.1. Classification (GTDB taxonomy): domain Bacteria; phylum Actinomycetota; class Actinomycetes; order Propionibacteriales; family Propionibacteriaceae; genus Microlunatus. The sequence continues at coordinate 8,573 of DATFBI010000202.1, forward strand.
ATGGCGGTGACGAGCGTCGGGCCTATGCCCTCAACCGCGGCCAGTTGTTCCGGAGTCGCGTTGGCGAACGCGTCGATGTCGCCGAAGGCGGCCGCGACGTCGGGCGCGACGCCCTTGCCGATATGTCGAATCGACAGTGCCACCAAAAACCTGTCCAGTGGTCGGGTCTTGGCCACCTCGAGATTGGCCAACAGCTTGGCGCCGTTGGCGGACAGGGCTCCTGACTTGGTGGTGAAGAACTCAGTCTTCTTGAGTTTCTCTTCGGTCAGGCTGAAGAGATCACCCTCATCAATCAGCAGACCAGCGTCGAGTAGCGCCTGCGCCGATTGGTAGCCCAGTACCTCAATGTCCAGAGCCTCCCGGCTGGCGACATGGAACAGCCGCTCCCGCAGCTGCGCAGGGCAGGATCTGGCATTTGGACAACGCAGGTCTGCGTCGCCTTCCTTCTCCGGCCGCAGTTCCGTACCACAAGCCGGGCAATGAGTCGGCATAACGAAAGCACGCTCGGTCCCGTCGCGCAGGTCGACAACTGGGCCAACGATCTCTGGGATGACATCACCGGCCTTGCGGAGCACAACCGTGTCGCCGATAAGCACACCCTTACGGACGATTTCGCTGGCGTTATGCAGCGTGGCCATACCCACAGTGGAGCCGGCGACCTGAACCGGTTCCATAACGCCGTAAGGCGTGACCCGCCCGGTACGTCCGACATTGACATCGATGTTGAGGAGCTTGGTGGTGACTTCTTCGGGTGGATATTTGTACGCAATCGCCCAGCGTGGGGCGTGTGATGTCGAGCCGAGTTGATCTTGAACGGCCCGCTCATCCAGCTTTACCACCACTCCGTCGATCTCATGTTCGACCGAGTGTCGGTGCTCCCCGAAATACTGAACGTAGTCCCAGACCTCAGTCAGGCTCCGCGCTAGCTTGCGATGCGGGCTGACCGCGATACCCCATCGGTCCATTGCGTCGTACACGTCGGAGAGCCGATCAGCGGTGAAGCCGTCCAGCGCGCCAATGCCATGGCTGACGAAGCCCAAATTCCGTGAGGCGGTGATCTTCGGATCTTTTTGCCGCAGTGAGCCGGCAGCTGCGTTCCGGGGATTAGCGAACGGCGCTTTCCCTGCCAAGACGAGAGATTCGTTGAGGGCAGCGAAGTCGGCGACCGCGAAATACACCTCGCCGCGTACCTCGAGGGTCTCGGGAACATCGCTGCCTGTCAGCCGATGTGGGATAACCTTGATCGTTTTCACATTGGCCGTGACGTCTTCACCCATCCGTCCATCGCCTCGGGTTGCGGCACGCACCAGCCGACCCCCCTGGTAGACCAGATCGATCGCTAAGCCGTCGACCTTGAGTTCGCAGAGGTAGCCCGACTGCTCGAGCCGCTTTTCACCAAGCTCCCGAATGGCGCGCTGCGCCCAGCGATCCAGCTCTTCGCGGCTGAATGCGTTGTCCAGACTCATCAGTCGTTGCAAGTGCTCGACCGGAGCAAAAGTTGTTGACGGTGGCGGACCAACCTGCTGGGTCGGCGAGTCCGGCGTACGCAGGGCGGGAAATGCGTCCTCAAGCTCCATCAGCTGTCGCATTAAGGCGTCGAACTCCCCGTCGGACATCGTTGGCGCATCGAGCACGTAATAGCGCCAGCGCGCTTCGTTCACCCGCTCGCTGAGATCCGCGTGCCGCTGACTTGCCTTGGCCAATGACTCCGATAGCTCGATATCTGACTCGCCTGCCGGCGTAGCGAGGGCCTCTTCCGTCACGTAAGGCACATTAACGCCCGGTCCAGACAGTCCACCGCAGGCTGCTTGGCGGGCGCTTTGAGAGCGGAGGAGAAATAACGAGGAAATAACGCGAGTTCCGCCCCGGACCGGATCGCTGCTGTTAGCGTCTGGCGCGTCCGCCTCTCCAACGCCCCCTTCAAGGAGTGCAGATGCCCGCTGGCCAGCGTTCCATAACCTCCTTCGCCCAACGCCCGCGCCTCTCCGCTATGGCGGCCATGGGAGCTCTTGCACTTGGTCTCCTGATTGCACCGGCTGGGATCGCAACCGCTGATCCACCCGAGTGCCCCACAACCTCAACCAGCACGCGGCACGCTCGCGATTCGCTGTTTCCCGAGCAGGGCAGCAGCCGCTACGACGTCAAGCACTATGCGATCGGTCTGACTTTCAAGAGCTCAGGAGAGATCAAGGCGAAGACCACCCTCATCGCGAAGGCTAAGAAGCGGCTGAAGTCGTTCTCGCTGGATCTGGAAGGACTCACTGTCGACTCGGTCAACGTCAACGGACACAACGCTGACTTCTCCAGGCGCGACAACAAGCTGATCATCAAGCCCTCAAAGGTTTTGGACGGCCGCTTCTGGGTCACGATCCGCTACCACGGCAAGCCGGTCACGCATACCGACCCTGATGGATCGTCGGAGGGCTGGCTCCCCACCGATGACGGAGCTACCACGCTCAATGAGCCAGTCGGCGCCATGACGTGGTTCCCCAACAACAACACCCCCCGCGACAAGGCGACCTTCGATATGAAGATCACTATTCCGGCCAAGCTCGAGGTGGCTGGTAGTGGTGATCTACGGAGCATACGCAAGCATGATGGCCAGGAGACCTGGCGATGGGTCCAGCCCCACCAGCAGGCGACGTACCTGGCCATGATCTCGATCGGCAATTACGACGTCTATCGCTCCACGATGAGGACTACGACCGGACGCACGCTGCCGATCTGGAGCTTCATCGACCCCAAGCTGGGCAACCAGGCGGCCGCCCGCGTGCTCATCCCGAAGGCAATCCGCTTTATGGAGCGACGCTCCGGACCGTATCCGTTCAACAGTGCCGGAATCGTGGTCGAGGACATCGGCGTCGGGTACGCCCTGGAAACCCAGAACCGGCCTGTCTTCGACACTGCCGAAGGCGAGACCGTCGACGAATCGACCAACGTCCACGAGTGGGCTCATCAGTGGTATGGCAACTCAGTGACGCTGAGTGACTGGGGCGACATCTGGCTGAATGAAGGCTTCGCTCAATACGCGGAGTGGCTCTGGGCCGCTGCCCACGGCGGGCCGAGCACGGCCGAGCAGTTCCGGACGGCGTACGACGACCCCGACACAGTCTGGTCGCCCGCACCCGCGTGCCTGACCGATCCAGCCGACCTCTTCGGCCAGCAGAGCTATCTCCGCGGCGCCATGACGCTGGAGGCGCTTCGGCAGGAGGTCGGATCACGCGACTTTTTCGTCATCCTTCGAAAGTGGGCACAGCAGAACGCGTATGGGAATGTCTCGACGCGTGACTTCATCAGGCTGTCCGAGCGTGTGTCAGGTCAGGATCTGGATGCGTTCTTCCAGGCCTGGCTCTATACACCCGAGAAGCCTGCGCTCAGTTAGAGGTGTAGTCAGTCGGCCAGCTGCTCGGTAACGGTACGGGCCGCGGAGCGCACCGTTTGTAGTGCGCGGATCGCCTCCTCGCGGGGGGCTGAGGCTAGCCCGCAGGCTGGAGTGATCACTATGAGTTCTGAAACCGTTGGCTCCAGACCAAGATCACGGATTGGCCGAAGAACCCGGCGAGCGACTTGATCTCCAGTAAGCGTCCGGTCGGTCGGAAGGGCGCCCAGGCCTATCCATAGTTTTGCTTCGAGGCTCGTCGCCACTTCGTCCCAGTCCGCACTCGACAATCGATCAGTGTCGAGAAGGATTCCGGCTACCCGGGCGGAGCGGAGCAATTCGATGGGCGGCTCCGCGGCGCAGCAGTGCACAGCAACAGGTGTTGGCGCAAGCCGGTCGACGGCGTGGATGATCGCTGCACTTACTTCGCTGGGCTCGATGGCGGAATGTCGTAGTAAGCCGCTGGCGCTGGCGATCGAGCCGGCGAGTACGGCCGGCAGCATGGGTTCGTCGAGCTGGATCAGTGGATCCACATCAGGTAACCGTCGGCTCAGTTCAGCCACGATTTGGGCGATTCCTTCGGCAAGCGACTGGCTGAGATCGCGCCGTGCCCCGTAGTCGGCGACCACGCGATCGCCGCGAGGCCGTTCCATCATGGCCACCATCGTCCACGGGCCAGCGACCGAGAGCTTGATCGGGCCCTGGTATCCCTGCGCATGCTCTTCGAGCAGATCAAGATCAGTGCGCAACGTGGCGACGGCCTGCCGATGGTCACGCCCGGAGGCATTGGTGAGCCGCCAGCCGGCCGGTTGCAGATCAACCGCGAGCCCGGCGAGGAACGCTGTCGATCGTCCGATGATCTCGGCGTACGGTCCGCGTGCTGGAAGCTCAGGCAGATAAGGAAGATCTGGACATTCTGCGAAGGCGATCTTGATG
>DATFBI010000203.1:0-12074 GCA_035253925.1 Propionibacteriaceae bacterium
GAGCACACCACGCTCAGCCGCGGCGGTCGCGAGACGATGCCGCCCACCGCCGACCTCCGGCGAGGTGACATCGTCCGCGCCGACCGCTGACTCCAAGACTGCAGTTGTTGGTGATCACCGGCTGGCCTAGCTCCGCCGCCGAGCGGCAGGGCAGCCCAACCCCACAGCCGGTCATGCGCCACACAGGTAGCTGCATCGGTTCTGACAGCATGACGGCTATGCCGAAACCGATCGTCATGGATGTCGACACAGGCACTGACGACGCCATGGCGATCCTCTATGCCATAGCGCACCCAGAGCTTGAGCTACTTGGCATCACCTGTGTCGCAGGCAATGTGGCGCTCGATCAGGTCGTGATCAACACCTGCAAGGTGCTCGGTGCCGCTGGAGCTGGCGACATCCCGGTCGGGGTTGGCGCTCGAGTACCGCTCAAAGAGCGGGCGCGTCGGGAAAGTGGCGGCTCTCATGGGCCTAACGGACTGGGCGGTATTGAGCTGCCAGAGTCCTCAAGAGGCCCATCGCCTCTGTCTGCCGTCGACCTGTTGCGTCAACTGATCATGAGCCCGCCTGAGCCCGTGAGCCTCGTGACATTGGCCCCGAAAACGAATGTGGCGCGGCTGCTCACCAGCTACCCCGAAGTCACCAAGCGAATTGAACAGATCATCTTCATGGGTGGCTCAGTGAGCAAGCGCGCTGAATTCAATGTCTGGCAGGATCCCGAGGCCGCCGCCTGTGTCATCGAGTCATCAATCCCGACTCTGATGTACGGTCTCGATCTATTCGATCGGCTCGCCGTCGACCAGGCCTCTATCAATCGTTTTCGAGCCCATGATCATCCGGCAATTCGGCTCGCCGGTGAGCTCCTTTACAGGCGCGCCGAAAGCTACAGCCAATTCCACAACCATGGGAGCCCACTCGGCGATGCCGGCGCACTAGTGCTGCTCACAAACCCCGAGCTCTTCGTCACCGAAGAGCTGCTAGTAAGGATCGACCTGGACGGTATGGATCGCGGTCAGACAATCGTCGATACTCGACGCGAGGCGCCGTCGCCGAGAGTCGGGGTGGCATTGGATCTAGATGCAGCGAGGGCCGCCTCGGTGTTCGTAGAGACGATCAGTGCTTTCGCGGCTGCCTGAAGAGCTGCCTTACTCGTGACTATGTTCGTGTTCGGCTCTGAGCTTGGCGACTTGGGCGTGCACTTCTTCCATATCCAGGCCCTTGACGGCATCCACGACCTGCTTCAAGGCGTGCCCAGGCAAAGCCCCGGCCTGATTGAAGACCAGCACACCCTCGCGGAAGGCCATCAAAGTCGGAATGCCCTCGATGCCTAGCTGGCTGGTTAGCTCGTAGTTCGCGTCGGTATCCAACTTGGCGAAGACGATCCCGTCGTACTCCTCCGAAGCCTTCTCATAGATCGGCCCGAACCGTTTACACGGTCCGCACCAGTCGGCCCAGAAGTCCACCAGGACAATCTCGTTGTCGGTGATGGTCTCCTCGAAGTTCTCGGCAGTGATCTCAACCGTTGCCATGCAGTGCTCCTCATTCGGGTTGGCTGCGCTCATCTGGGGCTCTGCGACAGCCACTGTCTCAACCGCATCGGACGTACCGCTATTCCTTACCCATTACTTGATTGCCACTTACTTGATTGCCACCAGGCGACGCATCGGAATGGCCACATCGACCACCTCCCGTTTCTTGACGGCATCCTCCAGATACTCGATCGCCCGTTCCACCCGCGACCAGCGGGTATTCGGCAGATAGAGCGCCGACATCATCAGCTCCGCGTCAGCTCGGGAGCGAATCCTGAATCGGTAGCGCTCCCGCGCATCCTCGACGGCGCGCATCCCATGCTCGGTTAGCGTCTTGGCGAAGCCGGTCAGTTCGACCGGGCCTGGAAACTGCGGCTTGGTCCGCAAGCGACCATTGATCCGCGTCAGCACCCTGAGATCGCTCGGCGCGAGCGGGCGGATGCCGGGCGCAATGGCGGCGAGCACGCCGCCGGGTCGCAATACTCTGGCGACTTCGGAGATGACACGGTTCATCGGCTGGACCACTACCAACCCCATGGAGCTGGTGACGACATCGATGCTCTGGTCTTTGAAGGGCAGCTGCAGCGCATCAGCCCTGACCCATGGTCCCGGCCCACGTTCGACAGCCAGCGCCAGCTCATACTCAGACAGATCCAAACCGACGACTGTACGCCCCGGTCGTGCCAGCTCGCGGGACATCGGACCCGATCCACAGGCCAGATCCACCACCATGGCCGCGTTAGCCGACACAGCTCTGGCCAGCCATCGATACGGAGAATGGTCACCGGAAAGCGCCCTGGAAAGTACTGCCTCGGCGATTCCGGCTCGATCGCGATGGAACTCGGCCAGGTAACTGCGCCAATTCACATCATCGTTGCCCACCGCGAAGCTCCTCGCGGCGCCGTCAGACGCGTGACACAAACAGGTGGGTGGACGCTTCGCGGTCGATCTCGCAGCTGGTCAGACCCTCAACAGTCAGCCTGACGCCCAGTCCCCCAGCCTCGGCCTGCACTTTGGCACCGGGCTGGATGCCAGCCTCGCGTAGCGTGCCCATCATCTCGACATCCTTCTGAATTTCCTCGCTCATTCGCTCAATCACGACCGTCACCGGGGAACCCGAACGGCTTACCACGTCCTGCAACTGTTCATTGCCGTCCCGGAACGGCTCGGTGGCTGCGGTGACACCGAGTTCCTCGAGCCCAGGAATCGGGTTGCCGTACGGCGACGTGGTGGGCGTGTTCAGCAAATCGACGAGTCGGCGTTCCACATCTTCGGAGATCACATGTTCCCAGCGACAGGCCTCATCGTGCACTTTCTCCCAGTCGAGTCCGATGACGTCTATCAGCAGCCGCTCAGCCAGTCGGTGCTTCCTCATGACCCGCGTGGCACGGGCGCGGCCCTCGGCGGTCAGCTCAAGGTGGCGATCTCCGAGGACATGTACCAGGTTGTCGCGCTCCATCCGGGCCACTGTCTGCGAGACCGTCGGTCCACTTTGATGCAGGCGCTCTGCGATCCGAGCCCGGAGTGGCACAATCCCTTCCTCCTCCAGCTCATAGATCGTCCGCAGGTACATCTCAGTAGTGTCGATCAGGTCGCTCACGCAGACATTCTCCATCTTTTGACTTGCCAGAACCCAGTTGAGCTCCCGCGCGACCGTCGCTAGATCGGCGTGTGAGGTGCACGACGGCGGGAACAGTGGCGGCGCGAGCCAATGCGAGTGTGGCGACTCCGATCGCTGCTAGGCCTTTTGTGGTAGCGCACCGCGTTTTGTGAGATCTGCAGGACGACCGGCCTGCCAGCAGCATCGGCAGCGGCGGTGAAAACCTCAGCGTGCTCGAGGCTGAAGACGTTGAATGCTCCTACCCCCGCTCCGGAGGCGACGGCCGGAGCCAGGACGTCTGTGAGACGGGCCAGAGTCATCGATGGTTCATAGCACGAGCCGCCCAAGTTTCCTAGCCAGTGGTCCCGAACGACAAGAAGCAGCGCGAGTTTCGTGCCGGATCTGACCACTTTCCCTAGCCGCTCACTATGTGCAATCTCCGTTGACCGGATCCGTGAGCGCGCATACGTTGGTGGGACACGGGAAAGGAGGTGGTCCGAGGAATGAATGACTGTTGGACACGTGAGGTGACGGCCAGCTAGCCGCATCCCGACTGTGAAGAACTGGTCGTACGCGGCCGGCTAATCCACAGCCAACACCCGAACCCGCGAGCGCCGGAGTTGTCCGCCCGGCCAACATGCTTTCTGCTTCCACAGGCCCGTCATTTGGGTCTGGAGTAAGTGCGTGTTGCCAAGCTCGCGGGTTTGTCCTTTTCTAGGGTTTGCGTTTACGCGTCGTCGATGATCGGCGCGAGCGCCTTCACGGTATCGATTGTGTCCGCCTCAGCAGGCGACTTATCCGGCCGGTAACGCAGCACGCGGGCAAAGCGCAGCGCCACCCCTCCGGGATAGCGAGTCGACACCTGCAGTCCGTCGCAGGCGATCTCCACTACGGTTAATGGCTCGACGTAGACGGTGCCCGCCGTACGTCGAACTTCAAGCTCCAAGAATCTTGCCGTCTGCCAGGTCAGCAGCTCATCGGTGAGCCCTTTGAACGTCTTGCCAAGCATGATCAACTTGCCTGATGCCGGATCAGGGGCGGCGAGGTGGAGGTTGGACAGCCAACCCTGACGGCGACCGTGTCCCCACTCAGCGGCCGTAACGATCAGATCGAAGGTATGCCGGGGCTTCACCTTGACCCAGGCTGCGTCGCGACGGCCAGCGGCGTATGGGGCGCGCAGGTTCTTGATCACAACACCCTCAAAGCCGCGTTTCACGGCATTGGTAAAAGTCTTGGCAGCTTCAGCAGGGCTAGTACAGATTTCGCGCGGCACAGTAACCGTTTCCGGAAGTAGCTGCCGCATCTGTGCCAGCCGATCGGCCAATGGCGCATCCAACAGATCCCGCCCATCGACATGCAACAAGTCGAAGAAGAAGACCTGCAGCCGCCCCGTCTGGGCAAGCTGAGCTACTTCGACGCTGCTCATAGTGCGGGACGCCACAACTTGGAACGCTTCTGGTCGGCCATCGCTGCGCAAGGAGAGCACCTCACCATCGAGCACCAGTTGATCATGAGGAAGTGACCGCGCAACCGCCACTACCTCGGGTAGGCGAGTTGTGATGTCGTCGAGGCTGCGGGTGAAGATCCGTACCTCTTCACCCGCGCGGTGCACCTGGACGCGTACCCCATCGAGTTTGTAATCCGCGACCGCCGGCAGCCCGGTCTTGTCAAGTGCGGCGTCCGAGCTTGGCGCACTGGCAGCCAACATGGGCTGAATAGCCACGCCAACTTGGAGACCCACCGCCTCGAGCGCCTCCAGACCGCCGCTCAACAGCACCGCCGCAGCGGCGGTTGTGGAAGACATCAACATGGCGGCTCGGCGCACCGCGGCAACCGGAACCTCAAAGGCCGCGCCTAGGCCTTCTTGGACCGCCGCCTCCATCGCCCCCTGCCGGAGTTCACCGAATACCAAACCGCGCAACAGATCTTGCTCCTCGGCCGTTGCTCGGGCCAGCAACGCATTCATCGCAACCGTTCGCGCCGCGGTGGATCCAACCCCGCTCAGACTCGCGACGTATTCAAAGGCAGCGTCGACTTCGCCAACCGTCAGCGTCGGCTCCTCTGCCGGCGGAGGGACGGATTGCAACGACTTCCAGCCGACCCCGGTACGCCGCTGCCGAAGGCTGCCGGACAAGTAAGAAACGACGATCTCGACGTCGTCACCTGATGCCTCACGAAGGACCGCTGCGATGAGGTCGCGTTTGGCGTTCCGGGAGCGCGTGCTGGCAAGCGCGGTCCGAGTCTCGGCGAGGCGATGCAGCAGCATGCAGCCGATTCTCCCGCTCACCACGGACAGAAAACGGATCCCGCGCAGAGCGAGTGCTAGCGAGCGGAGCAATCAAAAGCGGCGCCCCGATCCCGGAGCGCCGCTTTCTCGGTTGCCAGCTAGGCCTTCTCGTCGGCTTGGCTGTCTTCCTCTGGCTCGCTTGTGGCTGCGGCCTCTTCAGCGGAGGAATCATCACTCGGCTGCTGCTGCTCAGCGGCCGACTCCTCGAGCTTTGTCGTGTCGTCAACAAGCTGCTCTGCCGGAGCCGTTTCATCCGCCGGTGCGGTAGAGCTGGCTGCGGCAGCAGCGGTAGTCGACTTTGCTGCCTTCTTCGCCGGAGCCTTCTTCGCCGGAGCCGCACCCTTGGCGTTGGCCTTCCGGCTTTCCTCCACAGACTCTCGGACCAGCTCGATCACTGCCATGGGAGCGTTGTCTCCCTTACGCGGACCGACCTTGGTAATCCGCGTATAGCCACCGTCGCGGTCAGCCAAGCTAGGCGCGATCTCAGTGAACAGCGTGTGCACCACACCCTTGTCCCGGACGGTGGTGAGCACCAAGCGGCGAGAGTGGATGTCGCCACGCTTGGCCTTGGTGATCAACTTCTCGGCCAGCGGGCGCAGTCGCTTCGCCTTAGCCTCGGTGGTCACAATCCGCCCGTGCTCGAACAGCTGCGTGGCCAGGTTAGCCAAGATCAGCTGTTGATGCGCCGGACTGCCACCGAGGCGGGCGCCCTTACTTGGTGCGGGCATTTGCTGTCTCCTTAGTACTGTTCGGTCTCGCTGAAGTCGACATCGTCCTCATCAAGATCGTCGTAACGACTGATCGCGCTCAGCGGATCGAAGCCTGGCGCGCTGTCCTTGAGTGACAGGCCCATCTCATGCAGCTTGAGCTTCACCTCGTCGATCGACTTGGAGCCGAAGTTGCGAATGTCCAGCAGGTCCTGCTCGCTGCGCGATACCAGCTCCGAGACGGTATGGATCCCCTCGCGCTTGAGACAGTTGTACGACCGTACGGTCAGATTTAGATCCTCGACCGGCAGTGCCAGATCGGCCGCCAGCTGCTCATCGATCGGCGACGGACCGATCTCGATGCCTTCGGCCTCCACATTGAGCTCGCGAGCGAGGCCAAACAGCTCGACCAGCGTGCGCCCTGCCGAAGCGACCGCGTCGCGTGGCCGGATGGCTTGCTTGGTCTCCACGTCCAAGATCAACTTGTCGAAGTCAGTGCGCTGCTCGACGCGGGTGGCCTCGACCTTGTAGGTGACCTTGAGCACCGGCGAATAGATCGAGTCAACCGGAATCCGGCCGATCTCAGCGTCGGCGGTTTTGTTCTGCACTGCTGAAACGTAGCCACGGCCACGCTCCACGACGAGCTCCATGTCCAGCCTGCCGGAGTCATTCAGAGTGGCGATATGCAGATCCGGGTTGTGAACCTCTACCCCGGCGGGAGGCGCAATATCTGCAGCGGTTACCTCACCGCCGCCCGCCTTACGCAGGTACATCGTGACCGGCTCGTCCTCCTCTGAGGACACAACCAAGCCCTTGAGGTTCAAGATGATCTCGGTGACATCCTCCACGACGCCTTCCAGAGTGGAGAACTCGTGCAGGTTCCCGTCGATCTTGAGACTCGTCACGGCGGCGCCTGGGATGGAGGACAGCAGCGTACGCCGCAGCGAGTTGCCGAGGGTGTAACCGAACCCGGGCTCCAACGGCTCGATGGTGAATCGGGATCGATTGTCGGAGACGGTCTCTTCCGACAACGAGGGGCGCTGTGCAATCAGCATTTTCTTATCCTTCCCCGCACCACCCGCTATTTGATGGTGCGGAACCACTGACGTATCCGACGCCAGCGGACCCTACTCTCGGCCGAAGGCCGAGACCGTCAAACCGCCCCGGAGGGCCTGGTTTGGCGGAACAAACAATACGCAGCCGCGAAGCGGCTTCCATGCCTTTCTTGCTGGACGAAGTCCAGCATGTTTACTTCGAATAAAGCTCAACAATCAATTGCTCGGAAACATCGACCACGATCTGCTCTCGCACCGGAAGCTGATGGATCAAGATGCGGCCGCGCTCGGGAAACACCTGCATCCAGCCGGGTACGTCGCGCTCGCTGTGAGTCTCGCGGTTGATGATGTGCGGGGTCTGCTCCTTCACCTTGTCGGCGAGGTCGATGACATCATGCGGGGTCACCCGATAAGAGGGGATGTTCACCTTCTGGCCATTGACCAGGAAGTGGCCATGCACCACAAACTGGCGAGCCTGCCGACGGGTACGCGCTAGTCCGGCGCGATAGACCACATTGTCGAGGCGAGACTCCAAGATCTGGAGCAGGTTGTCACCGGTCTTACCTTGCAGCCGGTTGGCCTCCTCGTAGTAGCGGCGGAACTGCTTCTCCAGCACGCCGTAGGAGTAGCGAGCCTTCTGCTTCTCGCGGAGCTGCAAGGAGTACTCCGACTCCTTGGTGCGGCCTTTGCCGTGTACGCCAGGCGGGTAGGGACGGCGCTCGAACGCCTTGTCTTCGCCGACAAGATCAACACCCAGCCGACGCGACTTCTTGGTCATGGGACCGGTATAGCGAGCCATGTTCGTTAAGTCCTCTAGTCTTCTGGGCGGATTAGACGCGGCGCCGCTTGGGCGGGCGGCAGCCGTTGTGCGGAACGGGGGTGACGTCGGAGATGGCACCGACCTCGAGGCCTATTGCCCCGAGTGATCGAATGGCGGTCTCCCGACCCGAACCGGGCCCCTTGACGAACACGTCGACCCGCTTCATGCCATGTTCCATCGCGCGGCGACCAGCGGCCTCGGCGGCCATCTGTGCGGCGTAAGGCGTTGACTTGCGGGAGCCCTTGAATCCCACGGTGCCAGCAGACGCCCATGCGATGACGTTTCCGCTCGGATCGGTGATCGAAATGACAGTGTTGTTGAAGGTGCTCTTGATGTGAGCGTGGCCAGCCACCACGTTCTTCTTTTCCTTGCGGCGTACCTTCTTGGCGGCCGCGCCGCGACCTGCAGTTGCCATTACTTGGCCTTCTTCTTTCCGGCGACGGGTTTACGGGCGCCTTTGCGGGAGCGGGCGTTGGTGCGGGTGCGCTGGCCACGTACCGGCAAGCCACTGCGGTGACGGCGTCCTTGGTAGGAGCCGATTTCGACCTTGCGCCTGATATCGGAGGCAACCTCGCGACGGAGATCACCTTCAATCTGATAGTTCGCTTCGATCCAATCGCGGAGCGCGACCAGGTGCTCGTCGGTCAGCTGGTGGACCCGCAGGTCGCCACTGATTTGGGTGGCTTCCAGGGTCTGCAAGGCACGGGTCTTGCCGATGCCGTAGATGTAGGTAAGGGCCACCTCCAGACGCTTGTCGCGTGGGAGGTCAACCCCGATAAGGCGTGCCATCAGGCGGTACTACCTTTCGTCTGGTCGACGGCCATGCGCCCTGATCCTGTCGAAGGGCGTAGCCATCGCGGAGGTGTCTGGCGTGATGCGTCCCCGGCTGCCTTTGATCAAGTACAACCTGATCACCGGGGCCCCGGCCTCCGACCGAGGGTAGATCCGGGACTGTCCCAGATTTGCGATCACACTTTCCGATTTGGAGCTGCTCGCCCAGCACCGACGCTCGCAGCTCGGGTTTTGCGGGCTTAGCGGTCAGCCCTGCCGCTGCTTGTGCCGCGGGTTCTCGCAAATCACCATTACGCGACCGTGCCGGCGAATCACCTTGCACTTGTCGCAGATCTTCTTGACGCTCGGCTGGACCTTCATCGAGCTTCTTTCTGAACTCAACCTCGGCAAGCGGCAGCAAGCCGAGGATGTGGATGGTTTGCGAGTTGGTCACTTGTGCCGGTAGACGATGCGGCCCCGGGTCAAGTCATATGGAGAGAGTTCGACGACCACTCGGTCGGCTGGAAGGATGCGGATGTAATGCTGCCGCATCTTCCCGCTGATTGTGGCGAGCACCTTATGACCATTTGCCAGCTCAACGCGAAACATCGCATTGGGCAAAGCCTCGACCACGGTGCCCTCCAGCTCGAGCGCGCCCTCTTTCTTCGCCATAAACCTCTACTTGATCCGACGTACGCTTCACCAACCGGCCAAAGATGGCCAGCCGATGAGTTTACGCCAGGACCCCGCCGTACCCAAATTCTTGAACCAACACAGGCTTTTCGGGTCTGCAACGCTAGGCTAACTTGAGACCGCGCTCAAGTCGCTCGCGGTAGAGCCGGTCCAAGATCAGCCCATGCTGGATCTCCTGGGGCTGCCAAACGTCGGCGTAGAAAGTCTTGTTGATCTCATCAACTTCAGGAAGTAGCACCAGCAACTCAAGAACATTGCGATCAACTTCGAGCTCAACCCGAGCGAGATAGTCGATCACATGCCCGAACTTCTTGGCCACTAGCCATGGCCGTTTTACCGTCCTATCGACTGAGTCCAACCGGATCGGCGGATAAAGCTCACCCAGGCGCTGAACATGCTCAGCGATCTTCTTCTGGGTGATATGTTGCCGGACACAATCGCCATGTCAGGTATTCGGAGTCCGCTGCCGAAGGGTTTGAACCGTCCGCTAGATCAATATCACCAGCAAGATGGCGATGATCAAGATGGCTGCCGCAACGCCTCCAACTACGACGGCGGTCAATCGTCCGGGTGGCCGTGATTCCGACAGCTCGCCCGGCTGCCCGCTCGGACTTGCGACGATCGCGGGGTTGGCATGAGTCGGCAGCGGCGGCAAGCCCTCTACGACTGGTACAAGCTCACCTAGCCGTTGCGCCGCGTAGAGGTGGTCCAGTCGTGCCTGGTAGTCCTCTTGCTGAAGCGTCCCCGCTGTGTAGGCAGCATTCAGTCTCGCGTTCAGCCGATCGCGTTCGGCGTCGGTGACGGGATCATCCGGCTTGCTCCGGTAGGGCGACGAAATCGGCAGGTTACTGCTCACCCGGTCCAGGCTACTCGGGGAACGTACTGTCCCCGGACGGCCGAAGAGACCAGACTGTCCGCCATGGCGACGGTGACCACCAACGTGACCTTTCTAACCGTGGCGCTTATCTCCTCGATCTTGCAATCAAGGTCGTGGCGCTTGGCCTGGTACCAGAAGGACGACGGCCGTCGTCGGCGACCGCCTGGCTGCTGCTCATCTTGTTTCTCCCCGTTGTCGGCCTCGTGGCGTTCTGGTTGATCGGCAGCCCGTTTGTCGACCGCGGTCGCCGACGGCGACAAGCCGCCGTCGGCCAGGTAATCAGCGGAGCGCTCACCCCAACGACCGACGACCTGCTGCCCGTACCCGCCGGCTCGACACTAAATACCCTTGTGGTACTCAACCGACGGCTGGGCTGGCTCCCTTCAGTGGGCGGCAACAAGGCCGATCTGTTGAGCGACTACGACGAAGCCATAGCCGCAATGGCAAGTGAGGTCCGCACCGCTGAACGATATGTGCATGTGGAGTTCTACATCATGAGCTGGGACTCCACCACGAACGAGTTCTTCGAAGCCCTTGCCGAAGTCGCTGCTCGCGGCGTGAAGGTGCGGCTGATGTTCGATCACATCGGCACAGCCCGTATCCCCGGCTATCGGGACATGATCAAGAAGCTCAACCAGACCGCGATCGACTGGCACCCCATGCTGCCGATCCAGCCCCTGAAGGGCAAATGGCGTCGGCCCGATCTGAGGAATCATCGCAAGATCGTCGTCGTCGACGGCCGAGTAGGCTTCGTCGGCTCGCTGAACATGATCGACGCCAGTTACCACAATCCAAAACACGAACGGGCGGGCCGCAAGTGGCGCGAACTGGTCATGCAGCTCGACGGTCCAGTGGTGTTCTCCCTCGACATCGTCTTTGCGACCGACTGGTTCATGGAGACCTACGAGCAGCTGCGGGAGGATGTGCGGCCCTATCCCTTCGAACCTGACCCCGGCGAGGTGAACTGCCAGGTCGTGCCGAGCGGACCAGGCTTCCCGGATGAGAACAACCTGCGCTTGTTCAACTCGCTGATCTATTCCGCACAGCGCCGGCTGTCGATCACCAGTCCGTACTTCGTCCCCGACGACTCACTGCTGTATGCCATTACCACCGCTGCGCAGCGCGGCGTGGACGTTGAGCTTTTCGTGGTGAGCAAGGTGATCAATTCATGGTGCACCATGCGCAGTGCTCTTATTACAACGCGCTGCTCAAATCCGGGGTCAGGATCTATCTCTATCCAGCACCCTTCGTATTGCATTCCAAGCACTTCTCAGTGGACGACGATGTCTCGGTGATCGGATCCAGCAATATGGACATCCGATCATTCAATTTAGACTTCGAGATCTCTGTCATGTGCGTCAGTCGAGCACTCAGCACCGCGATGCGTCAGGTCGAAGATCACTATCGATCATTGTCCCATGAGCTCACTCTCGATGAGTGGCGCCGTAGGCCGCTAGCGAAGCGATACGTCGACAATGTGATGCGCCTGACTTCTGCTTTGCAGTAACCCACTAGGGGTGACACCGGGCTGCGAGCCGTCGGCATGGCGCGAGCAGCTCAAATATCGCTCGTCTGCTGCACGATTACATGCGGCAGTCCGAACTGCTCGAACAGGGCGGTGTCAAAGAAGCAGCCGACATGCGAAACACCCTTCTCGGTCAGGGTCAGCACTTGCAGCTGGAACGCGCGATGGGTTCCGTCTGGGTGCTTCATGTAGAGCGCGAGAGCGGGCTGC
>DATFBI010000204.1:0-36455 GCA_035253925.1 Propionibacteriaceae bacterium
ATCATCCACGCCACCACCGGGGAGATCATCCGCGAGCTGACCCTCAACCCGGCCGTCGACTACCAAACCCGAGGCCTCCGTAACCCCAAACCAAAGCCGAATTGAGGGTTCAAGGTGTCGCCTATGTCTTGCGACATCACAAAGTGGAGGTGGCGGGAATCGAACCCGCGTCCTCGAGCGACGAACCAGGTCTTCTCCGGGCGCAGCTGGCTAGGCGTTTTCTCGGCTCCTGCGCTCGCGCCAGCACGTCGCAGACAAGCCCAGTCTCAGTTCATTTCCCTGCTAAGCCCTGAGACAACTCTCAGCAGGTAAGCCTCCTTGACGAGGCCAGGGTCCGGGGCGGAGGCCCACCCGGTCTGACCCTTCGATCACTGTTTAGGCAGCGAGAGCGAAGTTAGTGCGTACAGGTTTCTCTTCGGCACTTATTGGTTCCCAAGGAACATTAACGAGTTGACCTTGGATTCTCGGCCCGCTTCTCCTGGGACTATCGACCCAAGTCGAAACCGATCACCCCCTATTGAGTTGTGCTCGGCGATCACCTCCACAGCTGAGATCGATCGCAACCACAAGATTCTATCCATGGTGTAATGCCCGGGCAGCTCAATTGATTCCCTGCCGCAGACGCGAAACGGCGCCGGACCCTCTAGGGATTCCGGCGCCGGTAGTTCGCCACTACTTCTCGGAGAGCACCTCAAGCTTGATCACGTTCTTGACGGGGTTCTTCCAGTCCTCACCCTGCAGGGCCTTGGCGCCGCCGACGATGGTGAGAATCAGCCAGCCGAGACCCATAAACGGCATTAGCCACCCAAAGATGTCGAGGCCGGTGATGCCGCCCAGAATGGCAACGAGGACGAACGCGATCGATGAGATCAGCTGGAAGTTGAAGGATTTCGCCGCCTCTCTGCGAGCGTAGGTGCCCGGCGTCGACAGCGCGTAGACCAGGCCGGGCCCGAAAAGCCAGAGAAAGAACACCGAAAAGTGAGCGACCGCCGCCGCTCCGCGACCTGCCTGCTGCCGCGTCTCCGGCCGGACCAATGGCTGGTAGGCGGGATGGACGCCGAGTGCTCGGGACGGCGTCGGAACCTGCACCAGGCCGTAGAAGGCTTCGTTGAGTTCTTTCCGGGTGACCGCCGTCAGGACTTGCCCGATCCGTCGGTCGAACTCCGACTCAGTGATCCGGCCGTCGGCATAGGCATCCTTGAGCCAGGATTCGGCGCGGTCACGCTGTTCCGGGGTGACCTGCATCTTGAGACTTGGGTGCTCGTATATCGCGCTCATGCCGACCAGCATCGTTTCGCGAGACGTCATCCGCCATCGGGCACTCCCCCGGACCTACCCGGATTGCAGCCATGACCGTCCTCGCTCAAGCGCCTACGAAGGCTCCACGTCGTGCGACGGGACGGCCTCGATCACCAGCTGCCGCTGCCGCCGCCTCCCCCGCCGCCACCTGAGAAGCCGCCGCCACCGAAGGCACTGCCACCACCAAAGCCAGTGCCGCCGGCACCGGAGGAGGATGGCACCGGGGTGGCTGCCGACGTCAGGCTGCTAGTCAAGAAAGAGGTGTTGAAGGCCGTCATCGGATAGTTGCCGATGTACCAATACGGTGTCTCGTTCGGAAGCCGGCCCATCGCCACCAAGTCTCCACAGATCTTGGCCCACCGGTCGGCCAGCTCGAAGATGATCGCCCATGGTAAGTACTTCGAGAAGATGTCCTCGCCCTCTTCGAACTTGAGCTGATCAGCTTCAGCCGTGGCGAGGTAGGTCCTAAAGCCCTCGACCTGGTCGCATACCGCGCGTCCTTCGGCGGTGCGTTGCCCGCGCTTGAGTTTGGAGCGGATTACCGCGAGCGTAATCACGATCGGCAGCAGTGGAATGCAGAGCAGTAGCAGCCAGAAGCCAACCGCGAACGATGCAAAGATCGCGATGACAATGAGGCCGAACCCGAAGCTGCTGGTGGCAGCGGCCGAAGGCACCTTTCGGAACCAGCCGCGGGCGGTCACCTGGTTCCGAACGGAATCTCGCATTCGTTCATGCGCGTGCGTCATGCTGCCCTGCGCGGAAAGGTCTTTGACCGCTCCGGGCGGCTGACCATCGAACAGAGTGGTCAGCAGCACCATCTCGTGTGGAGCAGTTGCTCTGCTGGGGTCGATCAGGGTGACTCGGAAGTCGTCCTTGCCATAACTCTGCACAGTAAGTGCTCCGCGTACCGCAAGATCGATGATCGTCGCCGCCGTCTCCCTGGTATCGACTTGGCCATCAATCAGCAAGCCGGCCTCAGCTACCGGGATCCGCGGGGGAGAGAACGCGACCGGGATTGGCATGTCGGGATCGTGCGGCACTATCTCTGTTTCCTGTCCGGCAAGCGGAACGACGCCGGGTGGGAGACCTGCGTAGCGCTGATCACGACCGTTCTTACGCCACCACAGCACGCCCACAATCGGCGAGAGAACCGCGGAGAGCAGCGAGACCCCAGCCAGTGCGAAAGCGCCAACCCTTTCAGCTGGCGAGAGCTTTGCGCCGTTCGGCGCCATGTGTGGCTTGTTGTCCGTCACCAGACCGGGCTTGATCATGACGGCAATGCTGACGCTCGACCCTGGTGCCACATTCGTCTGGCCGAAGGTGGCCTTGCCGCCCTTGTTGAAGTCATTGGTTTCGCAGGGCGTCGTGCTTCGCGGAGGGCCGTAATAGCACGCCGCGTCCTGAGCCCCACCAGGCACCGTTGTGGTGATCTTCAAGTCCTTGATCAACGGATTGCCGAACCCTGGGCCGTCCCAGTAGAACTCGTCGTAGCCGCTAAAGGATCGCATCGCCCCTGTCACGTCGTACGAGATGACATAGGTCGCAGTGGAGGCCGAGATGGTCCGGTCGGGGTCACCGATCCGCACGTTGAGCTCCTCTTCGCGGCCGCCCTGGGATTCGGTCGTCTGAGAGCTGAACTGTGTGGCCACGCCTTCGTCCGGACTCGTTACCTTGATGTTGGTGATCCCGTAGACGAAGTCCTGGTCGCTGTTGGGATCAGGCTCCCGTATCACGAGGTCACGTTGAATTCCGTGTCGACCGGAGTCGCTTCCGAACCGCCAGGTAATGGTCTCTTTTACCTTCAGCACGCCGCTCGGCTGCATTTCGTAGTCGATGATGAACGAATCGATTTGGTCGTCGGCCGCGTACGCCCGGGTCGGTGTGATGACCGCCCAGGCCAGCGCGGTCATGATCATCAAGAGGAACGCAAGGACGACCCGAGCGAGTCCACCTGCAAGCGGCCAGACGCGCTCGCTGGCCGCGCGGAATTGCACCATTAACTCATTGTCTCCGATGGCGGGCCGCGAGGGCTCTTTCGGCCTCACGTCGCGACTCGCGGGATGCAATGGCTTGGCGCTTGTCGTACACCCGCTTCCCGGTCGCCAGCGCGATCTCCACCTTCGCATAGCCGTTGGAGAAATAGAGCGACAATGGCACCAACGTGGTACCCGAGCCCTCCAGTTCGCGCTCGATCTTGGAGATCTCACGGCGAGTCAGCAACAGCTTGCGGGTACGCCGCGCACTGTGGTTGGTCCAGGTGCCGTGGCTGTACTCCGGAATATGCGCCCCTCGCAACCAGACCTCTCCGTCGTCGACGGTGGCGTAGGCGTCGGTCAGATTGGCACGTCCTTCACGCAGCGACTTCACCTCGGTGCCGCTGAGCACAATGCCGGCCTCGTAAGTGTCGTGGATGTGGTAGTCGTACCTGGCCTTGCGGTTCTGCGCGACGAGCCTGCGGCCCCTGTCCTTCGCCATAGCTCTATCCTCTCCGGTCGAGCCCAGTGGTAGAACGGCTGGCCCTTGGATCGCGCGCCGCCGGGCTGAGGAAGAGTGAGGGGACGCACTTTTGTCCCCGAGCGATGACGAAATAGGCGGCAACGCAGCGCGATCCGCGCCCGCGATGTTCGCGCCGCCGATCTGCAGGAGGAGCCGACGAAACGAATCGAGAACACAGCTGATTCTGCAGTGCAGTCGTTTCGTCGGATCCGACGAAGACGGCGGCTTCTCGGCGAACATCGCAGCGAGCGAAGCGAGCCATTAGACACAGCGAGCGCTAGCGAGCGGAGCAATCAAACATTGCCCGTTCAGAACCAGGTCATGGGGTTCCGCAGGCGACCGTTGATCCACACCATCAGATGCAGATGGCAGCCAGTGGAGAACCCCGTGGTTCCGACGTAACCGATGATCTGGCCCTTGCTGACCCGCTGACCCACCCGAACGACGTATCGGGAGGCGTGGTTGTAACCGGTGGTGACATACCGCCCACCGAAGTAACCGTGGTCGATCATGAGTCTGTTGCCATAGCCGGCGTTGTAGTAGCGTTCAGCGACCCGGCCGGCGCGAGGGGCCCGGATCGGCGTACCGCAGCCGGCGCCAAAGTCGGTGCCATCGTGCAGCTTCCAATAGCGCAGCACCGGATGGAACCTCATGCCGAACGCTGAGGTGATACGGGGCGGTACCGGGAATGAGAAGCCGTGACTAGCATCCGACATGGTGGAGCGGCGAGGCTGCCGATTCGACGGCTTGGCGCTGGAGTGAGACCGCCGCGCAGCGTTGGCCTTCCGTTCGGCAGCTCGCTTTCTTGCTGCCGCCTCCTTGGCGATCCGTCCGGCTATCCGCCGTTCAACTGACGCCCGCTCCTTGATCAACTGGGAGTACTGGGCCTTATCTTGGGCCACCTCATTAGCGGCATCATCTTCGGCGGCTTTCCGCTGGCGGACCAGGTGAGCGACGGCGGCTTCCTCTGCGGAGGCGCGCGATTCCAGCGCCTTCTTGATCTTGAGGTTGGCTGCAGCATCCTGTCGAGCTGCGGCAACCTTCGCCTCCAGCTCCATCTGCCGGATGCGGGCAGCGTTAAGCTGGCGCTGCATCACTGTCAGGCGATCAATCTGCGCCTGAGTAGTGTCGAACAGCGTTGTCGACCACTGCAGGCGAGTCTGCAAATCCTCGGTGGAATTTGGATCGACGAGCACTGCAATGGGCATTAGGTTGGTCTGCTGCTGGTACTGATCCCGGATCATCTGACCGGCCTTTGCCTGTTCGGCGTCCAATCGCGCCTGTCCCGCGGCGACCGCAGCAACAGCCGCGGCCAGGTCAGCCCTAGCCTGCTGCAGCTTCGCCGCCATCTCAACGTCCTTTGCCTTGGCGGCGGCCAGCTCCTGGCGAGTCGTGGCTAGCTTCACAGCTGCCGCCGCCAGCTTGTTTTGTGCCTTGTCCACCGCAACGGCTGCAGCACTAAGCGTCTTGGTGGATTCATTGAGATCACTTCTAGTCTTGGCGATCTGTTGCTTGACGCGGGCACGCTGCGTCGAAAGTTCGTCGGCCGCAGCATGTGGGCTCAGCAGCGTAAAGGCGAGCGCCGACGCGATCGCAACGGCCACCCCCGTACGCCCGAGGCGCGTAGCGGCAAGGTGCAGCGCTGGCAGAGCAGGCAGATATGCAGTTATGCCCTTGGACGTTGGCGGCGTAGCGAGAGTCGTTCCAATCGCCTGCCTGGCGAAGCGACCAGCATGCTGAGGTGCTTCGCTGTCGTCCGGAACGTCCTGACGGACGTAGGGAAGGTCCGGAGCCACAGCTTTCCCCAATCCAATCTTTGGTTGTAACGGCCCCCTTGCGATCGATGGACTGCGTGGATCGATGCCTGGAGTGTTTCGCGAAACTGTCCGAATTGAGCCGCTCCGCCTGCTGTCACGGGCTGCGATTGCACGCGGCCTCGGCATGATAGGCAGGTCACGGCGCTGGCTGGCAAACACCGAAACGCGGAAATCCGCATTTCGTCATCGATCAGATGTGAAGTCTCAAGTGATACTTAAGTGATTCAGGGCAAATATTGATACTTTTGTGACATATGTGAAGGGGCAGAAGGCACCCCATTGGTTGTCGGTCAGACGCGTAGATAGCGCCTGGTTGTTACCAGAGTTGGGATCACGGCAAGTACGACGCCGACCACGACGACGCCAAGCATGGCCAAGGCAGTCTGTTCCCAACCAATCCAGGCGATGAAACGAACCGAGTTACGAACTCCGCGGATGATCCAGAAGTAGACCCCGGCAGCCATCGTCAGACATGCCAGCGCCACGCCGATCAACGCCGATATCACCGCTCCCAGCAAGAACGGCACAGTGATGTAGAAGTTGCTCGCGCCAACGAGGCGCATGATGCCGATCTCGCGCCGGCGCGCGAAGGTAGCCAAGCGAATGGTGTTGCCGATCTGCAGTGCCGAGGCCAGCAGTAGCAGCGCCGATGCGCCAGCTGTCGACCACTGCAACACATTTAATGCTCGGAAGAACGGATCGAGCAGCTGGTGCAGATCCTGCACCTTCTGGACGCCTTTAAGCCCAACCACTGAGCTGACCACGCCCTGATATTCCTCGGGGTTCTTCAGCTTGACGCGGAATGACTCCTGCATCTGATCCACGGTCAGCGAGTCCTGAATCGGACTGCCCTCGTAGGCCCGCTGAAACTCGTCGTAGGCCTGTTGCTTGGTCTCGAAGTAGATTCCGTCCGGCGCCACCTCCGGATTGGCCAATAGCGTTCGCTGGATCTCAGCCTTCTGCGCCTCGGTGGCATCCTGACCCGGATCACATTGGTCACCCCGAGTGTCCTTGGCGCACAGAAAGATCGAGATCTCGATCTTGTCGTACCAGCGACCCTTCATAAGATCGACCTGCTGGCTGGCCAGTAGACCAGCACCGAACAGTGACAGTGACACCCACATGGTCATGATCACCGCCAGTGTCATCGTCAAGTTCTGTCTGAGCCCCGCGCGGGTCTCCGACATGATGTGGCGAAAACGCATCAGATATCCCCAATAGCTTGGCTGGGCCCGGTCGTTTGCTCGGGCGCGACGCTACGACCGGGTGCAGGTACGTGACTCAACTGCTCAGAACTCACTGGTAGCCGTACACGCCTCTGCTCTGGTCTCGGACGACTTCCCCATCGTCGAGCTCGATCACCCGCTTACGCATCTGGTCCACGATGGTCGAGTCATGTGTCGCCATCAGTACGGTGGTATCGGCGCGATTGATGCGATCGAGCAGCTTCATAATTCCGACACTGGTGGCCGGGTCGAGGTTTCCGGTGGGCTCGTCGGCGATCAAGATCATGGGGCGGTTCACGAACGCCCTCGCAATAGCGACTCGCTGTTGTTCGCCACCGGACAGCTCCTCCGGCAGCCGTTCCCCCTTGCCACCCAGCCCAACCAGCTCAAGCACCTCAGGCACAACGCGTTTGATGGTCGAGGCAGGTTTGCCGATCACCTGCAGGGCAAAAGCGACGTTGTCGGTCACGGTCTTGTTCGGCAGCAACCTGAAGTCCTGGAAGACCGTGCCGATTTGGCGTCGCATCGCAGGGATCTTCCAACTGTGCAGCTTGTTGAGCTCTCGGCCGGCAACGAACACCTTTCCCGTGCTCGGCCGCTGTTCGCGCAGGATCAGTCTCAGGAACGTGGACTTGCCCGAGCCCGAGGCCCCCACCAGGAAAACGAACTCGCCTTTGTCGATGTCGACATTGATGTTCTCGAGCGCAGCCCGGCGCTGGCCGTCGTAGGTTTTGGATACGTTCTCAAAACGAATCACGGTGTTGCTTCCCCCGAATAGACAGCTCCAACGCCTTACGGACGTTAGACGGCCAGGGACGAGTCTAGGTGAAGCTCAGGTGACGGAACACGATCACGGGGGTGAGCCCGTCATTTGGAAGCGAGCTCCGGATCGCGCGCCGCCGTGCTGGGCCAGGCTGGCGCGCCGCTGTCCTGGACGGATGAGCGAGCAGCCAGCCTGCGCAACTAGTCGAGCCTCAGCAGGCGCTGCTGGCTGCGAAAGAGGGAGGAAGGTAGCGGCTCACAGGCGCCAGCCTCCGCGAGCGGAGCAGCAATGTAAACGGAGTGAGGGGACACGCTTTTCGTCCCCGAACGACGACGAAGTAGGCGGCTACCGAGCGCGATCCGCGCCTGCGATGTTCGCGCCGCCGATCTGCAGGAGGGCCGACGAAACGCGTCAGGAGACAGAGCAGAGCTTTTTTGTGGACGGTCGTTTCGTCGGATCCGACGAAGACGGCGGCTTCCGGCAAACATCGCAGCGAGCGGAGCGAGCCATTCAACACAGCAAACGAAGTGAGCGAGGCAATCAAACACCTGCTTAGGTTGCCGCTGCTTCACGCGTCCTACGCCAACGAATCCCAGATTCGATGAAACCGTCGATGTCGCCATCAAACACGGCGTCGGGCGAGGACACCTCGTACTCCGTCCTCAGGTCCTTAACCATCTGGTACGGGTGCAGCACGTAAGACCTCATCT
The DNA here is from genome assembly GCA_035253925.1 of Propionibacteriaceae bacterium. Taxonomy (GTDB): domain Bacteria; phylum Actinomycetota; class Actinomycetes; order Propionibacteriales; family Propionibacteriaceae; genus Microlunatus. Next base: position 8,312 of record DATFBI010000204.1, read on the forward strand.
GCGATCCCCAGCTGTTGCCGCCCTCACCCTTGAGCGCATTAAGCTGCGCCTCGTGTTCCTGCCTAGCCCGCTCCAGCAGCCGTGATTGCAGCACGCGTAGTGCGGCTGCCTTGTTTTGCAGCTGGGACTTCTCGTTCTGGCAGGACACTACGATGCCGGTCGGCAGGTGGGTAATCCTTACCGCAGAGTCGGTGGTGTTGACGCTTTGTCCACCCGGCCCCGAGGAGCGGAAGACATCGATGCGCAGATCCGACTCGGGAATGTCAATGTGGTCGGTGGCTTCGGTGACCGGTAGCACCTCCACGCCCGCGAACGAGGTCTGGCGGCGTCCCTGGTTGTCGAACGGCGAGATCCGTACCAGACGATGGGTGCCCTGCTCTGCCGACAGGGTTCCGTACGCGAAGGGTGCCTTCACCTGGAACGTCGCCGACTTGATGCCGGCTTCCTCGGCATAGGAAGTGTCGTATACCTCGGTCGGATAGCGATGGCGCTCTGCCCAGCGCAGGTACATGCGCAACAACATGGCGGCGAAGTCGGCTGCGTCTACCCCGCCCGCCTCTGACCTAATAGTGACCAATGCCTCGCGCTCGTCGTACTCACCGGATAGCAGCGTCCGGACTTCCAGGGCCTCTACCGCCTTCTGCAAAGAGCTGAGCGCCTCAGCAGCCTCGTCAAGGCTGGCCTGATCACCCTCTTCTTGGCCCAGCTCGGCCAGAACGCCGATGTCATCCAGCTGGGCCCGCAGCCCGGCAAGCCGATCGACCTCGGACTGCAACGCCGACAGCCGCGATGTCACGCGTTGCGCGTTCTCCGGGTTGTCCCACAGATCCGGAGCAGCCACTTGCTGCTCCAACTCCGCGATCTCGGCGCGTTTGCGGTCCGGATCCAACACAGCCTCAATCGAGCTCAATGCCTTATCGAGGTCAGTGAGCGCGGCTGCGAAATCCGGTCCGGCCACAATGATCCACTCTACTTGGGCGCACTTCTATGGGGTTCCTGCGCGAGCCTGCCTGGTGTCAGTAGGAATCGTCCGCGCGGCGTAGCTCCTCGATGCGTACGAACCGCTCCTCGCCGGTTTGCCGACGTGGCGGCCAATCGCTGACCCAGATGATCGCAAACGCGGCAAGAGAGCACGCCAGCGCTACCACAGGTCCGAGCACGAACAGCCATACAACTATGCAGGCGACAAGGTCTAGTAGCAGCACGACCAACGCGCCGCGGCGACCGAGTTGGCCATGGCGACCGCGCCATGCGGCGTACCCGATCCACGGCAGCATTGCCAGCAGGATTGCGATCCAGGCGAATGCCGACATCCCGTGGCTGAACGCGCCAGACACCAGTCGAATCATTGCCACTAAACCGACCAGACCGGTCAGTGCCCCAAGGGCGGCACCGAGGTTTCTATTAGGCACACTTACTCCAGTGCGTCATACTCCTGAGCTGCGAGCGTCGCCATTGCGCGAGCAGCTCCTGATAACTGTGCTGCGAGCCGTCGGCATGCGCAGCAGCTCTTATAGCTTGGTCGAGCCAGAACCGACACACTAGTCTTGTCCGCTGCGTACCTGCGGCAGCGACCCGGGAGCATAGCTCAGTTGGTAGAGCACTTCCCTTACAAGGAAGGGGTCAGCAGTTCGAGTCTGCTTGCTCCCACTAGTATCACCGCTAGTCACGGCCGGTTCAGCAGCCATGGCAGCCTCTCCGAGGCAATCCGATGTAGCCGCAGATGTAGCCATGGGCATCACCACGGAAACGCCTTCCCCAACTGCTCCGCCGCCTCGCGCTGCTGCTCAACGGCTACATGGGCGTAGATATTCGCCGTAACGGCATACGTTGAATGACCCAGTAACTCCTGCACAACTTTGATGTGAGTTCCAGCGCCGACCAGCGCCGAGGCAGCGCTATGCCGCAACGTGTGCAGACTTACGTCAGCCAAGCCAGCACGGCCTGCGATACGTGCAAAAGACTGAGCTGCGTTCCGCGGCTCAGTCGGCGTGCCAACTTTGAGTCGCGAACACCAAGTCATCATGGCCTGGCAAAGGCTGCCAGGCAGGCGCAGCAAGCCGATCAGCCGCCTGGACCGCCCGATGCCGCCGTAGCGTCTCCACGACCGGCGAAGGCCGGTTCGATGATCTGGAGCAGCGGAGCCCGGAGGACCGCCGCGAGGTGAACCCGCCGATTGAGGTATAGGCGGCTACGTGGTCGGCGGCGGGGGGCGCTGGATTTGGTGGGTCAGGGAACGCCGCGAGTGGTTCGGCCGGGTGCGCGGTCCAGATGGCCGGCAGAAGTGGATCAGAGCCGCTGATCTTCGTCCAGCGAACGATGTCGGCGAACCTTGATTCGTTGATGAGTCCGCCTGCTGGGGAAGGGTGAAAGCCCCGGAAATTTGCCGGGCTTTCGTCTAACCACGGTATGCCAGGTGAGCGACGCTATGCCGATCACCTTGGTGCGCCAAGCCGCCGCCGCCTGCGATGTGTCGCCACGCAGAAGGCGGTGATCTAATTCATCGATGCTGCCGGTGGCAGCGTTTAGAGGCGAGGGAACCCGAGGATAGTCACGAGCGCGTAGACCGCGAGGCCACCTGTCAGGAGGAGCAGGACAAACCGCACCCGGCGGGACCGGAAGCGCGGTGAAAGCGCGACCAGGAACAGGACAGTGGCGAGCACCACGGTCGTCCCGGTGTACTCCTCCGACTGCTTACGGGCGGCCGTGCCCTCGTCGAAGATACGGCTCGCCTCGTGATTCGCGGCGACGCCCTGCAAGATTTGCGGATTGCGGTATTCGGGCATGAAGCTTGGGCCGGGCGGCGCGGTTGGATTCGAGAAGGGGTTGGTTTTCAGCCAGGCGTCGAAGGCGACCTTGAATTCGGTGCTGAACCTGCGCACGTACAGCGCAGCCAATTCATCGTTGCCCTCGTTCCTGGCCTGGATCCATGTGTTGAACGTCGAGACATCGAGGAGACGCTGCTGGCCTCCCAGGGTCACGAGCTCATCGGCCTCGATCCTCAGTGTCGAAGCCCGGCCATATAGCTCCGCCGAGTGCCCGTCCCACTTCGCGGCGTTGTATGCGCTCCATGCGGTCGCGATTGCGACGACCCCCAGAAGGACAGCCTCCACAATCTCTACGACGAGGTCTTGCCAGGACTTTTTCGGTGATTCCGCGTCCCGGTGGTCCCGGTGCTCGGCTAGCTTGTGCGCGATCTCGATGTTGGAGCTTTCCGGCACCGATAGCCCTCCCCGGCGCAAGTGTGTATCGCGAGCAGGCTATCAGCAGGGTCGGTCACAGCCGTCGAACCTTCTGTTGTGCAAGCTTCACGGCAGCACTGGAAACGTGGCGGTGATCTTGCTAGCGGTGGTCGGACGAATAACAGCCTGCAAGGGGAAAACGGAGGCCCCAGGACATCCCGGGGCTTCCTTCTCGGTAACATTGGACTGCCCTGCCCGCCATCGACGAAGCGCTACCCAAAGGGGCAGCCCCGTCGCCAACAGGAACAGCAGTTCGAAACGCTCCGGCCGGGGCAGCGCAGATCGATAGATCAGCAGCGTTGGCAGCCCGCGAACGAGGAGCAACAAGACAAAGAAAAGAATGAGGCGGCCAGGTGATTGCACGATAGAGCGGAGGTCCAGGCCCATTCCCGAGGCTACGAAGAATATTGGGATGAAGAAGCCATAGCCGACGGCATCCAGCTTCTCCTCCAGGGAATGGACGTCGGCTGGAGCCCAGCGACGTAAGACGACTCCGGCCAAGAATGCCCCTAGGACGGCGTCGAGGCCGAACCTGTTGGCAATAGCAGTAGCAAGAGCAACATGACCACTGTCCACCGCAGGGTCGTCTGGGCCGTGGCGTGCTGTCCTTCCCTCAGTATTTGCGCGAGCCGGCCGCCTCTCCCCAGTCGTGGGATCTGGCTAAGCACCAACGCGATCACCGCTACTGCCAGCAGCGACACCAGTCCCAGGATTCTGCCGTGTGACCCTAGGAAGATGGCGATTGCAACTATGGGAAAGAACTCGCCCACTGCGCCGCCCGCCAACAAAATAAGAGCCAAAGGACCCTCGCAGCATGTTGTTGTCTCGCAGGATCGGAAGCAGTGTGCCGAGCGCCGTCGTGGTCAACGCGAGTGCAACTGGGACGAAGGCACGTACCCAGCCCATTGCAGCAAGCAGCCCAACGACTGCGCCAGCGAGAACGGCGGAGGTCACCCAGGCCCCGACTGCGAGCATGCCGGCCCGGTGGCGGAAGAGCGCAAGCTCCAGCTCATAACCGGCCAGCAGAAACAGGAAGCCCAGGCCGACAATGGACAGCAGCTCGATGCTTCCTGGCTCGGCCAGATCGAGAGCCTGTGGGCCGATGATGACGCCACCGATGATGAGTACCACTACCTGAGGAACGCGGAGCGGCATAAGGCCGACGACAAGCGGTGCCAATGCGGCCACCAACGCCACCACGAACAAGCTCTGCAGCGCGATGGTGAGCTCGGTCGCTCACTCCCCTGCCTCCGAGTCGTCAATCAGCCACCACGAGCTCAGGCTGGGTGACACAAGCACTGGTCCGGGCTGGTCAGACGAAGAGTGGCTCAAGTCCGAAGGCGTTCTCCAATGCCCGCATCTGCTCGTCATTTGGTCGCTGTGTGAACCGTTCGGCGGCTTCGATCACGCTCGGCAAGATGTGAATGTCTCCGACGGTGTTGAGGAAGAGCCGATCCCGGCCGAGTACCCACCCGACCGCTGAGTCAATGGCGTCCTGGTCGGTAAGTGGCTGGTACCAGGTGTTGGCAGTGGGCTGATGATCACCCCACGGCCCGCGGGTTATCGACTTGATCGTCTGGATGGCCACGTCACGCTCGACGCAGACTGCAACGAGCTTCTCAAAGTTTGCGATGTAACGCTCATTGCGCGACATCGCGAAGTTGTACGGCAGCAGCACCGAGTCGAAGTCGTACTCCTGGAGTGACCGGAAATGCTGAGCCGCGACCGTCACACCATGACCAGTCACGCCAATGAAGCGGACGAGGCCATCGTGCTTCGCCTGAACGACACCCTCCAAAGCACCGCCGGGCGAGAAGGCAATCCGCCACTCCTCCTCGTCCACGAGGTTGTGCAGCTGGATCAGATCGATCTGGTCGGTCCGGAGCCGTTCCAATGAGCGTTGGATCTCGTTATATGCCTCTGCCCGCGTACGTTCACCGGTCTTGGTGGCCAGGAAGAACTCGTCGCGGTGCCTCTCCATCCATGGGCCAAGTCGTAACTCTGCGTCCCCGTAACTGGCGGCTGTGTCGATGTGATTGATCCCATGCGCCCGGATCAGCTCCACCGTCTGATCAGCCTCATCTTGGCTGACATTGCCGAGAGCGGCAGCTCCGAAGAGAAGTCGAGTGCTTTGGTGGCCGGTACGGCCGAAGGCCTGGACGGGGATCATGGAGGTCATTCTGCTCCGCTGCCACGCAGCTGCGCGCAGCGGACCCTTAAAGGCCCTCCATGCAGCCGCTCAGACTGGTGCGCCGTCAGACAACCGGCAAAAGTCAATCGCGCGGCTCGGCCAGCAGGACAGGGATCTGGCGCTTGGTCTTCTCCTGATACTTCGCGTAGGTCGGGTACGCCTCCACCGCCCGCTGCCACCAGATCTCGCGTTCCTCACCCCGCAGCTCCCGCGCCGTAGCGTCAAAGCGCCTAGCGCCGTCTTGCACCGTTAGCGCCCCAGGGTCAGCCTTGAGGTTGAAATACCACCCTGGATGCTTGGGAGCCCCGCCCTCCGAACCGACCATGGCGTACTTGCCGTCATGTTCCACTCGCATCAAGGCAAACTTCCTGATCTTGCCGCTCTTGCGGCCTCGCGTGGTGAAGATGACTATCGGCCGGCTGGTGCCAGCCAATGTGTTGGCCTCGCGGCCGTCGGTGGCTTCGTATCGCTCGACCTGCTCCCGCACCCACTTACGTGGACTTGGCTGATACTCCCCTGTCAGCGGCACTCGGTCATCATAGGTTCGCCGTTGCTTGCAGTACCGCGGCGATCTCACGGGGCTGATTGATCTGATTGATCTGCTGCCACCTGATCATGCCAGCCGAGTCGAGTACGAAGGTGCCGCGCCGTGCGCAACCGGCTTGCTCATCGAAGACGCCAAACGCTCGGGCAATCGCCCCATGCGGCCAATGATCACTGAGCAGATCGAACGGAATACCCTCGGTGTCTGCGTAGGCGCGCAGCGTATACATCGCATCACAAGAAGCTGCTAAGACCCGGGCGCCCAGGGCCACGAAGCTTTCATGATCATCACGCACGGCGGCCAACTCGTCGTGGCAGATGCTGGAGAAGGCCCAGGGGTAGAAGATCATTACCGCCGGCGCGCCGCGCAGACTATTCACCGTGAGCAGCTCGCCATGCTGGTTTCGGGCAGTAAAGCTCGGAGCCGGCTCGCCGATGCCCAACGTCGCCGAGGCGCCCGATTGGGCCTGCGTCACCGACGCGCGCCTTTTGGCCGGACTAGCTTCGTCGCTGTCCAGTCCGGCGAAACCTGCACGCTATTGGTCAGGGCCAGGCCCGCCGTCACGGCAGCCTCAGCTAGGTCGGCTGCATCGACATAGCCGTCACGTCCCACCTTGGGGGTCATCAGCCAGATGTATCCGGTATCGGTCAGATCGGTCAGCGCGTCGACCAGCCCATCGACCAGATCACCGTCCCCGTCCCGCCACCAGAGCAGGACAAGATCGACGGCTTCCATCGCCTCTTCGATGAGTTCGCCGTCGATGGCGTCCTCGACCATCATCCGTACATCGTCGTCGACGTCCTCATCCCAGCCAAGTTCTTGCACCACCAAGCCGCGGGAGAGGCCCAGCTTGTCACTCAGACTCTTCGATCCCCCGGCACCAGCTGTGGAGGTCACCCATGCCTCCAAAATGTTGACAACGAGCATTGGCGGCCCGAGAGCGCCGTAGCCGTCCGATCAAGGCGAGAGAGGGCCCCGCTCATCTCGGCGTGCCGCCTCCTTTCGACAGCTCCGGCCGGCGCCGGAAGCAATGACTTCAGTCCGGGTGAACCTCTTTGGCACAGCCTGCCAGAGGCACGGTGTTCGGCGTAACCCCGTGTCAGCGATGAGCTGTTCCCGCGCAGTGTAGATGATCTTGCGGAAGTGACAGGATGGATGTCGCGACGCACTGCGAGCTGCGCTTCCAGCCCCGTCCGGAGTTGGATCAGACGTAAGGAGCTGCCCATGGCCACGACAGGCCGCCATCCGGCCATCACCGCTGGGGGATTGCCTAGCCAACTTCCCGACATCGATCCCGAGGAGACCGCCGACTGGCTGGAGTCACTGGATGGACTGCTCCAAGAAAAGGGCAGGCACCGTGCCCGGTTCGTCATGCTCAAATTGCTGGAGCGGGCTCGGGAGCGTCAGGTGGGACTGCCCGCGCTGCGGAGCAGCGACTACATCAACACGATTCCGCCAGAATCCGAGCCGTGGTTTCCAGGCGATGAACACGTCGAGCGACGGATTCGGGCCTTCATCCGCTGGAACGCGGCGATCATGGTCAGCAAGGCGAACCGCAAGGGTCTTGAGGTCGGCGGCCACATCGCGACCTACCAGAGCGCTGCCAGCCTGTACGAGGTGGGATTCAACCATTTCTTCCGCGGCAAAGACCATCCCGGTGGTGGCGACCACGTCTTCATCCAGGGACACGCCTCTCCCGGCATCTACGCCCGCGCGTACCTGGAGGGGCGGCTGAGCACCGAGCATCTGGACGCGTTCCGACAAGAGGTCTCGCACGGACCAAACAAGGGGCTTTCGTCGTATCCGCACCCTCGGTTAATGCCCAACTTCTGGGAGTTCCCGACGGTTTCCATGGGCATTGGCGCCATCAACTCGATCTATCAGGCGCGGTTCAACCGCTACATGCACAATCGCGGGATCAAAGACACCTCCCAGCAGCGAGTGTGGGGATTCCTCGGCGATGGAGAGATGGGTGAGCCAGAATCACTGGGTGCCATCGGTCTACCGGCTCGAGAAGAGCTGGATAACCTCACGTGGGTGATCAACTGCAATCTGCAGCAGCTTGACGGTCCGGTACGCGGCAACGGCAAGATCATCCAAGAGCTCGAGTCGATCTTCCTGGGCGCCGGTTGGCATGTGATCAAGGTGCTGTGGGGACGCGATTGGGATCCGCTCTTCGCAGCCGACGCAGATGGTGCGCTGGTGAACAAGATGAACACCACGCCCGATGGCCAGTTCCAGACCTACCTAGTGGAGGACGGGGCCTACATCCGCAACAACTTCTTTTCCGATCCGCGGCTGGCCAGAATGGTCTCTGGGATGAGCGACGACCAGATCAAGCGGCTCTCCCGCGGCGGGCACGACTACCGCAAGGTCTACGCGGCATTCAAGGCCGCCACCGAGCACGTCGGTCAGCCGACGGTGATCTTGGCGCAGACAGTCAAGGGCTGGACTATTGACGCCCTGGAGGGCAGGAATGCCACGCACCAGATGAAGAAGCTGACTACCAAGGACCTCAAGGCTTTTCGTGACCGGCTCTACCTGGAGATTCCCGACAGCGCGCTCGAGGATGCGTACGACCCGCCTTACTACCATCCGGGCAACGATTCAGACGAGATCAAGTACCTGCAAGCCCGGCGCCGCGCACTGAACGGTTACCTCCCTGAACGCCGGGTACGGCCGACGGTGATCAAGCTGCCCGGCGATGAGGTCTACGCGCCGCTGATGGAAGCGGCCGGTGAAAAGACCAGGGTGGCCACAACTCAGGCTTTTGTGCGTCTGCTTCGGGATCTGATGCGCGACAAGGAGATCGGTCATCGGATCGTGCCGATCGCACCAGACGAGTTCCGCACCTTTGGTATGGACTCGATGTTCCCAACCGCCAAGATCTACAGCCCGCATGGCCAGCGGTACGAGTCGGTCGACCGCAAGCTTTTGTTGTCCTACAAGGAATCCGAGAAAGGCCAGCTGCTTCACGAAGGCATCTCAGAGATCGGTGCGATGGGGTCGGTGACCGCCGCCGGGTCGGCGTATGCCATGCACGGCGAGCCAATGATTCCGTTCTACATCTTCTACTCGATGTTCGGATTCCAGCGGAGCGGCGACTGGATTTGGGCAGCAGCAGATCAGCTGGCCCGCGGTTTCCTGATCGGCGCCACCGCCGGTCGCACCACGCTGACCGGTGAGGGTCTGCAGCATGCCGACGGTCATTCGCCGCTGGTGGCGAGCACCAACCCGGCGGTGATCCACTACGACCCCGCCTTCGGCTATGAGATCGCGCACATCGTCAAGGACGGTCTGCGGCGCATGTACGGGCACGATGATCCTGACCACCCCGATGGGGAGGATCTGATCTATTACCTGACCGTCTACAACGAGCCGGTCTCACAACCGGGACCGCCGGACAATCTGGACGTAGAAGCCTTGCTACGCGGGGTTTACCGCTTCGCATCGTCCCCGCTTGAAGGTGATCATCCCCGCGCCCAGATCCTTGCCTCTGGCGTGGCAATGACAGCAGCGCTCAAGGCGCAGCGCATGCTGGCCGAGGAGTGGGGGGTGGCAGCCGACGTCTGGTCGGTCACCTCATGGAACGAGCTCCGCCGTGACGCGGTTGATGTGGAGAAATGGAACCTTACGCATCTGCGGGAGGAGCGGCGCTTGCCCTATGTAACCAGTGCGCTAGACGGCGCACCGGGGCCGGTGATCGCGGTCAGCGACTACATGCGCGCCGTCCAAGATCAGATTGCGCCTTGGGTGGGACACACCTGGTGTTCTCTCGGCACCGACGGCTTTGGATTCGCAGACACTAGAGCGGCCGCGCGGAGGTACTTCTTGGTCGATGCGGAGTCGATTGTGGTCGCGACGCTGCAAAGCTTGGCCTCCGACCAGCAGTCTGACGCCGAGGCTGCCGCAAAAGCCTTCGATCGCTACCGTCTCGGTGACCCCACCGCTGCTGCGGGTATTACTCAAGAAGGTGCTAACGCGTAGAAACTTCTTTCCCAAGGTGGTCAAAGACGACACCAATTCCGCAGGAACCGTGTCGTCTATGACCACCTTCCAATGGACTCAGAAGGTGCTCGTAAGGCGGTTTTGACGTCCTCGACGGCGCGCGCGTTGCCGGCGATGTGCCAACGATTCGGGCCGACTGTGAGCTCGTGGGCGGCGCCGCCAGCACCAATGACCAGTGCCGCGCCGGGGTACCAGTCCCAGCCGTGCAAATTGGCCTGAAGAAACACCCCCAGCCGGCTGCTTGCCACACAGGCCAGATCGATGGAAGCGGATCCGAGTATTCGCAGCGTCGCGGCCGATCCGACGACCGACTGCCAGGCGGTGAGGCGCTGCAGATCCGGGAGGTGTCGCGGGTGAAGGTAGGAGGCTACTGAGATTTGGGACAAGTCCTGGCTCGATAGCGAGGCCACCTGCTCACCATTCAGAGTGGTAGGAGCCTCGCGGCCACCCAGCCAAAGCTGATCGACAGCCGGGTAATAGACCGCCCCGAGCAGCGGGCCGTCGTTATCCACCAAGCCCACCGCCGAGCACCAGTACGGAATTCCGGAGAGGAAGTTGTAGGTGCCGTCCACCGGGTCGATGTACCAGGTTCGGCCGTCCCCCGTCCGGCGGGTACCTTCCTCTCCCACCAGGCCGTCGTCGGGCCGACTCTCCGCAAGCCTGGCAGTGATTCGTTCCTCGCCCGCGTGATCCGCCGCAGAGACCACATCAGAGACCGATGTCTTGTAACGGGTCTCCAAACCCTTGCTCAGCATTTCGCTGGCCAGGGTTCCCACCTCACGTACCAGGTCGGCGGCCAGGCTCATGTCATCCACTTGCCGACCCTAGCGCTCCGGCATGCCACGCGGTGTAGGACGTTCACGCTGTGCCCACTCTGCATGCCGTGGTACTGAGTGAGGAATCTTGGCAGCACCTAGGCGCGCTGAGCTCTGGGTGCCTCTTCGACAAACTCAGGGCACATGAGAATCAAGCCTGAGCGGCGCGGCCGAGCTGGATCCAGGTTTCCACCACGGTGTCCGGATTGAGCGAAATACTGTCGATGCCCTGATCAAGCAACCACTCGGCGAGATCGGGGTGATCACTCGGGCCCTGTCCGCAGATCCCCACGTACTTTCCGCGAGCCTTGCAGGCCCTGATTGCTGCGCTGATCAACAACTTGACAGCAGGATCGCGTTCGTCGAACGAGGCCGCCACCAAACCGGAATCCCGGTCCAGGCCCAACGTGAGCTGAGTCAAATCGTTGGAGCCAATAGAGAATCCATCGAAATGATCAAGGAAGGCATCCGCCACCACAGCGTTCGACGGCAGCTCACACATCATGATCACCTCCAGCTCGTTGTGGCCCCGCCGAAGTCCGTGCTCGTCGAGCAGCCGGACTACGCCCTCGGCCTCAGCAACAGTGCGCACGAACGGGATCATGATCTTCACGTTCGTCAGGCCCATGTCGTCGCGTACGTAGCGAAGCGCCTCGCACTCCATCGCAACACAGTCCGCGAAGTCGGCAGACAGGTACCGGGCGGCGCCACGGTAGCCGATCATCGGGTTTTCCTCATGCGGCTCGTAGCGGCTGCCACCCAGCAGGCTGGCGTACTCATTGGACTTGAAGTCCGACATGCGTACGATCACTGGGTTCGGCGCGAACGCAGCCGCGATGGTCGCAATGCCTTCCGCAACTCGACGTACAAAGAATTCCCGCGGTGTCTGGTACGCCGCGACGGCATCGCTGATCTGGCTGCGCAGCGGCTCGTCCAGCTGGGGCAGTTCCAACAGCGCCTTGGGATGGATGCCGATTTGGTTGTTGATGATGAACTCCAGCCGCGCTAAACCCACTCCAGCGTTCGGCAATCGTGAGAACGCAAAGGCCTGGTCCGGAGTCCCGACATTCATCATGATCTTGACACCGATCTCGGGCATGCTGCCCTGCTCGGACTCTTCCACGGCGAAGTCCAGCAGGCCGGCATACACAAAGCCGCTGTCGCCCTCCGCACACGAGACGGTTACTACCTGCCCATTGAGCAATTCGCTGGTTGCAGCACCCGTACCCACGACTGCCGGAATCCCGAGCTCCCGGGCGATGATGGCTGCATGGCAGGTGCGGCCACCTCGATTGGTGATGATGGCCGCGGCTCGTTTCATGATCGGCTCCCAGTCGGGGTCGGTCATGTCGGCTACCAGCACCTCGCCGGGATGGAAGAGATTCATGTCGGCGATTGAGGTGAGCACGCGCACCGCGCCGGTGCCGATCTTCTGTCCAATTGCGCGTCCTTCGACAAGGACTGACCCGCGCTTTTTGAGCCGATAGCGCTGCGTGCGGGTTGCACCCGGTCGTGACTTCACCGTCTCCGGCCGCGCCTGGAGGATGTAGAGCTGGCCGTCGTTTCCGTCCTTGCCCCATTCGATGTCCATCGGTCGGCCGTAATGCTCCTCGATGGCAAGCGCCTGCTGCGCCAAGTCAGTGACATCAGCATCGCTAAGTGACAACCGGCTTCGGTCGGCAGGATCAACATCTACGAACTCAGTGGTCCGGCCCACTTCGGTGTCGGTGCTATAGACCATCTTGATGGCCTTGCCGCCGACGCCGCGCTTCAGGATCGCCGGTCGGCCGGCGCGCAGTGCCGGTTTGTAGACATAGAACTCATCAGGGTTCACAGCACCCTGAACGACGCCTTCACCGAGACCATAGGACGAGGTGATGAACACCGCATCGGGAAAGCCGGACTCGGTGTCCATGGTGAACATCACCCCCGAGGCGCCTATGTCGGATCGCACCATTTGCTGCACCCCCGCTGAGATGCCAACCGCCTCATGCTCGAAGCGGTGATGGACCCGGTAGGCAATCGCACGATCGTTGTATAGCGAGGCGAAGACTTGCTTGATCGCCTCCAGAATGGCCTCGATGCCGCGAACATTAAGAAATGTCTCTTGCTGACCTGCGAACGAGGCGTCTGGCAGATCTTCTGCGGTCGCACTGGAACGCACTGCGAAGGACTGCACGTCACCGTAGGTGTTAGGTGAGTCCCCGGCCAGCCGCGAATAGGCCGCCCGGATGTCGTTCTCCAGGTTAGCCGGCAAGGGCTGTCTGGTTACCGCCTCACGAATCCTGCGACCTACCGCTGCCAGCTGCGCGACATCGTCGGTATCCAAGGCCACCAGCTCAGCGTTGATCATCTCGGTCAAGCCGCTGTCTGAGAGGAACTGGCGGTACGCGTCCGCTGTGGTGGCGAACCCGTCTGGCACACGTACGCCGGCTGAGGTGAGGTTTCGGACCATCTCGCCTAGTGAGGCATTTTTGCCGCCCACTTGATCGAGATCACCGAGACTTAGGTCGGAGAACCACGCGATGGTCGATGTATTCGCGGGCATAGAGGTTCCTTTCGAAGTCAAGACCTGTGATTCATGGTTTGCAAGATCACCGTGGACATCTCCTCCACCGACTTGGTCGAGGAGTCGATCACCGGAAGCCGGTGATGCCGGTACATCGCCTCGGCCTGACGCAGCTCGTACGTGCACTGCTCGAGCGAGGCATAGCGAGAGTTGGGCCGCCTTTGGTGCCGGACTTGGCTGAGCCGCGCCGCCGTCGTTGTCATGCCGAAGCACCGATGACGCAGCCCACGGATGGGACGTGGCAGTTCGGCGGTCTCAAAATCCTCCTCGACCAGCGGGTAATTCGCGACGAAGACGCCGTGTTGCAAGGCAAGATACATGGTTGTTGGTGTCTTGCCGCAGCGAGATGGAGCCAGCAAGATCACGTCGGCTTTGTCCAGCGCTCGCATGCTTTGTCCGTCGTCGTGTTCGATCGCGTATTCGACGGCTGCCATCCGCGCGTTGTAACGCTTGACGTCTCCCATGCCGTGTAACCGCGCCGCTACCCGTACGCCTTTGGTCCCCAAGATCGACTCAACACGTTCCATGTGCAGGTCGAAGAAGTCGACCAGTGGGCATTTCGTGCGCAACAGTTCCTGACGGACCTCTTCAACGGCGGCTGTCGAGAAGGCCAAGGGTGTCACCGGCCCTGCGGCAGCGGCGTCCAAGATCGCCACCACGCGGCGGGCCTCTTCCACAGTGGAGATGAACGGTATGAGACGACGGTCGAACCGGAGGTTGGGGAACTGGATCAGCAGCGCATTGCCCAACGTCTCCGCGGTGATTCCGGTGCTGTCGGACAGGAAAAAGACAGGGACAGGCGGCGATTCCGCTGGCTCAGCAATCCGCCGATCCTCCTCGACCACCACTGGTTCCTCACCTTCGACGCTCAGCACAAAAGTTACTGAGCAGACAGGGCCTGAGGCTATACCAGCAGTGCTACTGGCATAGCCTGCCGCTCTCTCTTGAGCCCTAAGCTTGTCGAAGGGCGCCCGACCTGTGGCTTCGACAAGCGCCGTCCTGAGCCTGTCGAAGGGCTCAGGCCACATCACGCCGTGGAAATCCGCTATTCAGGCTTTGGCGCACCAGTCGAGCAGTTCGTCGACTGGCCAGGTGTTGATGACGCGGGCCGGATCCAAGCGCAGATCCTCGGCGCGTTCACAGCCGTAGGCCTGGAATTCCAGCTGTCCGGGTGCGTGGGCATCGGTGTCGATTGCAAAGAGGCAGCCCATGTCGATGGCCATCTTCAACAGCCTTGTTGGCGGGTCGCGGCGCTCCGGGCGCGAGTTGATCTCAACCGCCACGTTGAAGGTGCGGCAGGCCTCGAAAACGACTTCGGCGTCGAAAACCGATTCCGGCCTCACCCCACGCTCGCCCTCGATCAGGCGGCCTGTGCAGTGGCCCAGGATGTTGGTGCGCCGATTGGCTATGCCACCGACCATGCGGTGCGTCATCGTCTCTGAATCTGAGCGGAGCTTGGAGTGGACGCTCGAGACGACGACTTCCATCGCAGCCAGCAGCCCATCCTCTTGATCAAGGCTGCCGTCTTCGAGGATGTCAACCTCGATGCCCTGCAGGCAGCGAAACGGCGCCATGGCCTGATTGAGATCGGCGACAACGGCCATTTGCTGACGCAACCGATCCGCGCTCAAGCCGCGCGCCACCTGAAGCCGCGGGGAGTGATCAGTGATGGCACAGTACTCGTGACCGAGCGCCTGCGCCGTGATCATCATCTCCTCGAGAGGGCTGCCACCATCGGACCAGGATGAGTGGCAATGAAGATCGCCTCTAATGGCGGCCCGCAGATTCAGCCCGCCCTCGGCAAGGGGCTGCTTTTCCTCCCGAAGCATCTGCAGGTATTCGGGCACCTGACCGTTCATTGCCTGGATGATCACAGTCGCTGTTTTCGGTCCAACACCGGGAACCTTCGCCCAGGTGCCTTGCGCCTGGTGGTCTCGCCGCTGTTCTTCGTTCAGCCTTGATATCGCATCGGCGGCACTGCGATAGGCACGTACCCGATAGGTATCGGCGCGGGAACGTTCCAGCAAGAATCCGATCTCCCGGAGGGCTTCCACCGGGTTCACTCGGTGGCGCTCCTCCGCGACCGCGGCTTGAGCTGAACGGTGGGCATCGGCGGCGCCTCCATCGCTTTCTCCGAGCGGCTAACGATAGGCGGAAAGCGCACCTCGCGCTGCTCCCAGGCCGATCGGAACGTCACAATCTCCTGATGGCTGCGTCCGATGAAGTTCCACCACATGACAATGTCCTCGGCAAACGGTTGGCCGCCGAGCATGATCACCCGGCCCCCGTGGGGGCTGCGAAGGCGCAGGCTTAGACGACTGTCGCCGAGGTAGAGCAGCTGGTCGACTGCCACCGTCGTCGATTCTGCGACCACCGCTCCGGCGACCACAAAGATGCCGTACTCGAAGCTCTCCTCGAGAGAAATCACGACATCAGCGCCCGGATCAAGGCTCAGCTCCGCACCACAAAGCGGTGAATACGCCAGTGCCGGCGATCTAGTCCCCTCCACCTCGCCAATCAGCACCCTGCCGGTCAGGCCTGGCCGAATCAGGTCCGGCAGACTGGCGTAGCTCTCGAACGCCGGCTCACGATCCCGCATGGCATCAGGCAACGCCACCCAGAGCTGCACTCCATGCAACAAAGGCGGCTTGTCCGGCTGGGAGATCTCACTGTGCACGATGCCGTGGCCGGCGGTCATGATGTTGAGCTCCCCCGGTCGTACCATCGCCTGCGAGCCAAGACTGTCGCGATGCTCGATCTCGCCGTCGAACAGCCAGCTGACCGTCTGCAGTCCGGTGTGCGGATGTGCCCAGACCTGCATGCCGGCCGAGCCGCTCACATCCTCCGGACCGTAATGATCAAGAAAACACCAGGCACCGATCATTCGGATCTGTCTGTCGGGCAGAGCACGCGAGACCTCGGTCGTCTTGCCGAGCGGGACGCGACGAGATGTCAGCAACAACTCCTCAGGTCCTCCAGCACTACGCCCACCACACAGGTACTCCTGTGGCCGCGTATCAAGATCACTCATCTGCCCGCCGGCTCCGATCTCCCCGACTTGTCAGGCTCTCACCCTTGGATTGCACTCTCGACTCAGCACTACAGTCACCCTATGGCCGTGAGCACTCGAGGGATCAACCGATCTCTGCTCCCGTCGGCCAAGACTCGAGCCACCATTGCGAAGCGGCTGGCTGGGGTCACGGACAAGATGACGACAGCCACCATCGCTGAGATGGAGGGGCGGTACCACTGGTTCCGTCGGCTGGACGCCGAGCATCGATCATGGATCACACTTGTGGCGCAGGCAGGCATCGATGGTTTCGTAAAGTGGTTCGCCGCTCCGAGTCCGGAGCTGCCGGCCACATCGGAGGTCTTTGGGTCGGCACCTCGTGAGCTGGCACGCAAGATTTCCCTTTACCAAACCGTGGAACTGGTACGGACCACGATCGAGGTTGTTGAGAACCAGATCGATGAGTTAATGCCCAAAGGCGACCGTCCGATACTGCATGCGGCGATTGACCAGTACAGCCGAGAGGTCGCCTTTTCGGCGGCCGAGATCTACGCCCGTGCCGCAGAGCTTCGGGGTGCCTGGGATGAACGGCTGGAAGCTCTGGTCGTGGACGCGGTGTTGCGTGGCGAAGCAGACGAGACGGTGCTGTCACGCGCGTCGACCTTGGGGTGGCATTCGACCAGTGGCGTAGTAGTCGTTGTCGGCCCGGCTCCTGAAATGGAGCCGGCTCAAGCTTTAGAGGCGATCAGGCATACCGCTGCCATCGCAGGGACCGACATGCTCGGGGCAGTTCAAGGCGACAGGATGGTCGTGGTGCTGGGCGGCCCAGCGGTCAACGCACCTGATCAAGCAGTGGACATTGTGACTAAGTTCGTTACGTTGTTTGGTCCGGGAGCGGTCATCGTCGGACCACCGGTTGAACATCTGATGGACGCGGCGACGAGTACTCGAGAGGCGATTTCGGGCTACCGTGCCGCAGCCGGCTGGCCTGAAGCGCCGCGGCCGGTGGGATCTGGTGACCTGTTGCCCGAACGTGCCCTGTCGGGAGATGGTCATGCCCGCAGAGCGCTGGCCAACGACATTTACCAGCCTCTCCAGGCCGCGGGCGGCGGCCTGCTGGAGACGCTGATCACCTTCCTTGATCAAGGGCTCTCAGTGGAGGCCGCAGCTCGCGCATTGTTCGTTCACGCCAATACCGTCCGCTACCGGTTGCGGCGGATCCATGAGGTCACCGGTTACAGCCCTACCGACACACGCGACGCGTACGCCCTGCGGCTTGCGGTCACGCTCGGCCGCCTCTTCGCCCGCTCCCGTCAAGAGGACGGGCGCAGCCTCACCGTCTAAGGGCGACTACAAGCGCGAGCCGCGCGAAGCGAGCGGAGTAATCAAACACTGCGTGAACGGCAGCTTGTGGAGAAGTGACAATAGGAGGTCTGAAGATTCGTGGCGTCCCCATACGGCCTTTGGTGCGGCCTCGGGAAATAGTTCATATGTGCTCGCGATTGTTGCGCCAGGTCAGGGGGCGCAGACACCGGGCTTCCTGGGCCCTTGGCTTGAGTTGCCTACCTTCGCTGCCCGACTCGACTGGCTCGCTGCAGTATCGGGCTTGGATCTGAGGCGCTACGGCACCCAGGCAGACACCGAAACGATCCGCGATACGGCGATCGCGCAACCGCTGCTGGTGGCCGCCGGCCTGCTTGCCGCCCTTGAGCTGTTCCCCCATCCAGCCGACGGATACCGGCTCGTTGGGGTGGTGGCCGGCCACTCGGTCGGTGAGCTGACCGCTGCGGCAGGAGTGGGGGTTCTCTCCGCAGAGCAGGCAATGGTCTTCGTACGCGAGCGTGGCCGGGCAATGGCCGAGGCCAGCGCTGCAACCCCGACCTCCATGACTGCCGTCATTGGTGGCGATCCTGATGATGTACTCACATCCCTCGCTGCACATGGGCTAACGGCAGCCAATAACAATGGCATCGGGCAGATCGTGGCCGCCGGCACGAAGGATCAGCTAGCCGCTCTAGCGGCCAATCCGCCTGCTCGCGCCAGACTCATTGAGCTCAGCGTCGCGGGAGCGTTCCATACCGTGCACATGGAGCCAGCCGTCGCCCGACTAGCGGCACTGGCTCGCGCCATCTCCACACACGACCCGCGAACCCGCTTGTTGTCGAATGCTGATGGTCAGGTCGTGCACGACGGCCGGGAGGTACTGCGGCGGTTGGTGGGACAGGTCGCTTCGCCCGTACGGTGGGACCTTTGCATGGCCGCGATGGGCGACCTGGGTGTTACAGGACTGCTCGAGATGCCACCAGCAGGCACTCTGACTGGGATTGCCAAGCGAAACCTGAAGGGCACTGAGATCTTTGCCCTCAACACCCCTGATCAGCTAGAGGAGGCAATAGAGTTCGTGCACAAACACGGCGCTGCGGCCTCCGCTTCCCCGCTACCTGGTAATCCAAGCTGGCGGCTCGTGGTTTCCCCCGGAAAGGGGCAGTTCATTCGCACCGAAGACATCGAGACCGACACACTCCTGCCCAGCGATAGCACGGTCGGGATGGTCAAGAACTTCCGCGACGAGGTGCCGGTCAACGCGCCGCATGGCGGCATTGTCGTCGAGTGGCTGGTCGAGGACGGCGATCCTGTCGCACCTGGCCAACCGCTGCTTCGGTTGCATCCAACTGTCGAATCTGCCGACGCAACTGAGGTCAGTCGATGACGCTGAAGCTGGCAGTCGGGGCCAAGTACTCCGCGATTCTCGGCTTGGGTGGTTACCGGCCACGTCGGGTCGTGGACAACGCTGAAATCTGCACCATGATCGACTCCTCCGACGAGTGGATCCGC
Source organism: Propionibacteriaceae bacterium (assembly GCA_035253925.1). Taxonomy (GTDB): domain Bacteria; phylum Actinomycetota; class Actinomycetes; order Propionibacteriales; family Propionibacteriaceae; genus Microlunatus. The sequence goes on from DATFBI010000204.1 coordinate 27,526, forward strand.
ACTCGATCAGGGATTATCGAGCGTCGTTGGGCATCCGAGGACGAGACCATTCAGATGATGTCGGTTGCCGCCGCCCGCAAGGCGCTGGAGCGAGGGGGCATTGAGCCTGGTCAGATCGACACTGTCATCGTTTCGACTGTCACCCACCTCTACCAAACGCCCGCGATCGCCACCACCATTGCTAGCGAACTGGGAGCGAAGAGCGCTGCGGCCTTCGACATCTCCGCAGCATGTGCCGGATTCTGTTACGCGACCGCGATGGCCGACTCTTTCATCCGCAGCGGGGCCTCGAAGCATGTCTTGATCATCGGCGTCGAGCGGCTCACTGATATAACCAACAGATCGGACCGGTCGACAGTCTTCTTGTTTGCAGACGGTGCCGGAGCAGCCGTAATCGGACCGAGTGATTTCCCTGGCATTGGGCCGGTCGTTTGGGGGTCTGACGGTGACCAAGCTCCGCTGATCCAGCAGACCGAGCCGTGGGACGCCGCGCTCGCCTGGGACACCGAGTCATATCAACCCACTGAAGGTGGTGCCAGCTGGCCGACCCTCAGGATGGAAGGCAATCCGGTCTTCAAATGGGCCTCCTACACTATGGCCAAGACCGCGGCTGAGGCGTTGGATGCCGCCGGTGTGAGCCCTGAGGACCTGGATGTCTTCGCGCCACATCAAGCGAACATGCGGATTACTGACGCTATGTTCCGCGCTTTGAAGTTGCCGAGCGGGGTGGTTGTCGCCCGGGACATCGCGCGGCAAGGCAATACCTCGGCTGCATCGATTCCACTTGCCATCGAGGCCTTGCTTGAATCAGGCGAAGCCCACAAGGGCCAGACCTGCCTGATCATCGGCTTCGGTGCCGGCCTGGTCTATGCCGGTCAGGTGATCATCCTGCCCTAAACAGATCTGTTACAGGTCGGGGGCGATCTATTGATGCTCACGCCCGAGAAACCATCTCAACCACCACTGAAGGAGCCATGCCTATGTCCACCACCGAAGAAGTCCGCGCCGATCTAGCCGAGATCGTCAACGAAGTTGCCGGCGTGCCTGTTGATGATGTCCAGCTCGACAAGTCATTCACCGATGATCTTGACGTGGACTCGCTATCGATGGTCGAGATCATTTACGCCGCCGAAGAGAAGTTCGGTGTCAGCATTCCCGATGAAGAGGCGAAGAACCTCAAGACCGTGGGCGACGCGGTTGCCTACATCGAGCGTGCTGCCGCTTGATCATCACCGCTGATCGCGGTCGGGCCATTGAGAACAACCAATGACCGCCCTAGAACCAGCTAAACAACTCGACACGCCCTCGCAGGAGATACCGCAATGTCACGCATCCGCGTCGTGGTAACCGGCCTTGGAGCCACCACCCCACTCGGAGGCGACGTCCCTACCACTTGGGACGGTCTGCTGGCCGGCAAGTCCGGCGTACACAAGATCGAAGCCGACTGGGCTGACGATCTGCCAGTGAAGATCGCGGCACAGGCGATCGCTGATCCTGCCGAGATGTTGGAACGGGTCGAGGCACGCCGGCTGGACCGGTCCGCCCAACTTGCGGTCGTTGCAGCAATGGAGGCCTGGCAGGACGCCGGGTACGGGCTCCGGGAGGAGAACCCCGTCGACCGAGAGCGCCTTGGCGTCGCCATCGCTACCGGCATCGGCGGGATGATCACGTTGCTTACCAACTGGGACATCCAAAAGGAAAAAGGTGCCCGACGAGTCAGCCCGCTGGCAATCCCCATGCTGATGGCCAACGCTTCTGCTGCCAATGTCAGCTTGCGGCTCGGTGCGCGAGCCGGAGCACATACCCCGGTCTCAGCGTGCGCGTCCAGCAATGAGTCGATCTCGCTCGGCCTCGACATGTTGCGACTGGGTCGCGCCGACGTTGCCGTCGTCGGAGGTACGGAGGGCGTCATCCACCCGCTGCCGATCGCGAGCTTCGCCCAAATGCAGGCCTTGAGCCGCCGCAATGAGGAGCCCGAACGCGCATCCCGGCCATGGGATGTGGATCGCGACGGCTTTGTGCTTGGTGAGGGTGCAGCAATGCTGGTCATCGAGACGCTGGAGCATGCGCAGGCTCGCGGCGCGCACATCTACGGTGAGCTCGCCGGGGCTGGCATCACCGCCGACGCGCACGACATGGTGCAGCCCGATCCGACCGGTGGCACCCAGGCCCTAGCTATGACCAAGGCGCTTCGTGAGGCGGATCTCCTCCCAGGCGACATCGTCCATGTGAATGCGCACGCTACGTCCACCCCTCAGGGGGATGTCACCGAGGCCGGCTCTATTCGCCAGTCACTGGGTGAAGACACCGAGGCGATCGTCACAGCCACCAAGTCGATGACCGGTCACTTGCTCGGCGGTGCGGGCGCGTTGGAATCGTTGGCCACGCTGCTGGCGATCTATCACCGCAAGACTCCGCCCACTATCAACCTGGACAACCCAGAGCCTGATCTTGGTATCGACATCGCCACCAAGGTGCGAGATCTGCCAACCGGTGACCTAGCGGCGATCAATAACTCGTTCGGCTTCGGCGGTCACAACGTTGCTGTTGCCTTCACCAATGCCTATGCCACTGGAGGCCTGAGATGACGATGACGACCGATCGGGGCACTGCCCCAACCGCCGCGCCAGCTCGCCAAACCCCTGCGGCTCCCTCCGACACGCCGAAAAAGATCAAGGTTTCGCGTGATCAAGATCCGCGCAACCCGCACTTCCGGCTACGAGCACTGCTAGATCCGGATTCGGTGGAGTTGATCACTCCGGATGACGACTCCGGGATGTTGGCGGCGACCGGAACTATCAACGGTTGCCGGGTAGTCGCCTTCTGCTCAGACGCCACAGTGATGGGCGGGGCGATGGGTGTTGAAGGCTGCGACGTGGTGGTTCGGGCTTATGAGCGGGCCATGCATGATCGGGTGCCGATCCTGGGAATTTGGCATTCCGGTGGGGCTCGCCTTGCTGAGGGTGTGCTATCACTGCACGGCGTCGGTCGGATCTTCCATGCCATGACACAGGCATCGGGCAGGATCCCGCAGATCTCCATCGTGTTGGGCTTCGCGGCTGGCGGTGCCGCGTACGGACCGGCGCTCACCGACTTGGTGATCTTGGCGCCGGAGGGCCGGATCTTTGTCACCGGTCCCGATGTAGTGCGCTCGGTCACCGGTGAGGATGTCGACATGCTGCGGCTTGGTGGGCCAGATACTCACGGCCGCCGATCGGGCGTGGTGCATGTAGTGGCGGAGGGCGAAGCGCACGCCATCGAGCAAGGTCGGGCACTTACTACGCTGCTTGCCAACCAAGGCCAGACGGCCATAACGGTGCCGGACGTTGATCTTGCTGCCTTGCTGCCGGAGTCGCCGAAGCGTGCCTACGACGTCCATCCACTGATCAATGGTCTTTTGGACACAGGCTCAACCGTCGAGCTGCACGCCCGGTGGGCGCCTAACATCACCATTGCGCTGGGGCGTCTTGGCGGGCGCACTGTGGGAGTGATCGCCAACAATCCGCTGCGCCTTGGGGGCTGCCTGGATGCGCTTAGTGCGGAGAAGGCAGCCAGGTTTGTCCGAATGTGCGACACCTTCGGCGTGCCGCTAGTGGTAATCGTCGACGTGCCCGGTTATCTGCCCGGGGTCGGGCAGGAATGGGATGGCGTGGTACGTCGTGGGGCGAAGCTGCTGCATGCGTTTGGTGAAGCGGTGGTGCCGCGGGTCACTCTGGTGACCCGCAAGGCGTACGGCGGTGCGTACATCGCGATGAACGCGCGCTCGCTCGGCGCTACTCGGGTCTTTGCCTGGCCGGGTGCCGAGGTTGCGGTGATGGGGCCGATTGCCGCGGTACGGATCTTGCATCGCCGCAAGCTGGCTGAAGTGGCCGACGATCTACGCCCCCAAGTGGAGGCCGAGCTGGCAGCTGAGCACGAGCGCATTGCCGGTGGAGTCGAGAAGGCAGTGGAGATCGGCGTTGTCGATGAGATCGTGGCGCCTGACGCCACTCGATCAGCATTAGCTGCCGCGATTCGCGACGCCGACACCGCCCAGCGCGGAGCTCACACCAACATCCCCCTCTAACCAACGTCGACTTCCCTACGCCGGGTAAGGGAGCCTAGACAACCTTGTGCAGCCAGCGGACCGGTGTGCCGTCACCGGCGCAACGGAAGGGTTCGAGCTCCTCGTCCCAGGCGCGGCCCAGCAGGGCATAGAGGGTATCCGTGACATCGATGCCACCGAGGGACGACATCGCTATCGCATGCTTGATCCGATCTTCGGGAATCATGATGTCGCCGTGGAGGCCGGTTGTGGCATGAAAGATGCCGAGAGTTGGCGTGTAGGAGTAACGCTCGCCCTCGGTCCGCGAGGTAGGTTCCTCGGTCACCTCGAAGCGGACCCGCTGCCACCCCTTAAGGGCGCTCGCTAGTCGAGCCGCTGTGCCGGTGGGGCCGGTCCAGGAGTACTCGGTTCGATAGCAGGAACGTTCGATCGGCTGTGGAATCCAGTCAAACCGTATGGGCATGCCAAAAACGCCGCCCACGGCCCACTCGATGTGCGGGCACAGTGCTGACGGCGCGGAGTGGACGTACAAGACTCCACGTGTGGTGCTCATGCCGATCCTCCAGTGCGAGACCAAAGACAACCTGAGGGCTGCCTTCCCCTGCATCCTCAGGCCGGTCTTGCTGGCGGATCAGTTGTGCTCACTATCTTGCACCATGGGCCACATCAGCACCAACAGGTAAGGGCCGACTCGCATTACGTCGGCTGGTATCTGAGGTGTCGCCGGCGGCAGAGGCCGGCGAGCGCTGCCCGGATCGCGCGTACGGGGTCGTGCGTACGGTCCTTCAGGTACGGTCGGCCTGACAAGATGCCAGCATGAATCACGCGCCCGAGACGATTGCCCTGGACCTTCCCGACGGACGGGTGCTTGAAGTAACCGTGTCGGGGCCGCCCCACGGCGTACCCCTGGTGTGGCACCACGGCACGCCGGGCTGTGCACGGCAGTTCCGCTACCGTCAGAAAGAGACGCATGCCCGCGGTTTGCGCTATGTGACGTATACACGCGCCGGCGCCTCGGGGTCAACCCGATGTCTCGGGCGCTCGGTCGCCGACGTCGCCGCGGACGTAGCCGCGATCCTCGACCGTCTGGATGCCGACCGCTGCCTGGTGGGCGGTAACTCCGGCGGCGGCCCTCACGCTCTGGCCACTGGCGCGCTCCTGCCGGACCGAGTGGCGGCGGTCCTGTGCGTGTGCGGGATCAAACCGTACGTCGGGGAGCCGGACTTCCTCGACGGTATGGGTGAGGCCAACGTCGAGGAGTTTAACCTGGCGCTCCGTGGCGAGGAGGCACTCCGGCCGTTCGTAATGGACGATCGGGCGGGCATCATCGACGCCGAACCTGACGGGATCATCGAGACCCTGGCGACGCTCCTGCCTGAGGTCGACCGCGCCGTCATCCGGAGCGAGGCCGGACTCGACGTAGTCCGGGGGCTCCAGGACGGCGTGGTCGAGGTTGACGGCTGGATCGACGATGACTTGGCCTTCACTCGGGACTGGGGCTTTGACCCATGTGAGCTGACCGTCCCGACTTACGTCTGGCAGGGCACCGCGGACCTAATGGTGCCCTTTCACCACGCGGAATGGCTGGCCAGGAACATCCCCGGCGCGGTGCCCCACTTCCTCGATGGCGAGGGGCACTTGTCTGTGCTAGTCGGTCGCTTTGGTGCGATGGTCGACGAGCTAATGCCACACCTCGAGTAGCAGCTTCTGCACTCCGCTGAGCAATAGATTGAACATGTGAGGATTACCCCGTACGGATCCTGGGTGTCGCCAATCTCTATTGATCATTTGGTCGGTTCCTCGGTCGGACTTTCGGCAGCACAGATCGACGGAGACTACGTTTACTGGCTGGAGTCTCGGGCCGATGAACGAGGCCGGACCAGCCTGTGGCGCCGGCCCATCTCAGTCGGTGAGCCGGTCGAGGTCACGCGCCCACCTACCTATGTGCGGAATCGAGTCCATGAGTATGGCGGTGGTGAATATCACGTGTCCGGCGGAACCGTTGTGTACTCGGAGTTCAGCGACGGTCGCCTGTACGTGATCCGAGATGAGGGAAGTCCTAAGCCGATCACGCCGGAGGCGCAGCTCCGATTCGGCGATATTCGAGTCCATCCCGACCGCGGCCTGGTGCTTGCGGTACGCGAAGATCATTCCGCCGCCGGGGAACCCATCAACACCATCGTGGCTCTTGATCTTGACGGGGCCAACTTCGACGGTGGCACGGTGCTCTGCGGCGGTGCCGATTTCTACTCCACTCCGGAGCTCTCCACCGGTGGGCTGCTGGCGTGGACGGAATGGAATCACCCCAACATGCCATGGGACTCGACAACGATCATGATCGGATCTCTGAGTGGTGGTGGGATCGTTGACAGTCAAGCGATCGCGGGTGGGATTAGTGAGTCTGCAGTACAGCCTCGCTGGCTCGGCGAGAAATTGATCTTCGCATCCGATCGTACGAACTGGTGGAACCTCTACCTGTGGAGCGACGGCCAGGTGAAGCCGCTCCACGAGACGGACGCGGAGTTCTGTGCACCGCAATGGACGCTCGGCCAGCGTCCGTACGCAATCATCGATAATGACCATCTACTGTGCACGCTGAACCGCGGCGGTGACCAGAGCATCGAAGTGCTGCGGATCTCCGACGGCACGCTTCGATCGACAGCTGGCCTCGGCATCACTGCGACCTCACTGGATGTCGGCGGACGGAGCGCTGCTGCGTTGCTCAGCTTCCCCGACCGACCTGCCGCACTGGCACTCCTCGACCTCGACCGCGACACCTGGACAACAGTGAGGTCGTCCTACCAGATCAGCATCCCTGCTGATGCCTTATCACTCGCTCGACGGGTCAGTTGGACGTCCGAGGGCCGCGAAGTCTACGGCTATTTCTATCCGCCTGTGAACGCCGAATGCCAAGCGCCGGCGGGCACTTTGCCACCGATGATCACGCTGTCCCACGGTGGCCCGACGGGGTTCGCCGCGCCGGATTTCAAGATCGGCTATCAGTTCTGGACTTCCCGGGGCTTCGCGATACTCGACGTCAACTACGGCGGCAGCGCGGGCTTCGGCAGGGAGTATCGAAATCGGCTGAAGGGTCGCTGGGGCATCGTCGATGTACAGGATTGCATCAGGGGCACCGTGGCGATGGCAGCCGAGCGGCTCGCCGATCCAGCTCGGCTCGCCGTCCGAGGTGGTAGCGCTGGTGGCTTTACGACGCTGGCCGCGCTCACCACGTCAGACGCCTTTCATGCTGGCATCAGCCAGTACGGCATCGCTGATCTAGAAGCGATGGCAAAAGATACCCACAAGTTTGAGTCGCGTTACCTCGACAGCCTGGTTGGGCCGTATCCACAAGACCGTCACATCTACCTCGAACGCTCGCCCATCAACCATCTGGATCAGCTCTCGGCACCTATCCTCCTACTGCAAGGCATCGAAGACATGGTGGTACCGCCCCAGCAGGCCGAGATGCTGGCCGACGCAGCGCGTCGCAAAGACCTGCCCGTTGCCTTGATCATGTTCGAGGGGGAAGGTCACGGCTTCCGGAAGGCAGTAACGATCAAGGCAGCAATCGAGGCTCAGATCTACTTCCTCGGCCGGATCTTCGGCTTCGAACCAGCAGATCAAGTTCCGCCGATTCCCATTGCCAATCAGGATCGGATCGCGCGCCGCCGTGCTGAGGAGGAGCGAGGGGACACGCTATTCGTCTACAAGCGACGACGAAGTAGGCGGCTTTCACGCGCGATCCGCGCTGAGCGAGCCATGGCGAGCGAAGCAATCAACATTGAGCTGTCAGCGATCAGCGCGCCGCTTAGGGGTCAGGGCACTGGTAGCCGCGTACGGTTGAACCAATTACCGATAAGGCAACTGTCAGGAGTGAGCATGGCCGAGGATCGAACCCCAGATCCGGCCGATCAGCCCGAGGATGAGGAAAGTCAGTCGCGGGAGAAACCGTCTGAGCCATATCGTCTGGGCGGTTCTGGAGCGTCGGGGAAGAGCCCTCAGGGTCCAATGGGGAAGAGCGGTGGAGAGCCCGACAACCCGTTCGAGGCATTCTTCTCCTCGCTGGCCGGTGGTGATATGAATGCGCTCGCGGCACAGCTGCAAAGCGCCTTCGCGATGCTTGGCGGTGCCGGCTCGATGTTCACCAGTGGACCGACCGAGCCGGGGTCCGGCGTGAACTGGGAGGTCACCAAGAACACCGCGCGTAAGACGGTCGCGTCGCTCGGTCCAGATCCGAGTCCCAACGCTGGCCAACAGCGTGCTATCACCGAAGCCGTAGAACTCGCAGAGGTCTGGCTCGATCAGGCCACCACGTTTCCGCGGGTGAGCACAAATGTCGCCGCTTGGAGCCGGGCCGAGTGGATTGAGCAAACGATGCCGGTGTGGCGGCGGCTTGTGGAACCGGTTGCAGTGCATATCGCCGATGCGATGGAAGGCGCACTGAACTTCGGCGGCAGCGAGGAAACTGCTGGTCTGCCAGGAATGGCCGGTATGGAACAAATGCTTCGGCCAATGCTGCGTACCTCAGGAGCAAGCATGTTCGGCCTCCAGCTCGGGCAAGGGCTCGGGCAGCTGGCGACTGAGGTAGTCGGCGCGACCGACATTGGTCTGCCGCTAAGCGAACCCGGGCATGTCGCGCTGCTGCCAACCAACATCAAGGCCTTCGGAGAGGGTCTGGAACAGTCGAACTCTGATGTCACGCTCTATCTCGCCTTGCGGGAGTGTGCCCGGCAGCGGCTGTTCGCCTCTGCAGGCTGGCTGCGGGCGCAAATGTTGACGTTGGTTGAGCAGTACGCCAGCGGCATCACTATCGACACGTCCGCGCTGGAGCAAGCCGTTGGTCAGCTCGACGCCAGCAACCTCGAGGGACTGAGCTCCTCCCTTG
>DATFBI010000205.1:0-3238 GCA_035253925.1 Propionibacteriaceae bacterium
ATTACGGTGGGCCGCCGGGTCAAACCCGGCTCGGCAACCTAGGCCCATTTGCCCGTCCCGGGCATCGTGCCGTCACCCACGGCCGGTGGCAAAAACACCAGCCCGAGCCCGGCTACTTCATCTTCCGATCACCCACCAGATACATCTACCTAGTCACCAACCAAGGCACCCTCGCCCTCGGCCGTACCGACTTCAGCGCTGCCGTATGGGAAGCCTCAAAACCGGTGCCAGGTGCAGTCCCCGCCTAGGCGGCAACCGTCCGACCGAGGTAACTCACAACCCAGAGGCCATCTCTCCCCAGATGTCCTCCAGGTAGCGGTCCTCGTCCCGCAATCCTTTGAGCCACTCGTCCGCCGTGGCATCAGTTCCATTGCTCTTCGCGCGGTAGACCTCCATTAGGGCAGCGCGTACGCCGGGTGCCATGGTGTTGGCATTGCCACAGACGTAGATCACCGCACCTTTCTCGATCAAATCCCATACCGGGTCTCGCTCCTGCTCGATCAGGTGCTGGACAAAGGTTCGAGGCTGGCCCGGCTCACGCGAGAACGCCACCTGCAGGTCGGTTACCCCTGACGCTTCGAAGGTCTTCAGCTCGTCGGCGTAGAGCATGTCATGATCAGCATTTCGGCAGCCATAGAAGAGGATCGACTTTCCAATCGGCACCCCCTTCTCCGCCAGTGCCGCCCGCTCCTGCAGGAAGCCCCGGAAGGGCGCCATCCCAGTGCCCGCGCCGACCATGATCATCGGAGTGTGCGGGTTGGCCGGCGGGCGGAACGGGATGGTCGGTTTGCGAACAAAGGTGAACTGCGTGCTGTTCTGCATGCTGCTCGCGAGGTGGTTGGAGGCAACCCCGTTGAAGTATCCATCGCCGCTTCGGGCCTTGCCATGTAACACACCTACCGTGATATGGCATGCGGTCGCGACCGCAGGAGAAGAGGAAATGGAGTAGTAGCGCGGCCGCATAGGCGGCAGCAGCTCGAGGTAAACATTGAACGGCAGGTCACAGCTTGGATAGTCGTCCAGCAGCTGCAGCACCGATCGCCGCCGCGTTGCTACTTTCTCGCGGTAGGCCTCACGGCCGGCATCGTCCAGGCCGGACATGGCGTTCAGGTCGGCCGCTTGATCAGGATCACTCGCGTATCGGGCAAGCACAGCAAGATCACTGCGACTGGCGACGTCCTGCAACTCGACACAGGCTCCGAGGATGCCGAGCAGCGGCGCGGGCTCTCCCAGCGGAAGATGGGTGTAGGTGCCACCGCCGGTTGGGTTGATGGTGACGTAGGTCCCCGCATCGAGACCGAACCGAGCCATCACCCGCCGGATCAGGTCGACGTTGTTGCGCGGCAGGACGCCGAGATGATCACCGGTCTGGTACTCCATTCCGGCCGGCAACTCGAGTTCGATATGACGGGCTGACCTGGAGTCAATATCGGACTGGCCGTTTTGGAGCAGTTCTCGGTTGGCTAGCACAAACGACGGATGAGCGCGGTAGGACATCACAACGGGGTTCGTCGTCTGCTTGTTCTCCATAGTGAGGCGAAGCCGCGGCTCGGTCGTGGACGCCGTGGTCGACTCAGTGCCGAGCCCGAGTCCGGCGGCGAGCGATGACCACAGCCCCTGGTACCACTCGGAGAACTGACCGTCGAAGTCAGAGCGAGCGTCACCCTCGCCGCGGTCATGGATCCGGTGGGCACCGTGGGTCTCAAGCTGGGCATCAATCAGCGTTGGTACAGCTTGGTATGTCGAAGCCCAGTCCATGTTGCCGCACCCGAAGACCGAATAAGCCAGGCCAGATCCGGCATCTGCGGGTGTTCCTTGATCAGTGATCCAGCGGCAGAAGCGCTCGGCGTTGTCCGGTGGCTTGCCGTTGTAGGAGGCGCAGACCACGACCAGCGCTCCCTCGTGCGGCAGCTCGCCCGTGTGATCATCCAGAGCGCCCAATGTCACCGCGTAACCGCGGTCTGACCCATCCTGAGCGATCCGAGTGGCGATGCCCTCGGCAGTTCCTAAATTGGACCCGAACAGCACCATGAGCGGCGTGTTGTGCCCCTCGCCTGTCCGCTGTGGGCGGGCCTTGGGTTCTGTGGCTTGCCCGTTGGTCGGTGCGGTGGTGATCGCGATCGGCGCGGTTCCGGTGGTTCGTCCGGGGCGCTGCTTGATCTTGATGAACAAGCCATCGGGTTTGATAGTCAGACCCTCTTTGACCTTCAGCTCATAGTTCAGGTAATCCACGAACTCGAAGCGCTGCAGCAGCATGCCGAGGACGAGCATCGCTTCCTGCATGGCGAACTGGCGCCCGATGCAAGCCCGCTGACCTGAACCGAACGGCTTAAATGCGTTAGGTGGAAGCTGTGACCGGGTCTCGGGCCGGAAGTGGTCAGGGTTGTACTCCTCAGCGTCGTCACCCCAGACGCTCCGATCGCGGTGGAGCATGATCGAGAGCGCGGTAATCGAGGAGCCCTTCGGCATCAGGTACGGCCCCACCCTGGTGTCCTGGTAGGGGTAGCGGGTGAACCCCGCCACGGTGGGCCACAACCGCAGGGTTTCGCTGAGGATCTGATTGACGTAGGTGAGGCCTAGCACTTGCTGGTAGGTGGGCAGCACCGAGGTATCCGTGCCGAGAACGCGATCCACCTCCTCCTGAGCCCGGGTGACCACCTCGGGATGCTTTATCAAAAAGCTGATGGCGAAGGAGAGCAGACCGCTGGTGGTTTCGTGACCGGCGATCAGGAAGGTCTGGCACTGAGCCACAATGTTGTCGTCGCTCAGCTTCTCGCCGGTCCGCTTGTCCACCCCAGTCAGCATGCGGCTGAGCAAATCCTTGTAATCTTCGACATTCCCGCTGCGCCGACGCTCGTCAATGATCTGTTGAACCTCGCTCTCCATGAAGCGGTAGTTCTCGGTCAGCTTCCGCGAAGCGCGACGCCGTAGCTTGGTCTGGATGGGCAGTGCCCGGGCGCGTCTTTGGCTTTCTCCCAACACGCCGTACATGGCCTCGACAAACGGATGCAGGGTGTCGCGATAGAAGGAGTTGAAGCGGTAGCCGAAGCCGCACAGCGCGATTGTGTCGAGGGTGAGCCGGGTCATGTCAGCGGTGACATCGACCGGTTCGCCCGGATTCAACCGCGCCCACTTCTGCATCAGCTGCGTCGCAATGTCATTCATCATCGGCACGTAGTCCCGCATTGCCTGCTGGCTGAAGTTGGGCAGCAAGATGTTGTGGGCCTTCGACCAGTTG
>DATFBI010000206.1:0-2546 GCA_035253925.1 Propionibacteriaceae bacterium
TGCCTCAGGCCCTTCAACAGTCAGTAGGTACAGCATCGGAAGGAGGTCGTAGCCCCGCCGGCGGGCAAACTCGGCCGGCAACGCAGGCGTCCAATCGGAGCCGTAGACCTCGAGGCTGTCGCAGAAGACAGAGCCGACCAGCTCGGCGGGGACGGCGTCGAGCATTGGGTCGCCGACCGCCCGAACGTGTGCCTCCGTGGCGACAGCGGAGTAGTGGTCCAGAACCGGGCCTTCCGCTCCGGCCGCGACGCGCTTAACGTTCTGCCCGGTGAGGCGGGCGTACCCGAGCAGCACTAGCCGCGGAGCCGTTCCGGCCTCGATCATCAACCGACCGTCCACGACGGGCAGCTGATGGTATGAGGCCGGATGCTCTTGCAGCGAGCCAGCACCGACGTACCCGGCGATCAGCTCCTCACCAGGCCAATGTGAAGCCACCGGAACGTTCAACGCTCCGGCTCCGATCTCGCGTTGCTCCCAGGACAGCTGCCGCGCTGCCAGCTCTGTGGTGATGTGTGGTCCACCGAAGGACCAGCCGCTACCGAGCGTGAGGTCGAAGCGGAGTCCCAGTTTGTGCGCCCGCTCGGCAGCGAAGCGGAGGTCGGCCAAGAAGGTATCCGAGCCGAACACCGTAGTAGCCGCAGCCAGCGGATAGACGTATGCCACCTCCACCCCACCAAGTCCGGCCTCCGCCATCGCGACGAGCTCGCGCTCCAGCTTGTCGGGTCACCGACGGCCCAAACCACCACCAGCGCATCATGGGGGCAGCACTCGACGGCGGATTGGCGAATCTGCTGCGGAGAGCGTCGATAGTCATTGCTGAACCTCCGCCTTGACCAGTGACAAGTGAGAAAGCGTTTTCTGATAGCTTGGTGCTATGACTGCCCAACCTGATGAGCTAAGCCCGTCCGCAACAGCGCTTCTTGGAGATCGCGCTTACTCAGAATCACAAGTTTCCTACGGTGGCGCTACCTACTGGCTGGAACGGTCAGCCGATGGTGTCAAAAGGTTGTTGGCTGTAGCTGGCGAGGAGTCCGCGTTTCGAGGCTTTACCGGGAGGACGGAGCGTCTCGATGGCCAGCTTCGTTTGGTGGCGGAGACTACGCCCGAAAATGCCCTCGCGCTGAGGTCCGCGCTGCCCTGGCTGAAACCGTCCCGCTTTGGCTTGCATACCTCGGCCGGGTTCGGCGACCGGCTTGGACTGGCTACCCCCGGTCACGTGCGGGCACTGAAGGCAATCGGCGCGCCAATCAATCCAGTCTTCGCCCAACAGTCCATCCGCGAGATGGGCCGCTGCGGGCGTACGCCGCGCAATGTGCTCGACGATGCGACGTGGGGTGCTTTTCAGGCCGGCTGGACCAAACCGGTAGGCGGTGATGCTGATCATCTGGAGCAGCCCGAGGACATCGATGACACCGTGGCTGCCGGCTTTGTGTTCTACACCCTTGATCCCAAGGCTGAGGTTGATGGCGAGGCTGAGCACGCCGACTCTGCAGCCATCAGGCAGAAAGTGGAGGCTCTCGACTGGGCAGGCCTGGAATCTGATCAGGCGACCTTTATGAAGGGTTACGCCGGACGTCGCATCGACCTGGAGCACGAGGCGATCGAGCTGGACGAGGAGTCGGTCCTTCGCGCTATGGCCAAGTACGGTCCGGGCATTGTGCACGGGATGGCCATGTACCGGCGGCTCATGGAGAAGGGCATCGAGTGCGAAGTGGAGTTCGCCGTCGATGAGACCGACTATCCAACCAAGCCGGCCGAGCACATTGTCGTAGTCAGCGAACTTCAGCGCCTCGGGATGGACTTTGTCTCGTTTGCACCGCGCTATGTCGGCCGCTTCGAGAAGGGTGTGGAGTACATCGGCGACATCGACGAGTTACAGGGCGACTTTGAAATCCATGCTGAGATTTCCCGCGCGCTCGGCCCATACAAACTCTCCCTGCATTCCGGCTCCGATAAGTTCTCCACCTATCCCCTCATTGCAGAGGCGACCAATGGTTTAGTGCATCTCAAGACGGCAGGTACCAGCTGGGCAGAGGCGCTGCGGGTGATCGCCAACAACGATCCCGACCTGATGCGAGAGGTCCTTACGTTGGCCCTCGACAGTTTCGAAGCCAACCGCAAGAGCTACCACCTCTCTTGCGATCCGACGAAGATCCCCACTGATCCCACCGATGATGAGGTCGCTCAGCTGATGGACCGCGTCGACTCCCGGCAGGTCTTACATGTGGGCTATGGGGCGATCTTGGAGGAGTTTCGGACACGGCTGTATCAGGTCTGGAACGACCACGAGGAGGAGCACTACCGCATCATCGAAGATCACTTCGTGAAGCACCTGACGCCCTTCGCGTCGTACGCGCGCTAAATCCGTCCTGAATCGCGCTTAGATGTGTCCTTTCTGCTGATGTCGGGAGAAAGGACACACTCAACATTGAATACAGCGCTCAGCGCGCAGGCTGCGGGTAAGACTCCTTGGGCAGGTTGTACGTCAAGTCAATGGCAGTCTCCACGGCCTCGTCCACGCTGAGCCGGTGCTCCAGAACCAAACG
>DATFBI010000207.1:0-12078 GCA_035253925.1 Propionibacteriaceae bacterium
AAAACGCCCAATAACGTGTTCTGGTGCCCACAGGATCGGGGACAGATACATCCAAATGCGCACAAAGAACGGCAAAAAGCTTGAGGTGTCACGGAAGTAGACCTGCAGTGCCGCAAAAAAAGCCGCCAATCCCATTGCGAAGACGATCATCGTGCCCAGGAAGTAGAGCGACAGCAACATCTTTGGCGACCAGACATGGGTTAGGAAGATCGCGTGAAAGATGAAGTAGACCGGCACCGTAGGAAGGAAGCGGAAGAACGCTGTACGTACCGCCGACAACGGAATCAACAGCCGGGGAAAAGGCGTATTCAGCAGTAACTTGCCAGAGCTCGTCACCGAGGTCGCGCCGCTAGTAACCGAAGTACCCACCAGCTGGAAGGCGAAGATCCCCAGAGTGAGATGGGCGAAGAAGGCTGGATCGTTCTCGCGACGGATGATCGTCACCAGGACGTAATAGACACCAGCAAGCAGCAAGGGATTCAGAATCAGCCACAACTGTCCGAAGAACGTCGAGGTATTGGCGCTCCGCATGCTGGCCCTGCTCATCTCGGCAGCGAAGGCACGTCGACGCCATAGCTCACGGAAGTAGGGGAACAGCGGCGGCAACCCGGCCCGGTGGGGTCCGTAGTGGTGGTAGACGGGCTCAAACTCGGCGTGCCTGCGACGACCATCCGCTGCCCGGCCCTGGGCATCGCTGGCCGCCGTCATAGCGGCACTGCCTTCCTGATGCCCACGGCTTCTGGTCTCTCGCACTTTCACCTAAGTCGTCTTCCGGTCCTACTCGTTACGGGGCACGATGTTCTTCGGGCGTTCGCGCATCGCGCTTGTCATCCGCCTACTTCGTCGTCCCTGGCAGACGACAGGCCTGTCTGCTCGTTCCTCCTCAGCACGGCGGCGCGCGATTACCGAACGCTCACGCCCGGAGACGGCGACCACGAAGGAATAGTCTGCCATGGCCACGCGGCAGAAGATTTGTTCAATCAGCTCTTGATTACCGGTCGCGGACTCGGGCGAACTTCGCTGAAACTTCACGCCAGATGCGGTTGCGACTCTCGACGTGAACGTCAATCGCGCCGGAGTGCCGCCGCTCGAGTGAGCTTCTTAGCGCCGGTTACCGCGCTGGCCCGGTCATAGGTTCATGCTGCGACATGACCCGCGCGCCCAACTCGCGTAGCACGTCGATAAAGAAGTCGACGTCTCCCTCTCTGGTACGCCAATTGGTGATCGCTGGGCGCAGCGCGACCCGGCTGCCATACATCGTGGTACCGGCATAGACCCGACCGTCGGCGAGCAGCTCCTCGCCCAGCTTCTGGTTGATCGCATTGAGCCGCTCCTCGTCGTCCACTCCGGGCGGTCGATACCGCAGGCACACAATGCAGAGCGGCACATCGGCCAGCCGCTCCAGCTCCGGAGCGGCATCCACCAGCCCGGCCAGGTGTTGTGCAAGATCAACATGTCGCTCAACCATCGACCGGTAGCCCTCGCGGCCATACGCGCGCAGCGTCGCCCAGATTGGCAGCGCCCGCGCCCGACGTGACGACTCAGGACCGAAGAAGCCGTAACCGGCGCCGGGGCTGTCTGGGCTAGGCAGATATGGTGCGCCTGGCATGCCGAAGGCATGGCCCAGTCGTTGCGGCTCCGCGATCAGGGCGAAGCCACTTTCGTAGGGCACATTGAGCCATTTGTGTGCATCAGCGGCGATCGAATTGGCGCGGTCCATGCCCCGAACCAAATGAGCCGTACGCGGAGAAAGCGCAGCGAACACCCCGAATGAGGCGTCAAGGTGCAGCCAAGCGCGACGGCGCTCGGCAATGTCGGCCAGTTCGGCGATCGGGTCGAAGTCACCGGCGTTGACCTCGCCGGCGTTGCCGATGATCACCGCAGGCTCGGCTAGCTCAGCCAACGCTCGGTCCAATGCCGTCAGGTCGACTCTGCCAATGGCATCGGCAGCGCACACCTGAACCGAGTCGCGCCCATGGCCCAGCATCTGCAGCGCTTTACGAGCGCTCGGATGTACGTACCCTCCGGAGTACACCGGCATCGGACGGCCGACCCCGGCCAGCCCCCGAGCCGCGACATCGACGCCATGCTGCTCACCCCACCAGTGCGTAGCGCACGCCAGACCGGTGAAGTTGGCGAACGTTGCGCTGCCCACCAAAGCCCCGCCCCAGGTATCGGGCAGCCCAACCAGCTCGGACAGCCACTGCAGCGCCACGTCCTCCACCGCCGAGGCGAAGTCGGATGAGATTCGAGAGAACGTGTTCTGGTCCAGCAGGGAGGTCAACCAATCGGCGGCCATTGCGGCTGGCGTCGAACCACCGATAACAAAGTGGAAGAAGCGAGGACCGCTGGACAGCGTCGCGGTCGCAGTACCGATGTCAACGAGCTCGGCGACGGCGTTGCGGCCGCCCACGCCGTCCGCCGGCAGCACATCCTTCAACTGCTGCAACCGGGACAACGCCGGGAGGTCGCGGACGTTGCGATCCGCCAGCGAGGTGAGGTAGCCGGCCGCTGCCTCGTGGACGATGTTCAGTGGCTCATCGGCGTTGTCGAGGTCGAAGATCGGGTCGGGCATGGCCGCAAGTCTGTCATTTTGATTACTCCGAGGGTGATCAATCCGAAGGTGATCAACCTGCGGAACTCAATTGCTAGAGGACTTATACCGCTCGACTATCTCGGCCGGGATGCGTCCTCGAGAATTGACCTCTATGCCGTTGGCTTCCGCCCATTGCCGAACAAGCTTGGGATCGAACTCGCTCGATGAGGAGGTCTTGCGCGTGCGCTTGCCACCCACCTTCCGGCCATGGGTAATGAACTCGCTGAGACTGTTGCGGAGCCTGTTGGCATTGCGATCAGAAAGATCTATTTCCCATTCCACTCCGTCCAGCCCGAATCGGACGGTCTCAACAGCAGCCGAACCGTCGATGTCGTCCTGAAGTGTGGTTAAGACCTTGGTCGCCATGGCTTTCCTTTCGGATCATTGCGCAGGAAGAGCAGATCACTGCTTGTTATACCCAGAATTTGCGCTGATGAGGACCCGGTATCGGTTAGTGGAGTTGAGTGGACTCCGACAGCCCCACACCACCAATGGGCTGGGTGACAACGCCTGGTTGCAAGCTCTGAATGAGCGGCATCGCTTGGGCTATGGCATTCTGCACTAACGGCAGCTGGAGAGAAGCCTGGTGGCTCTCTTCGTCGGTCCAGACCTCGGTAATCCAGATTGCGTCCTGGTCCGCTGTATCCCTGGCAACGATGTAGCTCAGGCACCCAGGCATGTTTTCGGCGCCCTGCAATATAAAGGTGACCAGCGAATCACGCTGGCCAGGCTTGCTGATCATCTTGCCTATCAAGCCGTACATGTCAGCACCTCCCGATCATCCTTTTGTGTCGAGGGCAGGATGGCTGCCAGTGCGGAGATTATCGATAATCGCGCTGGGAGCCGGAGCGCAACTGATGCACGCGATCAGCAGCAATTCGGCCTGCTCGACGTTGATCACGCGACCGTCATCGGTGCGTTCGACATGGTAGTTCAGCGATACATACGGTTCGCCGTACCCGATTTGTCGGCGGCAGGAGAAGCACTCAGCAACAGCCACCGGCGGCTTGCGCCGCTTGCGTCCGAACATGATGCCTCCAGCTTCCGTGCGGCAGACTTTGGCGTTTCCTCAAGATCGCTGATCGGCCCACCAGGCCAACAGCTCCTCACGGGCCCGCTCTTCGCCGAGCGGGCCCTCCTCAATTCGACGCTCCAGCAAGAACTTGTACGCCCGTCCCACGTCGCGGCCCTCTGGAATGCCAAGTATCTCCATGATCTGGACACCGTTCAGGTCCGGTCGGATGGCGCTCAGCTCCTCCTGGGCCGCCAGCTCCGCGATGCGGCGCTCGAGGTGGTCGTACGCCCTCCAGAGTCGCTCCGCCTTCATGGCGTCCCGCGTCGTGACATCGGCCCTGGTCAAAATGTGCAGCCGGGCAAGTTGATCACCGGCATCCCGGACGTAGCGACGAACCGCTGAGTCAGTCCATGCGTCGCCGCTCTCCTGACCTGCGGCGTATCCGTGAAATCTCAAATGCAAGGCGACAAGGTCAGAGACAGCCTTGACCTCCTCGCCACTGAACCGCAGCGCGGTTAGCCGCTTTCGCACCAGCTTGGCGCCCACCACGTCATGGTGGTGAAACGACACCTTCCCGCCCTGCTCGAACTGCCGGGTCGCTGGCTTGCCGATGTCATGCAGCAGCGCAGCCAACCTGATGATCAGATCTGGCCGCTGGGGCAGCCGATCTTCAAGATCAATTGCTTGTTCCAGCACCGTAAGGCTGTGCTGATAGACATCCTTGTGCCGATGATGTTCGTCCCGTTCCAGCCGCAACGCAGGCAGCTCGGGTAATACGCGGGCGGCCAAACTGGTCGACACCAGCAGGTCCAAGCCGGGCCGCGGCCGATCGGTCAGCAGCAGCTTGGAAAGCTCGTCACGTACCCGCTCCGCGGAGATGATCGAGATCCGATCCGCCATGTCGCGCATTGCCGCGACTACCTCGGGTGCTGGTCCGAATCCCAGTTGCGCAACAAACCTGGCGGCGCGCATCATTCGCAGCGGATCATCGCTGAAGGAGCGCTCTGGCGTTGCCGGGGTCCGGATTACTCGGCGCGCCAGATCGTTTAATCCCCCGTACGGATCAACGAACTTCTTGTCCGGGATCGACACCGCCATAGCATTGATTGTGAAGTCACGGCGCAGCAGGTCTTCGGACAACGTGTCGCCGAATGCGACATGAGGTTTGCGACTGTGATTGGGGTACACATCCGAGCGGTACGTGGTGACCTCGATCACCCAGCTATCACCGTCGGCTTCAACCCTGCAGCCGATGGTGCCGAACTCCTTGCCGATGGTCCAGACGGCCCGAGAGAACTTACGTAGCAGTTCCTCAACCGCGTCGGGCCGTGCCGAGGTTGCGAAATCCAGGTCGTGCCCAAGCTTGCCGAGCAATGCGTCTCGGACACTTCCTCCGACCAGATAGAGCTCGTGTCCGGCATTGCTGAACAGCTCGCCCAGCCGGTCCGCGACCGGAGCGATTCTTAACAGTTCGGCCACCGCAGCGGCCTGCACTGTGCTCAGCTGGAATGCAGACACGCTGAGCGAGTCTAACCTCAGCGAAGTTGCACAGGATTACCAGCACGATGCGCGAACGCCCACGGGGCGTGAGCGTCGGAAATCGCGCGCCGCCGTGCTGAGGAGGAGCGAGCAGACATGCTTTTCGTCTGCAAGAGACGACGAAGTAGGCGGATTCCCAGCGCGATGCGTGAACGCACCGAAGCAGCGCCAATTACCATGATTTGAATGAGGAGGTGGTACGCGGTGCGTACGGCCCGCGTACTGCTGGCAGTCGCGGTCTCCGGGCTGTGCATACTGCTCATGCCCTGGCGCGCTGCGGCCGTCGAGCCGGTCGCTCTGGTTTCCATCACCATTACCTCAATGGAGCCGGCACTGCCCACTCGGGACGGCGAGATCACCGTCAGCGGTCTGGTTACCAACATCACAAAAGATCCGCTCTACCGACTGGAGGCGCTGTTCTGGCGGAACCAAGCGCCGATCCTCGGCCGGGCTGGTTTGGAGCAGGCGCTGGCATCTGAGTCCAATGACCCACTTGGCGCCCGCCACACCGGCGCCTTTCAAGATCTGTTTACGGCCGAGAACCAATCTCTCGCGCCCAATGCCTCGGTTCCCTTCCGGCTGCGGGCCAAGGTCTCCGATCTTGAACTGTCCCCGACCGATGGTGTGTACCTGATGGGGGTACATGTCTTGCAGCGTGGCAATAACGTGGCCGTCGGCCGGGCCCGAGTTTTCATACCTGTGCTGACCACAAAACCTGATCACTCCATGAGCATGACCTCGATCGTGATCTTCAACACTCGGCCTTCGCTAGTGCGCAAGGGAGTGCTCTCTGATGATCATCTCGCCGCTGAGGTCGGTGAGAACGGCCGCTTGACCGCCCTACTGAAGGCGGCCAACACCAACAAGACCACCTTCGCCATCGACCCCGCGCTGATCCAGGAACTGCAAACCATGTCGGCTGGCTATCAGGTGCTGGATTCGGAAGGCACCACCTCGGCCGGCACCGGTCAGGCCGATGCCACCAGATGGCTTGACGGATTCGAAGCGTTGCCGTCATCGCACGACGGCTATCGGCTGCTGTACGGATCGCCAGACATCGCCGCCCTGGTACACAACGGCCAGGAAGGCGTGCTCAACGACGCCGTCAACGCGAACAAGTTGGTGGAGTCGACACGGGCACTGCCGCTTCTGGTGCTGCCGCCCGGCGGTACAGCGGACGAGGCCACGGCGAAGGCAGTCGCCGACCTGAACCCCGCGGCAATCTTGCTCGCTGACACTTCGGCCAAGGGCCCAACCCCGGTGCTCGCCGGACCTAATGACGTGCCGATCGTGAGCTACTCCAAGGGTGCCCAGGGCGGCGGACCGGGGCCGGATCCGCGTGACACCACGATCCACCTCCGACAGCGCCTGCTCGCTGAGACCTGGGTCGAGGCAACCGCGACCCGAGACAGTCTGGCCCACGGACGTGTTCGGCTGATCAGCACGGCAGCACAGGCGGAGGCTGAGGCGGCGCGAGGTGATCAAGAGGTAAAGGCGCCGTGGCTGAAGCAGCTCACTTTGACCGAGCTTTTGAGATCTTCACCGTCGTCTTGGTCGGAGAAGTACCGTTACAGTTCGGCGGCTCAGGATGCTCAGCTAACCCCGGGCCAGCTCAGCAGCCTCAGGAATTTCGATGCCAGCAACGACACCTACGCCGATTTGCTCCTCGATTCGACCCAAGCACGCGCCGAAGGCAGTGCCGCCATCGCCCGGGCTGCCAGCTCGAAGTGGCGCAAGCATGACAAGGCACGTCGGGCCTTCCTCGGCCCGCAGCAGGCTGCGCTCGATGACATCTTGTTGAACAAGATCCAAATCAGCAGCAGCGCACGTGTCCAAACCGTGGCACAGCAAGGTGTGGCATTTCCGATCACGATCAGGAACACACTGGAACCTGTCGGAACAGGTCCGGACGCTGGGGCGGTCAAGGTCAAGCTGGTTTTCAATTCCGAGAACCGTCAGCGGCTCACCATCAAAACGATCAAGCCCACTGAGATCCGAGCGCAAGACACAGTAACGGCGAACGCCGAAGTCACCGCCAAGGCCAATGGCATTGTGCCCGTGACGGCGCAACTGATGACCGAGTCCGGTCGGCCGATAGGCCACCCATTCGACATTGAGGTGCAGGTCACGCAGAACGGCACCACAGGCTGGGCGATCGCGATTGCTGCCGGCATTGTGCTGGTTGCCAGCAGCTTCTTGCGGATTCGCCAGGTGGCAAAGGAACGGGCCAAGACATCAAGCCGTGAAACCGGGGCCGGAACTGCGGCAGGTGGTGACAGCTCTCAAGATCAGTTCCCGGCGCTGAGCTCCGCGCCAGCAGAGAAACTTGATGTCTGAGACCTCAACGCCCAAGATCAGCTCCCCCGGGATTGCTAACGACCCAGGGCCGACGACGGAGGAGCGCAGGCAAACCAGGCGGCTGGTTTCGGCCAGCGTTCTGATGGCATCGGGTACCGCCCTGTCCAGAGTCTTGGGGTTCTTCCGGCTCATGCTGTTGGTGTACCTGTTCGGCAACGGCACCCGGCAAGCCGAAATGTTCACGATCGCGACCAACGTGCCCAACAGCATGTACATCTTGCTGGCCGGCGGTGTTCTCAACACAGTGCTGGTGCCACAGATCGTGCGTGCTATTCGTGGTGACGCTGACCGCGGTGAGGCGTACACGAACCGGATCATGACCGCCGGATTGATCGCACTCGGGTTGATCACGCTGCTGCTGACACTTGCCGTGCCGTGGATCATCTCGCTCTATTCTGCGGCTGGCTGGAAATCGCCGCAATTGGAAGCCCAGTACCAGTCGATGATCATGCTTGGCTACTACTGCATGCCGCAGGTCTTCTTCTACGGCGTACATGTGTTGGCCGGGCAGGTGCTCAATGCCCGTGATCGTTTCGGGCCGATGATGTGGGCACCAATCGCCAACAATGTGGTCTCGATCATCGTACTGCTCATGTATTTGATCGTTTTCGAGCGCACCAGCACCGGAGCTCCCTTCACTGCCGGCCAGGAACTGCTGCTTGGGATCGGCTCCACGCTCGGCATTGCGGCACAGGCGGCAGTGCTGATCCCGTTCCTGCGAGCCAGTGGTTATCACTATCGGCCGCGTTTCGACTTCAAGCACACCGGGCTCGGCAAGACCTTTCGGCTGGCCAAGTGGACCCTCGGCTTTGTGCTGGTGACCCAGGCGGCGCTGGTGGTGGTCAGCAAGCTGGCAACCAGCGCCACCGTTGGCGGCAAGGGTGCCGGCCTTACCGCCTACTCCAACGCGTACGCGATGTGGATCCTGCCGCACTCCTTGATCACAGTCTCACTTGCCACCGCAATGCTGCCGACTGCCTCACGGCTCGCCGCTGCTGGTGATCTGCCGGCAGTGGCATCAGAAACTATGCGGGCTATTCGGCTGGCGGTCACTGCGCTACTTCCTGCCGCGGTCGCTTTCTTGGTGTTGGGACTGCCGCTGGCGCATCTGATCTTTGGCTTCGGACAGGGTTCGAAGGATGCCTCCTACGTCGGCGGTGCGCTCATGGCTCTCGCCATCGGGTTGGTGCCGTTTACGGTGCAATACATCTGCCTCCGCGCCTTCTATGCGCTGGAGGACAATAGAACGACCTTCTTCCTGCAGTGTTTGATCGCCGGCAGCAACGTCATCCTCGGCGTTGCGGCGGTGTTACTGCTCGACAACCCGGCGCTGGTTGCCACCGGCCTGGCCCTTTCCTATTCAGCGGCGTACCTGATCGGGTTGCCGATTTCCTTCTCGGTGTTGCGGCGCAAGCTTCCTGATCTTGATTCCGAACAGCTGATACGGCATTGCGTACGCCTGCTGCTCGCCGTAATCCCGGCGGCGATCGCGGCCTGGCTGATCGCATGGGCAGTCCTGACACAGTGGGAGTCCAAGGTAGTACTTGCCTTTGGGCTGGCAGTGGCTGGCTTGGTGGCGGTAGGCCTGTTTTTGCTGATGGCTCGGCTTATCCAGATCCATGAGGTGAGAGAGATCATTACGACGGTGCTGCGGCGTGGCAGTGATTACTCACCAGAGGCACGACAACAGCGAGAGGAGTCTGTAATCGAGGCCAGTGCTGATCGATTTGGCGAGTTCAAGTCCTCCGGCGATTCGCCCACGGTGATCAGGCCGCCGTCTCCTAGCATCGAAGAGGCAGTTGAGGAGAATGCAGGACCCATGGCTCAGGCGACAGCCGCCGAGGGCGTCGGACGCGATGTAGGGCCCGACGTTGGGCCCGACGTTGGGCAGAGTGCCGGTTCAAGTGCCCAGCCCAGTGTTGTGGACGGTGCAGCGCAAACTGCAGCGCCAACTGCAGGGCCGAGTACTGAGCCTGCTGCGGAGGGCAGTGGAGACGGTCCGTCGGCCGCGATCCTGCCCGCCGGAACCGTACTGGCCTCCCGCTATCGCCTCGAAGAGCTGATCGCTGAGTCCGAGCCCAGTGTCACCTGGCGAGCGTTCGATCAGGTGCTGTCACGGTCGGTCCTGGTGCACTTGCTGGCACCTGGGGACGCCAGGGAAGACGAGCTGCTGACCGCAGCTCGCAAGGCGTCGGTCGCGACCGACTCTCGCTTCCTCCGAGTGCTCGATGCGGTGCACAGCACTGATCCAGCGGTCGGCTCCTACATTGTCTGTGAATATGCCACCGGGCAATCGCTCGAGATGATCTTGAGTCACGGTCCGCTGTCCGGCCTGGAGGCCGCCTGGGTTACCCGCGAGATCGCGGATGCGCTGGCCGGCGTTCACAGTCTCGGGCTTTATCACCGCCGACTCAACCCAGAGACCGTGATCATCACTCCAAGCGGCAATATCAAGATCGTTGGACTGATGATCGAAGCGACACTCCGGCCGCGATCCAATAACACGGTGCCCGGTGCCATCAGCCCGGAGCAGGTCGATGTCACTGATCTTGGTCGCCTGCTCTATGCGTCGCTGGTTTGTCGTTGGCCCGGCGGTCCGGCGTTCGGCCTGCCGGCCGCACCGATGGTGGGGCGGCGCTGGATGACGCCTCGCCAGGTACGAGCCGGCGTATCGCTAGCTCTGGACAACGTCAGTGATCAAATTCTTGGTGATCCGCCCCGGCACCATGCGCCAGCAATTACGACTGCGGGCGGCATCGTAACGGCGCTGACGAAGGTGCTTGGCAGTGCGGATGCCGCTCCCGATCTTGAACGACGGCTGCATCAGCCGGTCCCCAATGTGCCGGGCAGCGCTGAACCGCCCGATGGTGCGGCAACTGCGCAGCCCGTCTCCTCATTGCTCGACACCACGACAGCGCGGCAACGGGCCATCACAACCAGGATGGTCCCCGCGGCGACTGCGCCTCCTACCACTGGCCGATCCACAGCTGCGCGATCGTCGGCTGCCCGATCGACGGGCGCCCCACCGACGGTCCAGACCCGGGTACGCCCCGGCGCGCCTCGATCGAGTCCGACGACTCCTCCTCGACCGCCACAAGCCGGACCCCCGGGTCGCTCAACAGCGGCACCGCAACGGCGGCGGCGCTGGATCGGTCTGCTACTGGTCCTTGCTGTGTTGTTGATCGCGGCGGCGATCATTTCCGCTCTGATCTTGGACCGGCAAATCTCCGCAGGGCCGGAACCGACACCCTCTGCTGATAAAACAAGCAAGACGTCTGACCGGGCGCCGACGCGGGAGAGCAAGCTGACCATTGCCGCTGCGCAGGACTTCGATCCACAAGGCGAGGACAAGACCGAGAACCCTAACGAGGTGAAATTCGCCTACGACGGCGACCCGAGCACTCGGTGGCGTACGGTGCAGTACTTCGGCAACCCGAAACTTGGCAACATCAAGCGCGGCGTCGGCCTTGTTCTTGATCTTGACAGCCCGCAGCAGGTGCGCTCCCTGCGCATCACCCTGAGTGGCAGCGGTACGAGCGTGCAGTTCCGCGTCC
The DNA here is from genome assembly GCA_035253925.1 of Propionibacteriaceae bacterium. Lineage (GTDB taxonomy): Bacteria > Actinomycetota > Actinomycetes > Propionibacteriales > Propionibacteriaceae > Microlunatus. The sequence continues at coordinate 11,063 of DATFBI010000207.1, forward strand.
CGAAGTCTGACCCGTCTCAGACCGCCAAGCCGCCGATGAGCTCGGATCGGCTTTGGCGTACGGTGGCCGCCGAGTCCAAAGCGGGCGGATCGGCGACGCTGACGCCCACCCAAGATGTGACCACCCGATATGTCCTGGTTTACCTGACTTCGCTGCCGAAGGAGGGGTCGGGCTATCGCGGCGGCATTTACGAGGTCGAGGTGCTGGCTTGATCGAGGGCGAGTCGGATCGCGCCTCCGCCGTGCTGCGGAGGAGGGAGCAGAGGCGCTTTTCCTCTGCGAGTGACGACGAAGTAGGCGGACGGTAAGGCGCGATCCGCGCGGAGCGAGCGAAGCGAGTGAAGCAATCAAACTCTGACAGTGATCGCCGAGACGATGCCGCCCAAGACGATGCAACACTGCTGCATGCGCACGTCGCCGGAGACCCCGACGCGTTCGCGATCCTGGTCGCACGGCATCAAGATCGAATGTGGTCAATTGCCCTGCGCATTATGCGGAATCCCGAAGATGCTGCCGACGCGTTACAGGATGCCTATATAGCGGCCTTCCGCCGGGCCGGCACCTACCGAGGCGAGGCACAGGTAACGACCTGGCTGCACCGCGTTGTGGTCAATGCCTGTCTGGATCGACTGCGCACTATGAGGTCCCGGGAGACCGAACCGCTGCCGGAAAATCTTGATCGATGGAGCAGGATGGGCACGACGTTGATCAAGGACCCGGTGGAGATCAAAGAGCAGCGCAGCGTAGTCGCTGCAGCATTGGGTGCCTTGAATGCCGATCAGCGGGCGGCGCTGGTGCTGGTTGATATGGAGGGCTACTCGGTGGAGGAGGCGGCGCAGATCCTTGGTTGCGCGCCGGGCACCGTCAAGAGCCGGTGCGCCCGTGGCCGAGCGCGCTTGCTGCCCTTACTGATTCATCTAAAGGCGGACGCGGAGTCCTAAGGTGCCTCATCCACTCGAGCAGTCCTATAACTGGCAAACACCTGCGTTGTTTGCCACCATTGCCGCCGCGATATGC
>DATFBI010000208.1:0-3354 GCA_035253925.1 Propionibacteriaceae bacterium
GCGCAGCGTGTGCTGCGTTTCTTCGCGGCTCCGCCGCCAGTGGCCGAGCCGTTTCCAGAACTGACGGCACGAGAACGCGAGATCCTTGACCTGCTTGCGGCGGCGATGCCGAATTCCATGATCGCAACACGATTGGGCTTATCGCCGAAGACCGTCGCCAATCACCTATCGTCGATTTTCACCAAGCTCCAGGTCGCGGATCGGGCTCAGGCAATTCTGCGAGCGCGGGACGCCGGACTCGGTGGCCGGCAGAACGCCCACTAGCGCTCCACGTTTCGGCCTGATGCTGCAGCCACACCAGGCATTTTCTGGGCCTGACCGATACTGATGACTCATGCCGAGTATCAGGGAGGACCTCATGACGATCAGCGAGATTCAACCGAAGACCGGTTACCTTCCGGTCAACGGGCTCCAGATGTACTACGAGATCCATGGCACCGGACAACCGCTCGTTTTGTTGCATGGCGCGTTCTCCGCAATTGGCACCTCGTTTGGGCAGTTGCTGCCGGGCCTGGCCGAAACTCGACAGGTCGTAGCCTTCGAGTTTCAGGGCCACGGACACACCGCTGACATTGACCGCCCACTGACCCTGGAAGCGTTAGCGGACGATGTCGCGGCCGCGATCGATCAACTGGGCCTGGGCCGCGCCGACATCTTCGGCTACAGCACAGGCGCAGCCGTGGCGCTACATATCGTTCTCCGGCATCCCGAGGTGGTACGCAAACTGATGCTCGCCTCCGTCACCTACAACCTGGCCGGTGTACATCCCGGTCTGATGGAGGGGCTGGGTGAGATGCAACCGGAGATGATGCACGGTTCGCCGTGGCACGACGAATACCTCCGGATCGCGCCGCACCCAGAGGACTTTCCCAAGCTGTTTGCCAAGAAGACCGAAATGGATCGGCAAATCAAAGATCTGCCAGCCGAAGCGATCAGCTCGATCAAAGCGCCCACGCTGCTGATCATCGGAGATTCCGATCTGGTACGCCCCGAGCATGCAGTAGAGATGTTCCGGCTGCTCGGCGGCGGCATCTTCGGTGACACTCCGGCCGGCTTACCTGCTTCGCAGCTCGCCGTACTCCCGGGCACCTCTCACGTGACGGTGGTAAACCGCGCCGAGCTGCTGGTGCCGATGATCAGGTCCTTCTTAGATGCGCCCAATCCAGACGCGACGTGAGGATCAGGCCTTCAGCACGAAGCGGACACAACGCGAAGCTTGGGCATGACGATCATTCTGGCAGGAGCGTGCGGACGAAGGGAGCATCTATGAGCTATGAGAAGGACCCGCGCGTGGATGACTACATCGACGCGCTGCCGGACTGGCAACAAGAGATTTGTCAGCAGGTACGTGATCTTGTCCACGCCGCCGATTCGGAAGTGGTCGAGACAATTAAGCGCCGGGTGCAGCCCTACTTTGTGCTGCGCGGCAACATTTGCGCACTGCTGGCAGCGAAAGATCATGTGAACGTCTTCCTCTACGATGGCGCAATCGTCCCGGATCCCGAGGGGATCATCACCGGCGGCCACGACAACACGTCCGCGCGCACTGTCGCCATACGCCAGAATGAGAAGATCAATACCCGCGCACTCGGTGAGATGTTCCGGCAGATCATCGCTAACAACCGCGCCGGCGGCTGGCGCAAGATCAAGCAAAAGCAATGATCATGACGAGAAGGAGTGGCCAGTGACCGGGCGGGAGATTCCTTCAGGCGTGTGGCAGCTCGACGCGGCGAGTCTCTGCGACGCCAACAAGGCCCTGCGCGTCCTGCCATGTGAACTCCGTCCCTACAGCCGCGGCATCCGAATGGTCGGCCGGGCGGTCACAGTCAAGGCATCTGCTGATCTTGTGCCGGTGCTCGCCGGTCTTGACCAATCCGCTGCGGGCGACATACTCGTCATCGACGCTGGTACCACCGAACACGCGGTGCTTGGTGAGCTCTTCGCCACCGAGGCGTTACGGCGCGGCATGGCGGGCATCGTTGTTTATGGGCTTTGTCGAGACACTGCGACGCTGGCACAGCTGCCGCTGCCCATCTACGCTCTCGGCACGATTCCGCGGGCCGTCGGAGCGACCCGGCTTCCGGATACCCAACAGCCCATTCGGCTAGGAGAGGTTGAGATCCGTCCTGGCGAGATTCTGGTCGGTGACGACGACGGCATTGTGGTGCTGAACGACTCCGAGCTGGATGCCGCGTTGGAGGCAGCTGAAGCGATCCAGCGCCGGGAGGGCGCTATCAGGGCCGCCATGCAAGACGGCATCTCTTTGTTCGAGCACCTGAACTTCACCGAGCACGTAGCGAACCTGCAGGCTGGTCGGCCCTCGTCGCTGGCCTTCCAGGTGAAATGACAGGGCCAGCGCATGCGCACTGACTCGGCCATCGTCCGATGGGCATTCCAGGCCACGGCGCGCGACTGGACCTCGACGCATGTCTGCGGCGCAGCCAGGCAATTCCATCGCTCACTACCCGGGTATCGGCCGACACCACTTGCGGAGCTTCCCGAACTTGCAGCAGAACTCGGCGTCGGCACTGTGCTGGTAAAGGATGAGTCGGACCGCCTCGGCCTGCCTGCCTTCAAAATCCTCGGCACCGCCTGGGCGGTGAACTGCGTACTGAGCAGATACAGCGGTTTCGAGACGCCGGCGAGGGACCTAACCGAGCTGCGGGAACGGGCCGCTCCGGTCACATTGGTGACAGCGACTGATGGCAACCATGGACGAGCGCTGGCCCGAGTTGCCGCGCTGCTCGGGCTGCCGGCACGCATCTACGTTCCGGAAGGAACGTCTCGGGACACCATGCAGGCAATTGCCGATGAAGGCGCCAAGGTGGTACAAACCGACCTGCTTTACGACGAAGTTGTCTGGGCCGCCGCCAGTTCAACCGCTGGGCACCGCGGCGATCTACTTATCCAGGACACCGCATGGCTGGGCTATGAGCAGATTCCGCAATGGATTGTGGACGGCTACGACACTTTGTTCACCGAGATTGACGAACAGCTCCGTGGGCGTGCAGTCGATCTTGTAACCGTGCCGACTGGGGTAGGGTCGCTGCTGCAAGCCGTATTGCCGCACTACCGCAATGCGATCCGCGAAGATCATCCGGCGGCCCTGGCCGTCGAGCCGATGACGGCCGGGTGCGTCACAGCAAGTCTTGCCGTCGGCAAGCCGTTAAGGGTTGACACATCGCAACCAACGATGATGGCCGGACTGAATTGCGGCAGTATCTCCACGATCGCCTGGCCAGTTCTCCGCGAAGGTTTGGATGCCGGCGTGACCGTCACCGATGATCAGGCCCGGGTTGAAATGCAGCGGCTCAATGAGTTAGGAATCCCGGCCGGGCCGTGCGGCGGCGCAGC
>DATFBI010000209.1:0-24876 GCA_035253925.1 Propionibacteriaceae bacterium
AGCAGGATCGGATCACCTAGTGCGCGCCTGGGTACGTTCCTTCGACGTGCAGGCCGCAGTGAGCAACTGTTCCAATAACTATGGGCCCTATCAGCACGTTGAGAAGTTCATTCCTCGGCAGATCACCAACATCTTGGATGGCTACAGGCCGAAGCTTTATGGCTCCGGCCACAATGTCCGTGACTGGATCCACGTCGATGATCACAGCTCAGCGGTGCTGTTGATTACGACCCAAGGCAACGTCGGAGAGACCTACCTCATTGTTGCCGATGGCGAGCGCAACAATAAGCAGGTCGTCGAAACGATCTTGGGACTGCTCGGGCAGCCGCGCGATGCCTACGATGAAGTCACAGATCGCGCCGGCCATGATCTGCGTTATGCCATTGATTCGACCAAGATCAGAATGGAGCTGGGTTGGCAGCCGATCTTCTCAGACTTCGAAGCGGGACTTGCCGCGACCATCGAGTGGTATCGGGCCAATGAAGCGTGGTGGCGGCCCCAGAAAGCTCGGACTGAAGCAATGTACGCCCGTCAGGGCCAATAGGCGATGGCCGAACTGGCAATTACCCAGACTCCTATCCCTGGTCTGCTGCTCATCTCATTGGATCTTCACAGGGACAATCGGGGCTGGTTCAAGGAGAACTGGCAGCGCCAGAAGATGATCCAGCTCGGTCTGCCAGACTTCGCGCCGGTACAGAACAACATCGCATTCAACGATCGGGCTGGGACGACCCGTGGCATTCACGCCGAACCTTGGGACAAGCTGGTGTCGCTGGCGTCGGGGCGGATCTTTGGTGCCTGGGTCGACCTCCGCACTGGCGATAGCTTCGGCCGCTGTTTCACTGTCGAGATGGGCCCCGAAACTGCGGTCTTCGTACCCCGCGGTGTCGGTAATGCTTATCAGACTCTGACTGATCAGACCGCCTATTCCTATCTGGTCAATGATCATTGGAGACCAGGGGCCAGGGAGTCGTACACGTTCGTCAACCTGGCGGATGAGACCTTGGCGATCAATTGGCCGATAGCTCTTGAGCAGGCCGAGCTTTCTGAGGCCGACAAGACTCATCCGCGGCTTGCCGACGTGAAACCGGTGGCATCGAAGCAGATCTTGATCATCGGTGCTAGTGGTCAGCTCGGACGTGCGTTGATCAATGAGCTGCCGGCAGCTGTCGCTACTATGCGCGACATGCTGGATCTAGCGAATCCGGAGTCGATCAAGAGCTTTGACTTCTTTCCCTACCACGTCGTGATCAACGCGGCTGGATATACCAAAGTCGATGCGGCCGAGACTGAGGCTGGTCGGCGCCAGGCCTGGGCGGTCAACGTAGCGGGCGTGGCAGCTCTGGTTGAGGCGGCAAGGAAGCACCGCTTCACACTGGTGCACATCTCTTCTGATTACGTCTTTGACGGCTCAGAGCCGGTGCACACCGAGGATGAGCCCGTCTCGCCGCTCGGCGTCTATGGCCAGACCAAGGCGGCCGGTGACGCGCTGGTTGGATCATTATCTGCGCACTATGTGCTCAGGACGAGCTGGGTAATCGGGGAGGGTCATAACTTCGTCCGCACTATGGCATCCCTAGCGGATCGAGGTATCCACCCGCAGGTTGTAGATGATCAATTCGGCCGACTCACCTTCACTAGTGATCTCAGCCGTGCCATCGTCCACCTGCTGCAGGTAAAAGCGCCATACGGAACCTACAACGTCAGTAACGATGGCGAACCTACAACTTGGGCGCAGATCGCCCGCGCGGTGTTCCAGGCTCGCGGCGGTGACGCGGCCGCGGTGCAGAGCATCTCAACGGCTGACTATGCCGCGGGGAAATTACTAGCGCCTCGCCCGCGGCACAGCGTGCTCAATCTGGACAAGATCATCGCCTCGGGCTTCCGACCGCCGGACGCGATGACTCAGCTTCAGGCGTATCTGTCGCGTTTGGGCTAAGGGCGATCGGCCGCACCCGATCGAGATCGGTTTCCGTACTTGGACGCGGCCCACGAACAAAAAGGGCGCTGACCGTCAGCAGCAGCCCAGCAATCGCCACTCCGACGAAGCCCGCCTGTGCGCCCCAGCCGTCGATAACGTGGCCAACCGCGGCCGCTCCGGCTGCAACACCTGCAGCCAATCCGGTCGAAGTCCAGGCAAACGCCTCAGTCAGCCGGCTTTGATCGACCGCCGACTGAGTGACTCCCACGGAGGCGATCAAGGTTGGTGCAATAGCCATGCCGCTGACAACGAGCAGTAACGCGACGACACCGGGGTGGCCGACGAATGGGAGTGGCAGCAGCGATAACGCGAGCGCGATGGCGCTCACCCGGAATCGGCGAGCGGGTGAGGCGCGCCAGATTATTGCTCCGGTGACCGCGCCAGCCAGCAGTGAGCCGAACGACCACGCGGTCAAGATCAGCCCCGCGTATGGAAGCACGCCAGCTTCCTTCGCAAAGGCGACGATGTTGACCTCCATGCTGCCAAAGATCATGCCGAGGGCACCGCAAGCGATCGAAACCGGCAGTAGGACGCGCCAGGGGAATTGAGCTGATCGCTCGTGGCCGGGGTGTGTCGAGCGAGTCGGCGGCTGAGTGCTGCGCTGCGCGGCCAGGACCACCGCACCGAGGAGTCCGATGACGGCGCTGATGCTGATCCCGAGCGCCGGATGGAAAACGGTGGCGAGGAAGGTGACCAGGATCGGCCCGATGATGAAGACCACTTCATCCACCATGGCTTCCAGGGCGAACGCGGTATGCAGCAGGGGAGAGTCCTTCAGCCGGAGCGTCCAACGTGCGCGAACGGCTGATCCAGCAAGGGTGAATCCAACGCCGATCCCAATGGCGGCGGCAAGGCTCACAGCCAGAGGCCAGCCAAGCTCAATTGCCGTCACCAGCAGTGCCACGCTGCATGTGTTGATCATGACCGCCAGCAGCAAGACAACTGCCTGCCCGAAGCGGTCGGTGGCCCGGCCCCACAGCGGCGCCACGACCGCGCCAGTCAATGTCGCGGCTGCGGCGAGCAATCCAGCTCGGCCGAAGGAGCCGGTGGTCAGGGAGACCAACAGCACAATGCCTATGCCGGTCATTGACAGCGGCAGTCTTGCCACGAAGCCAGCGAAGCTGAAGGCCACTGCGTGCCGATCGGAGAGCAGCTGCCGGTACGCGCGAAGCCCCGCAGTCACGGATCTCCTCCCTATACGCAAAGATCACGCCTGTGGGTGATCACTCGGCTCTCTCTGATGACGCATTGGCCAACCAGCCAGACCACGTGCTCGCGCCGTATCAGGCTGTCCTGCTGGTGTCCTTCGGCGGCCCCGAGGGGCCTGAGGACGTGTTGCCGTTCCTGAGGAACGTCACCCGTGGCCGCGGCATTCCCGCTGAACGGCTGACCGAGGTCGGGCGACACTACTTGCTATTTGGCGGTAGGAGCCCGATCAACGACCAGTGTCGCAGGCTGCTGGCGGCATTGACCAACGAATTGCGCCGTCGTGGCATACCGGTGCCGCTGTACTGGGGAAACCGAAACTGGGCTCCCTACCTCAGTGATGAACTGCCCGCTATCCAACGCGACGGTTATCGCCGAGTGCTTGCCGTCGTCACGAGCGCTTATCCGTCATACTCCTCATGCCGGCAGTATCGGGAGAACCTGTTCGACGCCGCTCACAGCACGCAGCTTCAGATTGACCGAATCCGTCACTATGCCAATCACCCCGGTTTTGTTGAAGCCTCGGTGGATGCCTCCCTCAAGGCACTTGAGACGTTGGAGGAAAAGGCCGACGACGCCCGGCTGGTCTTCGTGACTCATTCGATTCCGACCCCGATGGCGCAAACTGCGGGACCGGCGCCTCGTAGTCGCAATGGCGCATATGTCGACTGGCACCGGGCGGTGGCAGCCGAGGTGACGGAACGTGTCGGCCAGTACCGCGGCCGCACCTATACCCACGACCTCGTCTACTGTTCCCGGTCCGGTCCGGCCGGCCAGCCGTGGCTGGAGCCGGATATCAACGATCATCTGCACCAGCTGGCCGGGAACGGCATACCCGCTGTCGTTGCCGTCCCAATTGGCTTCGTTTCCGATCACATGGAAGTGGTCTTCGACCTCGATACCGAGGCAGCAGCGACAGCCGAGGAGTGCGGTATAGCCTTCGCCCGGGCGGCCACTGCCGGGGATCATCCAGCATTCATCCGCGGGCTTGTCGATCTGATGGTGGAACGTGCGGCCGCCGCGCGGGGGGAGATCACGGATCAGCCAGTGGCGGGGTTGGCAACCGCCGGGTGGTATGAGTGCCAGAAGGACTGTTGCCCGAACCTCCGGGAACCCGGCCGCCCAGCCCTGTGCGAGGCGGCCAGCTAAGGCCGTTTTTGAGCCAGTTTCGTGGGTATCCCGCGGTCACAGAATGGTCACAGTTAGACGCTCAGATTCCGCTCTGGAGCGGGAATTTTAGACACGTGACTGCGTTATAGCGGGCGCGAGCACACATAGCACGCATATCGGTTGATTCGTGTGATATGACTGCGCACGAATCAGATCATGATCTGGGCTTTTCGAGCCCGGGAAGGCAAAGATGGCGACCGATTACGACGCCCCTCGCAAGACCGAAGAAGAACTGAACGAAGACAGCATCGAAGAGCTGAAGACCCGCCGTAACGATAAGAACTCCGGAAAGGTAGACGAGGACGAGGCAGAGGCCGCGGAGGCATTCGAGCTTCCTGGTGCCGATTTGTCACACGAAGAGCTGACGGTCCGAGTATTGCCGCGTCAGTCCGATGAGTTCACATGCGCTAGCTGCTTTTTGGTACGGCATCGCAGTCAGATCGCCGAGGTGGGTCCGAATGGGGAGGCATACTGCTTCGACTGTGCCGGATGACCGCAGCTATGTGACATGGCGTATCCCGGTACGGACGAAGGCTTAGTCGGCCTATGCGGACATGGACAGCGAACTAAAGGGTGGTGGCAAGAGTCTCACGATATGGTCGGCCTGCAGAGCGATCTGCGGCGCTAGCGCGGCAGGTGACACGACACTGGCTGACAGCTGCATGATCACTTAGGCTTGAGTCGAACGCGTATGCAGCGGTGCGTCGTGATTGGCGGTTGCTGCTGTGCAGCGGGGGCGCGGCCACGGCAGGTGCAGATCGATGTACCGGGCTGATTGGGGGCAGTCAGTCCGGACAGAACACCACCTCGCGCCCCCGAACGGGACGCGAGGTGGTGCTTCGGACGGGCTCAGATCTTGACTTTGATCTTGCCACCGTCCGGGGAATCGTTACCTATTTCCTTTTCCCAGTGCCGCGCTGCCATGCGCTGCGTGAGAAGCTGCGTGACAGCCACTCCGACGGCGCTCGCCATGGCCCAGCTCACTGCTGTCAGCACGGGGGTCTCGGGGTCGGTAGGCGACGGCGGTTCGTTGCCCGTAACTAACTTCCAGCCCGCCTTCAGTAAGCGCTGGGCTGCGATAGTGGTAACCGCTCCGATCGCCCCGACGTAGAGCTTCCAGAGCAGTTTCTGCGCAGGTCCCATCGGTCAGCCCTTCCATTTCCAGCGCGGTCAGCAATACGCAGTGCCGCTATGTGATCGCATCTTAATGCCGGGCTGTAGTTGGGCGGCGGCGCGGCCGCCCAGATCGGATCAGGGGCGGCGTAAGTTACCTCCATGCTGTTCCGCGAACGGCTTACCGTACCGCTCAGCTGGTGGCTAATTGCGGTGCTGTTGGCGCTTTCAGTGCTGCTTGCAGTTGGCGCTTATTTGGGTCCGACGTGGGGCATCGGAACCTCAGTGGCCACCATGCTGATAGCCGCTGCGATCTTCGCATCGGCATCGGTTGTGATCAGCGTCGATGCCCGTGAGGTTCGGGTCGGCCGGGCCAGTATTGAGCACGCTTATATCGCCGACTGCCGAGCGCTTGATGTCGAGGCGACACGTCTACGCGCGGGCGTGGCGGCGGATGCCCGGGCTCATTTGGTGCTTCGCCCTTACGTCAAAACTGCGGTCGAGATCACCCTCGATGACAAGGACGATCCCGTCCCATACTGGCTGGTTTCTACTCGACACCCACAACAGCTGGCGACAGCACAACGGGAAGCATCCTCGTCTACGCTGACCGAGTGATCGAGTCCATGACCGCTGTCGAAGTGCTGCTTCAGCAGCTCGATCCTGACCTGGAGCCGCCGGCGTATGCCCATCCTGGCGACGCCGGAGCCGATCTATGCAGCAGGGAAAGCTTCGAGCTGCAACCGGGGGAACGCCGGTTGGTAGGTACCGGGATCGCCATCGCCTTGCCGGTCGGCTACGCCGCGTTCGTGCACCCGCGATCAGGATTGGCCGCCCAGCATGGCATCAGCATCGTGAACGCACCGGGCACCGTGGATGCCGGTTACCGCGGCGAGATCAAGGTATGCCTGATCAATACCGATCCCAGCCACTCGATGAGCATCGCTCGCGGCGACCGGATCGCTCAGCTGGTCATCCAAGCAGTGAGTCTGGCCGAATTCATCCCGGTCAGCGAGCTCCCCGGGTCAACGCGGGGAACCGGAGGCTACGGATCCACCGGAAGCATGAGTCTGCCGAGGGAACGCGCATGATCTTCAAGAGGGGCAGGAAGCGGGGCAGCGAGTCGACAGCTGAGGAATCTGGCGACGACGCCAGCGTGGCGGAGGCTGAAGCGGCCGAGGCGATTACTGATAGCCCTGATGATGTCGAGGGCGCGGATCTAGCTGGCTTGGAGGAGATTGACTGGCGAAGCTCTGGACCGTACGACATTAGTGAAGTCGACAGTATCGAGAGCACCGAGGAAAGTCCCAGGATCGATCTCGGCAGCTTGATCCTGACTGCAGTGCCGGGATCGGAGCTGCGGCTGCAGGTGGCGGAGGACACCGGCGACATCGTCTCGGCAATGCTGGTCATCGAAACCAGCATTCCGCCGACGCTTGACGTCGAGCCGTCCGACAACGCGAACCAGCAGCCCCAGACCTATTCCTCCGCGCTCGAGCTGGGCGCGTACGCGGCCCCTCGCAGTGGCGGTCTTTGGGCAGAACTGCGGGATGAGATTTCGCGGAGTGCGACCGAGGCCGGAGGCACTGCTTCGCTCGGCGAGGGACCGTTCGGTGTGGAGCTTCGGCGGCTGATCCCAGTGACCACGCCGGACGGTGAAGAGGGTTACCAGCCGTCCCGCATGTGGGTCGCTGAGGGTCCGCGCTGGCTGCTTCGCGGCATCGTATACGGACAGGCCGCGATCGAGGATGACGCCGAATCTCCAGTCGTTGCGGATGTCTTGTCGGCATTCCGCCAAGTCATCGTGCGACGTGGCGACGAGCCAATGGCGCCTGGTGATCTGCTGCCGCTGACCATGCCGAGTAACGTCGTTCAGCAGGCTGAGGATGCCGACACAAGTTGAACGAACCAAGTCATTGACCTGCGTGGGATGCTTGGAGTGCGGAGGTGGTAGGCGATGGCTAAAGAAAACCTGCTGCAAAGGGCACTGCGCCGGTTCGCATCCTCAACTGCTGAACTCGAGTCCGAGGAACTGCAACGCAACGTCCGCGAAGAGGGTGCCATCCCGATCCAGCAGTGTGAGGATCGGCAACGCGTCCAGCTCACTGGAACGGTATCGACGGTGACCATCAATCCTCGGGCTGGCCATCCGGCATTGGAGGTGGAGCTGCGCGACGGATCTGGAGCAGTGACCCTGGTGTGGCTAGGTCGGCGGCAGATTCCGGGAATTGATCCTGGGCGGACCCTGAAGGTTTGGGGCCGGGTCAGCTGCCAGGAGGGCAAGCGGCTTATCTACAACCCGCGCTACGAGCTGTTGCAGACACCGGCGGCCTCGTGATCGACACCGTTGCGGTGCCTGGCGTATGAGTGAGCCGCCAGCGGAACCGAAGACACGTTCGCAGGACGACCCGGACCCAGCATCGGCAACCGCGGAAATGCCGCAGTTCCGTTACGTTGAGGACTTCGTCCGCTATCAGCTCAGCCAATCCCTCGGCGGCGCCCGCGGCATGATCGAATCGGCGCTGCCGTTCATTGCTTTCACCGTTGTCTGGGTGATCACCAGGCAGCTTTATCCGTCGGTCGCCGCTGCCATCGGGGTGGCGTTGCTGCTCGGGGTGATCCGCCTCATTCAGCGGCAGTCGATCAAGTACGTCGTGCAGGCCGTCATACCCACCGCGATTGCTGTTCTGATCGCAACGCGTACCGGCCGTGCCCAAGACGTCTTCTTGCCCGGCATCCTCTACAACGGAGCCCTCGCGGTCCTCTCGATCGTGACAGTCGCCATCCGAAAGCCGCTGGTCGGTTTCATTATCGGTGCCGCAGTAGGCGACCCGACCGGCTGGATGAAGGATCGCGGGCTGGTCAAGATGACCTCGAAGTTGACTTTGGTGCTTGCCGTCCCCTACGTCACCCGATTTGTCATCCAGTTCCCGTTGTTCCTTGCCGGTCAGGTGGTCCTGCTTGGGATAGCTAAAGTCGTTCTCGGCTGGCCTTTGCTGATCGCCGCCTTGACCGTCATGGGCCTGATGCTTTCCAAGGGGCGAACCCCCATGGAAGATTCAGCTCTGGCCAGCTCGCGCGATCACACCGCCTGAACGCGCGGCGTCGCCGTCTTGGCGATGTTGATCGAGCTGTCGCGCGGCGAAAGCATCTCCGCCAGTTCTTTTTCGAAGTCTTGTGCTGTCACGAACAGCAATTCGTCTCCGGCCTCCAAGGAGCCGTCGCTGTCCGGTGGTCGAGCATGCCCATCTCGGATGATCGCAACTAAAACGACATCACCTGGCCAGTTCAGATCACCGATGCGGGCACCGACGGTAGGGCTGTTCGAGGGCAACGTCATCTCCACCAGGTTGGTGGCCCCCTCATGGAAGGTCAGCAGCCTGACAAGATCACCGACCGTGACAGCTTCCTCGACAAGTGCCGACATCAGGCGAGGTGTCGAGACGGAAACATCGACGCCCCAGACCTCGTTGAACAGCCACTCATTCTTTGGGTGATTGACTCTACCGACGGTGCGCGGCACGCCGAATTCGGTCTTGGCCAACAGTGACATGACGAGGTTGACTTTGTCGTCGCCGGTGGCGGCAATAGCCACGTCGCAGGTGTCGAGTCCAGCCTCCTCAAGCGAGGACAGTTCGCAGGCATCAGCCAGGAGCCATTCGGCTTCGGTCAATGTTTCGGCCTTGATTGCATGCGGATCTTTGTCGATCAACAGCACCTCGTGACCGTTTTCTATGAGCTCGGCCGCGATGGACCGTCCGACATTGCCAGCTCCGGCGATTGCAACCCGCATCGTTATCCTCCTCTTCGCGGCGGAGCGCCGAGTATCGCCTCAACCTCGGCCAGCTTGTTGTCCGCGACAGCGGCGTAGAGCAAATCTCCATCCTGGAAGATGCTGTTGCGCCTGGGAATCATCCCCGAACCCATCCGGAACAGGAATGGGATGCGAGCGTCGGTGGCTTCTTCCATCTGCGCGATGGTGCGCCCAACCCAGGCTGGATCGACATGTACCTCCATCAGCCGAACCGATCCCGACGGATCTCGCCAGTGGGGTTCGGAGCCGCTGGGCAACAAGCGCCGCAGTACCTGATCTGAGGTCCATCGCACGGTGGCCACAGTCGGAATCCCGAGCCGCTCGTACACCTCAGCGCGGCCAGGATCGTAGATCCGAGCCACCACATTGTGTACGCCAAAAGTCTCGCGGACTACACGGGCGGACAAAATGTTGGAGTTATCACCGCTCGATACCGCGGCGAATCCCTCAGCGTCCTCGATACCGGCCTCAAGCAGTACCTCGCGATCGAAGCCGACGCCCCTTACGGTCTTGCCTGCGAAGTCCGGACCTAGACGGCGGAAGGCCTCCGGGTCGAGGTCGATCACTGCAACCGTGTGGCCCCGCCTCTCCAGGCTTCTCGCCAGGGTGGATCCCACTCTGCCGCAGCCCATGATCACGATGTGCACAGGCCGAGTCTAGTGACCCAGCCCGCAAAACTCTGTGACGGCATTCACTACCGGGCGATCACCGAACCCTCGCTGAACGCGCTGCACTGCCGGTGTTGGGAATGCGACATTAGGGTTTGAAACGTGGTGAATGTCGCCGACATCGGCAAGCGACTGCTGGTGGGCCGCAAGCTGCGCAGCACCCAACTCCACGAGACACTGCTCCCCAAACGCATCGCCCTGCCGGTCTTCGCCTCGGACGCCTTGTCCTCGGTTGCCTACGCGCCAGACGAAATCTTTTTGACCCTGTCGCTCGCTGGCCTTGTTGCGTACTCCTATTCCTGGAAGATCGCCATTCTGGTTGCGATTGTGATGCTGGTCGTCGTCGCGTCCTATCGCCAGAACGTGCATGCCTACCCCTCAGGTGGGGGCGACTATGAAGTGGCAACCGTCAACCTTGGGCCTAATGCGGGACTTACCGTGGCGGCAGCTCTCCTGGTGGATTATGTCTTGACCGTCGCAGTCTCGGTTTCCTCTGGAGTGCAGAACGCTAAGTCAGCCTTTCCTTGGTTGGATGGACGGGAAGCGTGGGCGGCAGCAATCATCGTGCTGATCTTGATGGCGCTCAATCTTCGCGGCGTTCGAGAGTCCGGCACGCTGTTCGCAATTCCCACCTATTGCTTTATGTTCGCGATCTTGACCATGGTGATCTACGGACTGTTTCGCATCCTGGTGCTCGGTGATCAAATCCAGGCACACAGCGCGCAGTATGGAATCGAGCCGGATCCTGACTACGCGGCATTCGCCGGTTTTGCGATGATCGCCTTGCTGGCCCGAACCTTCTCCTCAGGATGCGCTGCGCTGACCGGAGTCGAGGCGATCTCCAACGGAGTGCCGGCGTTTCGCAAGCCCAAGAGCAAGAATGCGGCAACCACCTTGTTGTTGCTCGGTGTCATCTCGGTGTCGATGTTGATCGGTGTCGTGGTGCTGGCGAACCTGACCGGCCTCAAGCTCATCGACCTAGGCCACTCGCATTACACACTTAACGGCGAGCGGGTGGACGTCATCGAGGAGACTGCCATCGGGCAGTTGTCCGCGGCCGTTTTCGCCGACTTCCAACCGGCCTTCTACTTCGTCGTGGCTGCCACAATGCTGATCTTGTTTCTGGCTGCCAACACCGCTTTCAATGGCTTCCCCGTGCTCGGCTCGATCTTGGCCAGAGACGGCTTCCTGCCGCGCCAGCTGCACACCCGAGGCGACCGGTTGGCCTACAGCAACGGCATCCTGGTGTTGGCGTTCTTTGCCATCGTGCTGATCATCGCGTTCGACGCGGACGTCACTGCATTGATTCAGCTTTACGTCGTTGGCGTCTTTGTGTCGTTCACAGTCAGCCAGCTGGGCATGCTGCGGCACTGGACGCGTCACCTCAGAGTCGAAAACAACCCCGCTGTGCGCAGGCGAATGATCCGTTCTCGGGTGATCAATGCCATTGGACTGACAATGACTGCCACGGTGTTGGTGATCGTGCTGCTCTCGAAGTTCACCCAAGGCGCCTACATTGCCATCATTGCGATGGCTGTGCTCTTCGGGATTATGAGAATGATCAGACGTCACTATGAGGCGGTTGCCCGGGAGACCGCCCTGGTCGAAGGCGAGGATCGGACGTTGCCGAGTCGGGTACGTGCCGTGGTGCTGGTGAGCAAGCTGCACAAACCTACGCTGCGGGCGCTGGCCTTTGCCAAAGCCGCTCGGCCGAGCACCCTTGAGGCGCTTACCGTCTCTGTTGATCCAGACGAGACGGCTCGCCTGGTGAAGGTCTGGGAGGAGGCCGACACCGGGGTGCCGCTCAAGGTCATCGCCTCCCCGTACCGGGAGGTGACCAATCCGATCATCGATTACGTCAAGAATCTGCGGCGCGAGAGCCCGCGGGACGTGGTGACGGTGTACATCCCCGAGTACGTGGTCGGCCACTGGTGGGAGCAGATCCTGCATAACCAAAGCGCGCTGCGACTCAAGGGCAGGCTGCTCTTTACACCAGGCGTCATGGTGACCTCCGTGCCGTTCCACCTCGCGTCTTCCACCAAGGCCGAACAACGGTTCGAGCGCGAAACGGCTCAAGAGAACGCCCGCCGTCAGTTGTACACGGGCTGAAGTCTGCGTTGTGTTGCACGTGTTATCTTGACGTCAAGATAGTTTTGTCAACGATCGATGGAGGGCTTATGAGTGTCAACAGCTTCGGTGCAAAGGCAACCCTCCAGGTGGGCGAGGAGTCGTACCAGATCTTCCGGCTTGACGCGGTGGATGGCGCGGACTCGCTGCCGTACAGCCTCAAAATCCTGCTCGAGAATCTGCTCCGCACTGAGGACGGTGCCAACATCACCGCCGACGACATCCGGGCGCTTGCCGGCTGGGATCCCAACGCCGAGCCGAGCAAGGAGATCCAGTTCACCCCTGCCCGGGTGATCATGCAGGACTTCACTGGTGTGCCATGCGTGGTTGATCTGGCCACTATGCGTGAGGCGATGGCGGAAATGAGTGGTGATCCGGCCAAGATCAACCCATTGGCACCCGCCGAGCTAGTAATTGATCACTCTGTGATAGCGGACGTTTTCGGCACTGCTGATGCGTTCCAAAGAAACGTCGAGATCGAATACACGCGCAACCATGAGCGCTATCAGTTCCTGCGCTGGGGACAGACAGCGTTCGACGATTTCAAGGTGGTTCCGCCAGGTACCGGGATTGTGCACCAGGTCAACATCGAGCATCTGGCCCGGGTGATCTTCTCTCGGGAGGTTGAGACTACAGACGGTTCCGGTGAAGGCGCGTTGAATGCCTATCCGGATACCTGCGTCGGCACTGATTCTCATACCACGATGGTTAACGGACTGGGCGTCGTAGGTTGGGGCGTTGGCGGCATTGAGGCCGAGGCCGCAATGCTTGGCCAGCCGGTCTCGATGCTGATCCCTCGGGTAGTCGGCTTCAAGCTGTCCGGCGCGCTGCGAGAGGGCACTACTGCAACTGATCTTGTGCTGACCATTACCGAGCTGCTGCGGCAGCACAAGGTAGTGGGGAAGTTTGTCGAGTTCTATGGGCCCGGTGTCTCCCAGGTACCCGTGGTGGACCGGGCGACTATCGGCAATATGAGTCCGGAGTACGGCTCGACCATCGCGATCTTTCCAATCGATGAAAAGACCACGGAGTATCTGCGACTTACCGGTCGCAGTGATCAGCAAATCGCACTTGTGGAGATGTATGCCAAGGAGCAGGGGCTGTGGCACAACGAAGATCACCAGCCGCGGTACTCCGAGCATCTGGAGCTTGACCTTGGCACTGTCGTTCCGAGCATTGCCGGACCCAAGCGCCCACAGGACCGCGTGCATCTGGCCCACGCCAAGCAGGGCTTCCGGGAAGCATTACGCGATTTCGTTTCTACCGAGGAGTTGATCGGTTACGACGAGTCTGTGGATGAGTCCTTCCCGGCCTCTGACGTACCAAGCCGTGGCGGAACTGCCGAATCGCTGGCGCCGCATGAGTACGGCGAGGGGATTCCGGATGACATCGGCCGGCCCAGCAAGCAGGTGCCGGTCACACTGAGCGATGGCACGTCGTTCGACCTTGATCATGGGGCGGTGGTCATCGCAGCGATCACCTCGTGCACCAATACCTCCAACCCCAGTGTCATGATCGGTGCCGCGCTAATGGCCAAGAAGGCGGTCGAGCGTGGGCTGAGTCGTAAATCGTGGGTGAAGACCACGCTGGCTCCTGGATCCAAAGTGGTCAGTGACTACTACGATCGCTCAGGCTTAACGCCCTACCTCGACAAACTTGGTTTCAACCTGGTCGGCTACGGCTGCACTACATGCATCGGCAACTCTGGGCCGCTAATCCCAGAAGTCAGTGCGGCAGTGCAAGAAAATGATCTTGCAGTGGTCTCGGTGCTGTCGGGCAACCGGAACTTCGAGGGCAGGATCAACCCCGACGTCAAGATGAACTACCTGGCCTCACCGCCGCTAGTGGTCGCGTACGCGCTTGCCGGCACGATGGACATCGACCTCATGAAAGACTCGCTTGGCGCTGATGAGCAGGGCAACGATGTATACCTTGCCGACATCTGGCCAACCGAAGCAGAGATTGACGACATCATCTCCTCCGCAATCGGAGCGGAGATGTTCACCGAGTCGTATGCCGACGTCTTCGCCGGTGACGAACAGTGGCAGTCCCTGCCGACGCCTGAGGGCGAGATCTTCGCTTGGGACCCTGACTCCACCTACGTGCGCAAGCCGCCGTACTTCGACGGCATGCCCGTCGAGCCAGCGCCGGTCAGCGACATCAAAGGCGCGCGGGTCCTGCTGAAGCTCGGTGACTCGATCACCACCGACCACATCTCTCCAGCCGGTTCCATCAAGCCGGATTCGCCGGCAGGGCAATATCTGTCCGAGCACGGTGTGGAGCGCAGGGATTTCAACTCCTACGGATCGCGGCGTGGCAATCACGAGGTCATGATCCGGGGCACGTTCGCAAACATCCGGCTGCGCAACCAGCTGGCGCCCGGAACCGAGGGCGGGTTTACCCGTGACTTCACTGCGGAGGAGGAGCCGGTTACGACGGTGTATGAGGCGTCCCAGCATTACCTGGCCGCCGGCACCCCCTTGGTGGTGTTGGCGGGTAAGGAGTACGGCTCAGGCTCCTCGCGTGACTGGGCGGCCAAGGGGACGGCGCTGCTAGGCGTGAAAGCGGTGATCGCCGAATCGTACGAGCGAATTCACCGGTCCAACCTGATCGGCATGGGCGTGCTACCGCTGCAGTTCCCCGAAGGGGAGAGTGCTGAGTCGCTTGGGCTTACCGGTGAAGAGACCCTTGACATCGTTGGGGTTGAGGAACTCAATGAGGGCCGTACGCCAACGACGGTGCAGGTCAAAGCAGACGAGGTGAGCTTCGACGCATTGGTACGCATCGACACCCCAGGTGAGGCTGACTACTACCGCAATGGCGGCATCATGCAGTACGTGCTGCGGTCATTGCTCAGGAAGTAGCCCTCTGGCGAAGTCAATTTGATCAGTCGATTGCTGTCTTGATCTTCGCCGCGTACTGTTCCATCTCACCTGCGCCGTAACGGGTTCTCGGCCAGAAGAATCCCCTCAGGCCGTCGCCGCGGCTCCTTGGCACGACGTGTACGTGGAGGTGCGGGACGGACTGACTGACGACGTTGTTGATCGCAACGAACGTGCCCTGCGCTTCGAGCGCCTCGACCAGTGCCCGAGCGACACGCTGAGCGCTGGTCATGAGTGGTTCCATCAGGCTTTGCGGCAGCTCGAGCAATGTCTCGACATGCCGCAGCGGGGCGATGAGGACATGTCCTTTAAAGACCGGCCGGTGATCGAGAAACGCTATTACGTCCTCAGTGCGGAGCACGACTGCCGCATCGATATCGCCACGGCCGATCTGGCAGAACACGTCCTCAGTCACCGGCATGAGACTAATGCAAACGATCTCAAGCTGTTCACGCGCGTCGAACGTCCGTTCGATTATTATGTCTACATGAGCACTCCCGCATATGCCCCGCCTGGCTGGCCAAGTCAGGTGCGGCCGCCGGGCGCACCAGGTTGGGAAGCGACGGCTATCGCGTACCTCCTGGATTGCTGCCCAGCGGACTTTCGTTCTTACCGCGTACTCCGCAACCATCCGATCGTGCTGGCGCAATTTGCGATGCACTTTGTCAACGGTCAGCAGGAAGCCTCCGAGCGCGGTCTCGCCGATGTTCGTACCAGCCTGAGCGAGTACGTCGAGCCAGACATCGTGGAGTCCGCGGCGCAGGCCTGGTTGGAGCAAGCGGCCCGGTTGGTACGCACCCGCCGGGCGGTCGCATTGCTAGAGGAGGCCTTGCGTGGTCGGGTATTCGTGCCCAGGCTGTGAGCTTGCTGAGGCCTGGCGTGCGTTGCGCCACACTCCGGATAATCGGAGTGCCTGAACACGTAAACTCTGGCCCATGTCGGCTGCCCCCTACGGATTGTTGAGTTCGATCCGTAACCCACGAGACCTTCGGGACCTGTCGACAGATCAGCTACAGGAGCTGAGCCTAGAGATCCGTTCCTTCCTGATCGAGCACGTGTCCCAGACCGGTGGTCACCTGGGACCGAATCTCGGGGTTATCGAACTCACCCTTGCTGTGCATCGAGTCTTCGACTCACCGCGCGATCCGATCATCTTCGACACCGGGCACCAGGGCTACGTGCACAAAATCCTGACCGGCCGCCAAGATCAATTCTTGACGCTCCGGCAGCGGCACGGACTCTCGGGGTACCCGAGCCCCGAAGAGTCTGAGCACGACTGGGTAGCGAACTCGCATGCCTCAACCGCGCTTTCGTACGCTGATGGGCTGGCAAAGGCCATCCGGCTGCAACGCCTGCCAGGCACCGTCGTTGCCTTCGTCGGTGACGGATCCCTTACAGGTGGGATGGCCTGGGAAGCCCTCAACAACATCGCGGCTTCCGACGACCTGCCGCTAGTGATCGTGGTGAACGACAACGGCCGGTCATATACACCGACGGTCGGGGGTCTAGCACGGTACCTGACGGGGTTGCGCACCAACCCGCGCTACGAGCAGGTACTGGACTTGGTGAAGCGCAACGTCAGCCGCGCGCCGCTGGTGGGCAACGTCGCCTACGACATTCTGCACGGCGTCAAAATCGGCCTGAAAGACGTTCTGGCGCCGCAGGGCATGTTCTCCGACTTGGGGCTGAAGTATGTCGGGCCGATCGATGGTCACGACGTGGTGGCCGTGGAACGCGCCTTGCAGCAGGCAAAGCAGTTCGGCGGCCCGGTACTGGTGCACTGCATCACACGAAAAGGCAATGGTTTTGAGGCCGCCGAAAATCACGAGGAGGACCGCTTCCACGCCGTCGGCAAGATCAACGCCAAAACTGGTGAAGCTTTGAGCAGTGCCTCGGGACAGAACTGGACCGACCTGTTCTCTGAGGAGCTGCTCCGGCTAGGAAGCAGCGACGAGCGAGTCGTTGCCATCACAGCAGCAATGGTCTATCCGACCGGCCTGCACCGATTCGCCAAGGCGTTTCCGGAACGCTGCTTCGATGTCGGCATTGCCGAGCAGCACGCGGTAACGTCGGCAGCCGGCCTGGCAATGGGTGGCCTGCATCCGGTCGTCGCGGTCTACTCCACCTTCCTCAACCGAGCGTTCGACCAAGTGCTGATGGACGTGGCCCTGCACCGGTGCGGGGTTACCTTCGTGCTGGACCGAGCTGGAATCACCGGACCCGACGGAGCCAGCCATCACGGCATGTGGGATATGTCGATCTTGCAGGTTGTACCCGGCCTTTGTCTGGCTGCACCTCGCGACGGCATGCGGCTACGCGAGGCACTCGCGGCGTCTCTGGCAATCGACGACGCGCCGAGCGTGATGCGGTTTCCCAAAGATCAGGTGCCGCCAGATCTGCCACCCGTCGACCAGTTGGACGGGATGGACATCATGCTCAGAACTGAGCAGCCGAGGGTGCTGGTAACAGGCATTGGTCAGCTTGCCGGGACAGCGGTTGCGGTTGGGGAGCGGCTGTCAGATCAAGGCATTGGCGTCACGGTTGTGGACCCAGTATGGGTGCTCCCGATCAATCCGGCGTTGCTGACATTGGCTGATGATCATGATCTGGTGATCACCATCGAGGATAACGGGATTGTCGGTGGCTACGGTGCGAGACTTGCCCAGGAGCTGCGCTCCGCTGGCGTAAACACACCGCTCCGGGAGTTCGGTATTCCACAGGATTTTCTGCCGCACGGTGGTCGGGCCGAGCTGCTCGAGGAGGTGGGGCTTACCCCGCAGCACATCGCCAGGTATGCGGTGGAGGTGATCGCAAGAGCCGATGAGCCCTTGGAACAGCCGACCCCTGACTTGTCGGAACCGAATTAAGGCGCGGCGCGCAGTCGGTCAAAGAAAGTTAAACGGTCTGTTCAGGTCTAACATCAAGGCGTGACTCGTGCCAGCTGGGCTTCGCCGCAAGGTGGGCTTAGCACGCTCACGATCGGTGAGGTGGCGGCGCGCACGGGGCTCACTCCGGAGGTGCTGCGCACATGGGAGGCCAGACACGGCTTTCCAGTGCCGGAGCGCTCCGCGAGCGGTCACCGCTACTACCGGGAGACCGACGTCGATCTGGTGCGACGGGTCGTGTACCGCCAGCGCGCGGGTGTCCGTCTGGAGGCGGCGATCAGGGAGGTCACGGCGTCCGCGGGTGCGCCCTCGCTGTCGGTGTTCGCAATGCTCCGCGACGACCACGCTGAGCTGGATCCTCAGCTCCTGCGCAAGCCGACCTTGTTGAGCTTGAGCCGGGCTATCGAGGACGAGTACCTCGCCTCGGCTGACACCGGCGTGCTCTGCGCGTCCTTCCAGCGTGAACGCTTCTACCGTGCGTCCGCGGCCCGGTGGTCGGAGTTGGCGCGACGTTCGCGCTGGAGCATCGCGTTCGCGGACTTCCCGGAGGTGCGAGAGCAGGAGGCGGACAAGCCGGCCCGGGTGCCGCTCGCCGGCGAAGCACCGATGCGTCGGGAGTGGGTCCTGGTTGCTGAGACGCCCCGACTGGGCATCTGCCTTGCCGGGTGGGAGCCGCCCGGCCGGGACGGCGTATTAGACGGCCAGCGCACCTTCGAGGTGGTGTGGACGGTCGACTCGCGCACGACCCGGCACGCACTGCGGATCTGCGTCGAGGTCGCCAGGGCCGCGGGCCTGGCGTCGGCGCCGGACCTGCTGCGCAGACTCGACGAGGACCCGGTGGTCCCGCAGCCGGATCCGGTGCGCACCTCAGCGCTGTTTAACCGAGCGATCGGGTACGCCGATCGCGCATACTTCGCCGGCTCGTGATCGAGTGTCACGGTGCTGCGGACCCGCGGGCTGCCTCCTGGGCTGTCAGCTCCGCCAGGTCGCTCAGCCGGTTCAGGCCCTGCAGGGGCTGTCGCATCCGGTGGTTCTCGGCCAGGGTGGCCTGGTTGCGACTCAGGAACCACCAGTAGCCCGCGGTGTAGGGGCAGGCGTCGTCACCGACCCGTCGGTCGGGGCGATAGGCGCACTCGCCGCAAAAGTCGCTCATCCGGTTGATGTACGCCCCGCCCGCGGCGTACGGCTTGGTCGCCATCAATCCACCGTCCGCGTGCTGCGACATCCCAAGCACATTCGGGAGCATGACCCAGTCATAACCATCGACGAAGCAGCGGTGGAACCAGTCGGTGAGTGCCTGGGGGCTCCAGCCTCGCTGCAGTCCATAGTTGCCCAGCACCATCAGCCGCGGGATGTGGTGGGTCCAGCCGTGGTCCCGAACCTGCGCAAGCACCGTAGCCAGGCAGCGCGCTTCGACGGCGTCGGCGTCGAGTTCTGCGAACCACCGGGGCAGCCGACCGCGGGCGCTCAGCGCGTTGTGCCGCCGATATCCCGCACCGTGGTACCAGTAGGTATGCCAGACGTACTCGCGCCACCCGAGCACCTGGCGGATGTACCCCTCTACGCTCGACAGCGGCGCCGCCCCTCGGTGGTAGGCCTCCTCGGCGGCTCGCACGCACTCCATCGGCTCGAGTAGGCCGAGGTTCAACGGCGCGGAGAGCAGCGAGTGTGCCATCGTCGGGTCCCCGGCGAGCATGGCATCCTCATGCGCGCCGAAGGCCGGCAGCCGGTGCTCGACGAAGTGCCGCAGCGCCGTCAGTGCCTCTTCTCGAGTCACCGCGAAGCGGCGCGGGCCGTCCCGACCAACGGTCTCGACCGTTCCGTCGCGCTGCCACGCGTTGAGGTCACGACGCACCTGGTCGTCAATCTCGTCCTCCTCTGGCTGCCAAGGAGGCACGACGTCGAGCCGGCTGGCTCCACGTGGCGGGCGCTCCCGGTTATCTTTGTCGTAATTCCACCGCCCGGAGACTGGTTCGGCGCCGTCCATCAGGACGCCGTGCCGGCGCCGCTGGGCGCGGTAGAAGTCCTCGAGCAGCAGCCGGGGTCGGCCGTCAGCCCAGCGGGAGAAGTCGCTTCGAGACAGGACGAAGCCTCGGGCTGGCAGCACCTCGACACCCTCAAGCCCACGTACGAAGCGGTCGGCCCCACGGGAAGTGGGAGCGCAGACCGAGACCGGCTCGCCGATGGCCGTCAACGCCTCCCGGTAGGTACCAGCCCGGTGCAGTACCGCCTGGTCGTCTAGCTCGGCGGCGCGGTGGCGGAGCGCGGAGAGCACGAGGTGCGCCTTCTGCCGGTGAAAGCGGCGCCGTTGCAGCACAGATCGGGATTCAATAAGGAGCACAGGCTGGTCGTAGTGATCCAGGAAGTGCGGCCCGAGCTGATCCGCGAACAGCCAGCGTCGTACCCCTTTACTCATCCTCCGCCGGCCTCCCGGGCGCGGAGGAACCGCCGCCGGCCCTCAGCTAGATCAACGATCGGCTCTGGGTAGTTGAGGTGCGCGCGAACCTCCGCGGGCAAATCCCACGGCGTGTGCACGGCCGGTCCCTCGATCTCGGCAAGTTCAGGCAGGTAGCGGCGCACGTACGCGCCATCCGGGTCGTACCGCTCGGCTTGGCGGAGCGGGTTCAGCACCCGGCTCGGCCGGGTGTCCGTGCCGGTGCCGGCGATCCACTGCCAATTCAGCTGGTTGTTGGCGATGTCGCCGTCGACCAGGTGGTGCAGAAAGTGCTGAGCACCACGGCGCCAATCGAGGTAGAGCGTCTTGGTGAGGAAGCTGCCCACGATCAGCCGGCCACGGTTGTGCATCCAGCCCTCCTGCCGCAGCTGACGCATCGCGGCGTCGACGATCGGGTAGCCAGTGCGGCCCTCCTGCCAGGCCGCCAGGTCCTCCTCGTCCTGCCGCCACTGATCACCTCGGGCGCGGTAGTCCTGGCTGGCGACCTCGGGGCGGGCGGCCAACACCTGCAGGTTGAAGTCGCGCCAGGCGAGCTGACGCACGAACGCCTGCGGCCCGCGCGACCGCCCGGCGCCCGCGACCAGCTCGGCAGGCGAGAGGCACCCGAAGTGGAGGTACGGCGACATCCGCGAGGTGTTGTCACCGGCCAAGTCGTCATGATGATCGGCATACGCCGGGACGAACGACCGCAGCCACGCCTGCATCCGGCGGCGTCCCGCCGTTTCCCCTCCCTCAGGGAGGTACCGGGCCCGTTCTCCGGGGCACAGGATGTCAGCGGCCGGAATCTTGCCCTGCTGCACACTGGGTGACGAGAGCCGGCGGGGCGGGTCGAGCACAGGTCGGCGAGAGTGCTCGGACCAGCGCCGGTAGTAGGGTGTGAAGACCGCGAAATGGTCATTGTTGTCAGGGGCGACTGCACCCGGCGGAACCACGACTAGCGTCTCGTCGTGCACCACCAGCTCTACGCCCGCGTCGGACAGTGCCTTCGCGAGGCGGTGCTGCCGCCGCTGCGCGTGCCGGCTCCAGTCGCCCGAGACGTGAACGCTGTGTGCACCGATTTCCTCAGCCAGTGCGGCGGTCTCCTCGGCGGGGTCGCCACGGCGCGCTACCAAGCCGTCGGAGCCACGCTTCTGGAGTGAGGCGTCCAGATCTCGCAGCGCATCGATCAGGAATGAGGCCCGGTTAGGCGCGAGGTACGCCGAGCCGAGAATTGCGTCGTCGAGCACGAATATGGGCAGCACATGGTCGGCCTCCTCGACCGCCGCGTGCAGGGTCGGATTGTCGTGCACCCGCAGGTCGCGGGTGAATAGCGCGATCGCCGTGCTGGTCATCGAGTGTCCTCCGGTGGGCTGCGTCGTTGGTACCCGTGCACTCCAAACTTAGTCAGATTGCTGAAATTTGTTCAGCGCTCTGTTTAGGACGGCTCGGCAGGGGTACGAATGTCGGAGACCCATTCAGATCAAGAGGAGCTTCGATGAGCCAGATCCAGCAGTCCGTCGATGTGGAGGTGCCGGTGAGCGTCGCCTATAACCAGTGGACCCAGTTCGAGTCGTTCCCGCACTTTATGTCCGGTGTGAAGTCGATCACCCAGGTCAACGACACTCGCAACCACTGGGTGACAGATATCGCGGGTGTCGAGCGCGAGTTCGACACCGAAATCACCGAGCAGCATCCCGACGAGCGGATCGCCTGGCGCAGCGTCGGCGGGGATGTCAAGCAGGCCGGGGTGGTCACCTTCCACCGCCTCAGTGACACGACGACTCGGGTGATGCTCCAGATCGACTGGCAGCCCTCGGGAGTTGTCGAGAAGGTTGGCTCAGCCATGAACATCGACGAGCAGCAGGTGAAGCGAGATGCCGAGCGGTTCAAGGAATTCGTCGAGTCACGGGGGCGCGAAACCGGCTCCTGGCGTGGCGACGTCGAGGCCGGATGACGCCATGACTGCGCACACCGAAGAAGTCCGGCACGTCGCCGAGCTCGTTGATCGGGCGAGGATCAGCATGCTGACCACCATGACCGCCTCCGGCAAGCATGTGAGCCGGCCGATGGCAGTTCAGGAGGTCGAGTTCGACGGCGACCTGTGGTTCTTCTGCTACGACGACTCCGACAAGGTTCAGCAAATCCGGACGAATCCAGAAGTGAACGTGTCGTTCGCCAATGACAAGCAGAGCGAGTGGACCTCCCTGTCGGGCCGGGCCGAGATCGTGCACGACCGGCAGCAGGCCGAGCGCCTGTGGGCGGCGCCGTTGAAGGTTTGGTTTCCCGACGGCTTGGACACCGAGGGTCTGTGCCTTATCAAGGTCCACGTCGACTCAGCGGAGTACTGGGAGTCGCCCTCCAGCAAGGTGCGCCAGTTGATCGGTGCAGCCCGCGCTGCGGTCACCGGTGACCCTGACAAGTTCCCGGGCGACAATCGCACGGTCTCCCTCGACCGCTGACAGGTCGGCAGTTAGCTGCTGGGAATCGAGGCGACACCGGGCGGAAGGAAGCGGCGGCCGAGCACGCGCTCGGAAATGCCTTCACGGTCCAGGTAGGGCGTAATTCCACCAAGGTGGAACGGCCAGCCGGCCCCGAGGATCAGGCACAGATCAACATCCATAGGCGCGGCAACCACTTCGTCAGCCAGCATGAGGGCAATCTCGGAGGCCAGCGCGGTCAGCACTCGATCGCGTACTTGATCAGCGGTCTGGGATCGATCGCCTACCTCCAGCAGCTTGGCCGTCTCCTCACTAACGTACGGCTCTCCTTCGGGCGTCCAGTCATAGATTCCGGGCCGTCCGGCAGCCACCAGCGCCTGCAGGTTGCGTGAAATCGGGTAACGATCACCAAAGGCCGCATGCAGGTTCTCGAGGACATGTAGAGCCACCGCCGGCCCGACCAGCTGGAGCAGCAAGGAAGGCGGCATGGGCAAGCCAAGCCGCTGTAAGGCAGCATCGGCGACCTCAACCGGCGTGCCCTCATCTACGGCGGTGAAGATCTCCGCCAGCCATCTCAGCAAGAGCCGATTCACCACGAAGCCTGCGGCGTCCTTGACCAGCACAGCATTCTTTTTGAGGTTCTTGGTGACCTGGAACGCCGTGGCCAGAGTCACCTCGTCGGTAGCGGGGCCGCGCACGATCTCAACCAGCGGCAGCACCGCAACCGGGTTGAAGAAATGGAAGCCGACCACTCGCTGCGGGTGATCAAGATCAGCTGCCATGTTCGAAACCGACAGCGAGGAGGTGTTCGTTGCGATCACGCAGCTGCTGGAGACATGCTTCTCAAGATCGGCAAATACTTGCTTCTTGATCGACATTTGCTCGAAGACCGCCTCGATCACGAAGTCGCAGTCGGCGTAATCGGCCAGCTCGATGGTGCCGGAGATCAGTCCTCGTAACCGGTTGGCCTCATCTGGGGAGATCCGTCCCTTGTCGAGCAGTCTGTCGACTTCTGCCGACACATATCCGATTCCCTTTTCGACGCGCTCTTGATCGACATCGGTGATCACCACCGGCACCTGCAGTCGGCGCAGGAACAGCACTGCAAGCTGGGTAGCCATAAGCCCGGCACCGACGATGCCGACCTTGGTCACCGGCCGTGCCAGCGTGGCATCGGGAGCACCTGCCGGCTTCCGGGCGCGCTTCTGGACAAGATCAAAGGCATACAGGCTGGCCCGCGTCTCAGGGCTCATGATCAGATCTGCCAGCGCCTGATCCTCCGCCGCAAATGCCTCGCTGCGCTCCACGGTCCTGGCCGCCGTCATCAGTTCTAGCGCTCGATATGGCGCGGGCGCAGCGCCAAAGACCTTGCTGTCAACGAACTCGCGGCCCTGGGCTAACGCCTCATCCCAAGCCTCTCCGCGGTCGACCTCTCGGCGTGTCACGGTCCTGGACCCACCCACTACCTGACCTGCCCACTCCAGCGACTGGACCAAGAAATCGGCACTGTCGAAGATCGCGTCAGCCAGGCCCAGTTCGTAGGCCTGGCGGCCGCTGAGCATCTTGTTCTGGTTGAGTGGGTTTTCGATGATCAGCTGGACGGCTGCATTGGCGCCGATCAGGTTCGGCACAATGAAGGCTCCGCCCCACCCGGGGAAGAGGCCCAGGAAGCACTCGGGCAAAGCAATTCCCGAGGCGGCCGCGGAGATCGTTCGGTAGTGGCAGTGCAGCAGGAGCTCCAGGCCACCACCGAGCGCCAGCCCATTGATGAGCGCGAAGGTCGGCACCGGAGAGGTGTGCAGCTTGTCGAAGACGGCATGCCCGATTCGGGCTATTGCCAATGCTTGCTCTCGGCTAGTGATCTTGGCAAACCCAGAGAGGTCGGCACCTGCCGCCACGATGAATGGCTTACCGGTGATCGCGATCGCCACGATCTCATTTCGTGCCAGCGCGGCATCTAGAGCGCGATTCAGTTCGCCGAGACCGCGCGGGCCAAGGGTATTCGGCCGGGTGTGATCACGCCCGTTGTCTAGTGTGATCAACACGGCAGTTCCCGACGTATGCGGCAGCCTTACATCGCGGCTCAGGGCCTGAGTAACCACCTCGCCTTCGCTGGCAGCCGATGCGGCGGTAATCAGCTGTTCAAGCTCCTCGGCTT
>DATFBI010000210.1:0-13057 GCA_035253925.1 Propionibacteriaceae bacterium
CGGGCAGTCCCACCAGCTCGCAAGATTGCGCTGGAGGACGCTAGTTGGGCGAGGCCGGCAGCACACTGACAGTGCCAGACACTCGCTCTCAATGGTGGACGAATTGACGTAGATGCGCCGACGGCTGAGGTGAACCGAGCGATGGCCTCTAGCGGGACGTTGAGATCGCCTCGACCATGTGCATCCTCGAGCAGTCACGCGCGGAGTCGCATTGATGCCGCCGTCAGGAGTCGACTGATCCGGCCGGCGTCAGTCCCAACTGCGCAAGGCGGGCTCGGCGCCGACGCTCAAGGCGATCGCGCGCCTCGGGCGCCATCCGCTCCGGCCACCACAGTTTCCCTGAAACCGGCTCGACTTCGACGGACTCGACGCCCGGTAATGCCGAGAGCACGTCAATGATCTGGGAACGCATCTCGAACAGGTACAGGCACATCAGATCCGTCAACAAAAGTCGGACGCGCACCTTGCCCTCGTCCTGCTCGACGTCGTGCACCAGCCCCATCTCGACGATATCGAGGCGTGTGCCGTTGAAGACGCTGCAGGTGTCGTAGACCGAGCCCAGGGCTTGAAAGATCTGCTCTTGGGTCGTCATCATGCCTCTGCCTCGACCGGCCCCGCGGCCCGAACGGTCGCCCACGGTTCGGGCGAAGCGTTGGCCTTCCGCTGCCGTGACCACTCGTCGTCGACCACCGCGGACTTGGCCTCCTCGGGGTTGAGCCCGTGCAGGCGGCAGTAGTTCTCGCCGAGCATCTTCCGCTTCGACCGGCCGGTAGGTTGCCTGGCGAGAGGTGCTGGTCGTCTGCGCCGCCGAGCATCCTGGTAGGAAGCGGCAAGGGCAAAGCGCCGCCCCGCCGCGATCTCGCCCCTCCGATGAGAGCCGTCGACGGACCGGGCCTTTGGAGGATCAACCTCTGGGAGAGTCCGTTGATTTAAAGCGATGGGTATCTGGGACGGTAAGCAGTGTTATCAGTCTTGTCGATCATGAACACACCGTGCCCGGTGAACTCGGCATGATCGGCTCTCACCCGCCGGTAGTCCTGCACCACGACTTGATTACTGACACCGAGCTTGAAGACCATCATCGATCGTGCGGTGGTCGCTGCCGATCCGGCTGAGGCGGCCTGCTGCTCGACACTGTCCAGTTGCTCAGCAGCGGAACGAAGAGCTCGCGGAGACTCACGCCCTTTATTTTGAGCTGCTCGCGCAATCGCGGGCAGCTTATTGTGAGCGCGATGACGCTGTTTCTGGCGTCATGAGCTCCACATCGTTCTCTGACAGCGCCTCGAGGAGATCGGGCGGTGGGCTCGAGTCGGTGATGAGGTAGTCGGCATTGCCGAGCTCGGACACCTGCGCAAAGAGCCGGCGACCGAACTTCGAGGAGTCTGCCAGGATCGCGACACGTGCCGCTCGGGCCATCATCCCGCGCATCATGGCCGCCTCACCTGGGTTGCTTGTTGAGTAGCCGACGTCAACCGAGACAGCACCAACCCCAATCAATGCCAGATCGCAGCGGAGGTCGAGCTCGATGCCTCCTGCCACACGGAGGCTGACCGGGCCAACCGTGGCCAGTGTGATCGAGCGCACGGCACCGCCGAAGAAATACAGGTCCCGGACGGCAGAGGGCGGCAACGCTTGCGGCACGAGCAGATTGTTGGTAGCCACCGTCAGGTCCCGGTGATTGTGTAAATGCCGTGCGAGGGCAAGTGTGGTCGTGCCGCCATTGATCATGATGGTGGAGCCATCCTCGACCAACGACGCGGCGAGTGCCGCAATCTTCTCCTTCTCAGCTTCCTGCAGACCGAGCCGTACGTTCACTGCCCGGTCGACTCGGGAAGCCATCGACAGGCTGACCGCCCCGCCATAGGTACGGACCAAGACACCTTCGGTGCTGAGCTGATCCAGATCCCTGCGAATCGTGTCGATCGAAACGCCGAACCGCTCCGCAAGTGCGCCGACGGTTACCTGGCCGGCCTCGGCAACGTATGCCGCGAGCCGGGCCTTTCGTCCGGCGGGGAGATGTCGCGACCTCTCCTCGGTGTCAACCTTCACATTCACGCCCTGCTCCTGTCTTTGCGGCTATCACACCTCACGATGCTTGATAGCTGCACGTAGACGGATTTGGATCAGCACAGTACAGCACAAATTGCAAGATTTGCAGCAGGCCGGGTTGGGCTGGGCAACAGATGCCCTGGGGCATGTGAGGTGGGTCTGCTGCATCCGCCCTCCTTGCAGTTCTACGCCTAAGTATGCCGATTTGTAATGGATAATGCGGCAGTATTCCTTGTCAGCACCCGATCTCCGGAGTTAGGATCGCGCAGACCTGCATACACAAAGGAGAGAACATGAATGGAGGCAGCACGAGGGTCCAGAGCCGCGTGAAGCGGCTCCTTGGAGTGGTCACGGCGGCGCTGCTGGCTGTCGGAGCTGTGGGTTGTGGTACCGGCACTGGCGAGGAATCCACGGGCTCTCAGCAAGAAGGTGGAACCGTCGAGCTGGAGTTCGCGCAGTGGTGGGCGCCGGAGCTGCCGGAAGGCTCGTTCCAAGAGCTCATGACGCAGTTCGAGTCTCAGAACCCGGGCATCAAGGTGAAGCTGTTGAGCGCCCCGTATGCCTCGACCAAGCAGCAGCTGGTGACTGCGGCAGCGTCCCGAACGCTTCCTGACGTTGTCGGATTGGACGGAGCCTGGGTCAATGATTTCGCCAAGCAGGGTGCGATCACCGACCTGTCGGCGCTCATGGCGGAGAACCAGTATGACGAAAGCCAGCTGGCCAGCCAGATCAAGGTGGACGGAAAGACGTACATGATTCCGGTGGTCAACTTCGTCTACCCGCTCTTCGTGAACGAGGACATGCTGTCGAAGGCCAATGTCAAGGCGGCTCCGACCAACCGCACAGAGTTCCTTGACGCGGCCAAGAAGATCAGCGCGTTGGGCGGCAACATTAAAGGCTGGGCTTTGCCACTCGATACTGCCGTGCCCAACGGCATCCAGAACGACGTGATGTCGTGGCTCTGGGCGTCGGGCGGCACCATGCTCACGCCGGAGGGAAAGCCCAACCTCACCAGCCCGCCGGTCAAAAGCACCGTGGAATATGTCAAGACCCTGAATGACGCAGACGTGATTGCACCCGGTTCGCTCACCATGAAAGAGCAGGACAAGGTCGAGAAGTTCACCGCCGAGCAGGTCGGCATGATGATCGACTCTCTGGCTCACATCACACTTATCAAGAAGAACAACCCCGACCTGAACTTCACGGTGGCGCCGATTCCTGCCGAAGATAGTTTCACCGGCAAGCGTGGTATCCCGTACGCATCCTGGGGAATTGGGATCGCCGACTCCTCGGAGCACAAGGCGGAGGCGTTCAAGCTGGTCCAGTTCTTGATGAGCCAGCAGGCGAATGCGCAGTTGAGCACACTGGCGAACGGTTTCCCGGGCAACAACACCGCGGAGCCAGACTTCAGCAAGAGTGATCCGCTGTTCAAGACCGCCTTCGATATTTACAAGGAGGGATACCCCGCGAACGAGTTCGTCGGCCTGCCGAAGTCTGAAGAGCTGATGCGTACCTTCGATGAGCAGCTCCAGCTCGCACTCACCGGCAAGCAGACCGTCGACGAGGCCCTCAATAAGACACAACAGTCCTGGTCGTCTGTGATCTGAGGGCCTTCTTCACCTCCGTAGGGGCCGCGCTGGTACGCCGGCGCGGCCCTCGATCCAAGGAGAATTTGTTGGAACCTACGCGCATCGACCGTACGGTCCTGCCGGAAGCCGCGACCCTGGAGGCGGAACCTTCGACCCCTCCGGCACAGGACAGGAAGCGACCTTTTGCTGTTAGAGGTCTCGCTCCCTACGGATATATCTCGCCGACGGTGCTCCTGATCTTTGTGTTGATGGTGATCCCCATTGCGATGGTGGTGAGCTACTCATTCCAAGACAACGTGATCGTCCAGAGGAATCCGGTCTTTACGGGCCTGGCAAATTACGCCGAAGTGCTCACCGACCCCGTCTTCCTGACAGCAATCAAGAACACTTTCATCTTCATCACCGTCAGCACCATTGCCCACCTGGTGTTGGGATTGGCCTTTGCGATGATGCTCAACACCGGTTTGTTGAGTGGATTGACCAAAGCCATTTTCCGCGTCGTCTACATCCTGCCGTGGCTGTTCACTATCGCTGTGGTGGCAGTTATCTGGCGGCTCCTGCTAGATCCATTCGGTGTGGTCAACTACATCTTGACGACCATCGGCGTACTACAGACTGAGGTCAACTGGCTCGCCGATCCGAACACCGCGCTGTGGGCACTGACCTTTATCAACATCTGGTCTGGATATCCATTTTTCATGATCAGCCTGCTAGCCGGGCTGCAGGGAATCTCGTCTGATCTTTACGAGGCGGCTGCGGTGGACGGCGCTAATGGGGTTCAGCGGTTCTTCAACGTGACGATTCCTCAGCTAAAACCGGTTCTGATCAGCATGGCTGTGCTTGATCTCATTTGGACATCCCAGCAGTTCGCACTTATTTGGATGACGACTGGCGGCGGGCCGCTGAATGTCACAGAAATGCTCAGCACGTATACCTACAAACAGGCCTTCAGCAGCTATGAGTTCGCTACCGCGTCTGCTAGCGCTGTCATCGTGCTGCTCCTCACCATGATCATGGCGTTCTTCTACGTGCGCCAGTTGAGGGAGAGGTGATCACTATGGCTACACAGCAGCAGCGGCGCCGTCTCGGCATGAAGATCGCTGTGATCGCCGGCCTATGCATCGGAGCAATCTTCGCCGGCTTCCCTGTCCTCTGGATGATCTCGACATCGCTCAAGCCCAACGGCGAGGTCTTCCTGGTTCCCCCGAGGTTCATCTCTGAAAACTTCTCGCTGGACGCCTACCGGAGCATCCTGACCAACCCGGCCTATCTGAGGTTCTTCCTGAACAGCTACATCGTGGCGCTCTGGGTGACAGCCCTCACGCTGCTCATCGCAATCCTCGCTGGCTATGGCTTCAGCCGGTACGAGTTCCGGCTCAAGCGATTCATCAACGTTGCAATTGTCAGTGTCCAGGCGGTGCCGCCGATCACACTCGTCATTCCGTATTTCGGCCTCGTCGTTGCCCTCGGCCTGTACAACACGTACGGCGGCTTGATCTTCACTCACATGGTGTTCACGCTGCCATACGCGATCATCATGACGACTGCGTACTTCAACACCTTGCCGCGTGAGCTTGACGAATCCGTAAAGGTAGACGGAGCTAGTGGATGGACGGCGCTGTGGCGGATCCTGGTGCCGATCTCGGTTCCCGGACTCATCGCGGTCGGCGTCTACACGTTCATGCTCTCTTGGAACGAGTACCTGTTCGCTCTGACCTTGACCAGGACAGACGACATGCGAACCGTTCCCATCGGTATCCAACTGCTAATGGGCCAGCACTCTTACGAGTGGAACCAAATGATGGCAATGAGCATCCTCGGCTCCATCCCAGTGCTGATCTTGTTCCTGCTCTTCCAACGGCGGTTCATCGGTGGTCTCACCTCCGGCGCCGTCAAGAGCTAAAGCGATCAAAGGGAGAAAAGGCAATGCTGACTACCGGCAAGGTGATCTTGGGCGTCGCGAATGAACACAGTTTCGCGGTGCCTGCCTTCAACATCAGCGACTACGCGATGTTCAATGGCATCGTCGACATCAGCGAGGAGAAGAACGCTCCAGTGATCTTGGGAATCCATCCCGATGAGGTAAACCATGTCGGTGTGGAAATGATCGCTGCAGTAACGCAACGCGCTCACCGTTCGCCCGTGCCCATCGCAATCCACTGGGATCATGGTGCGAACTACGAGCAAATTCTGACCGCAATACAGAGCGGTTTCACCTCGGTGATGATCGACGGCTCGATGCTGCCGTTCGAGGAAAACATCGCCATCTCCAGTAAGGTGGTTCACACTGCGCACACTGTGGGACTCTCAGTGGAGGGCGAGCTGGGCACTATCGGCCAGACCGACAGCGAGGCCGAAGACGGTGGCAATGCGATTATCTACACCAATCCCGAAGACGCCCTAACGTTTGTGGAATCGACTGGGGTGGACAGCCTTGCGATCGCTATCGGCACCTCCCATGGCATCTATCCCAAGGCAATGAGGCCAGAACTCAAGCTTGATCTGCTCAAGGAGATCAAGAACAGGGTGAATATCCCCCTAGTGCTGCACGGTGGTTCGAACAACCCTGACGACGAAATAGCGGAGGCAGTCCGGCTAGGCATCAACAAGATCAACATCTCTAGCGATATCAAGGTGGCGTATCACATGAAGATGCGCGAGGTGCTGGCAGATGAGAGCCTTCGCGAACCACTTACTATCCAGCCGCCGTGTATCGAGGCGATGAAGGTTGTGGCCGGACAGAAGATCGACCTCTTTGAGACGGCAGGCAAGGCGTCACTGTACTGACGTGGCCTCACGTGTCGTGCTGGGCCTGGGCGGCTGCATCGACTATGAACTGAGGCTGTCCTCATCGATGCTGGAACAACTCGTCGCCGAGTACGAAATCCGTGACAGTGAGCTTGCTTTGTCGGTCCAGGTGACTAATGAGCGCAATCTCGTCATCTCAGTGCTCGCACACATGAAACACGGTGCCGGAGGCGAGCGGTTCGCCGCCTCCGCGGAGGCATTGCGCGGATTCGCGCGTCGGTTTCCCGGGCGGATCGGTCTGGGCGGCACGTCGGTCCGGGCGGCGCTCGCGATGAGCAAGCTCGGGGTTCCATGCACGCTGCACCTCGTGAGCCTCAACGACCATGTTCGCCGGCTACTGCCACCGTCCTGCGACTACATCTCCAGCGCCCGGGAAGACACCCTGGATCCGCACCTCGTGGTGCAGTACGACTCGAGCACACGAGTTCAGGTTGGCGAACTCGACGTGGACCCGCCGTTCCCGAACAGGTTGATCTATGTCAACGATCCGGCGAATGCCTCGCTGGTGCTGAGCGAACAGTTGGGCTCCCTGCTTCGCGACGCTGAAATCTTCCTGATCTCAGGATTCAACACGATGCGTAATCGGGACCTGCTCGTCGAACGCCTCTCCACGCTCCAAGAGCACATGCAGCAGCTGCCGCCGGAAGCATTGGTCTACTACGAGGACGCCGCTTTCCATCGACCCGCCTTCCGCAGCCGAGTGCGCGACGCGCTGCTTGAGGTCATCGACGTCTACGGCATGAACGAAGACGAGATGCAGGCGGATCTGGACCGGTCGGTCGATCTGCTGTCCGCGACCGACGTGGAGCGCGCCCTAAGCTCACTGCAGGCGCTCATCCCGGCTCCGACCCTGGTGCTGCATACGAAGTACTGGTCGTTAGCGCTTGGTGAGCGCGCCGGCGAGTATGCGGAAGCCCTCAGCGAAGGCATCCAAATTGCCTCCACTCGTTACTGCTACGGCGACGATTACACAAATGGGCAGTACGAGCTGACCCGCGGCTTGCCTATGCGCCCGGAAGCCCTGGCGTTCGCAACCGCGCTCGAAGAGCGGATGGGTCAGGTCCTACGCTGCGTACCTGGCTTCAGGCTTGAGGTTCACCAGCCCACCACCGTCGGTCTCGGCGATTCTTTCGTTGGTGGTTTCCTTGCCGCGCTGGTACGAAGGAGAACAGCTTCGTGGACGTAATCGTGCTTCCGTCAACCCGTCCCCCGGACCGCTTCTATCGCGCGGCCGGAAGATCACGGAGTTCCGCGGGGAGCCGCCCGGCGGCGACCGGGAGCCGGAGGACTGGGTCGCATCCACCACGACGCCCCGAGTGATCTACCTAGCAGCCCGCGATTGAGACCTGGCCCTGCTGGAACTTGCGCACATATTTTGACGTAGGACCCTCCGCGGACACATTGGTGAGGTTTCGAGAAAGGTCCGAGCGAGGTGTCGGCCGCTGCTTGGTCCGGTGCGCTGCCTAGGCACAGGCGTCGACCGAAGGTCCACCTCCTGGGCCCGTTTGGCTGTCACCTGTTGAGCAGTGAGGATCGCCGTGCATGGTCTAGGGCGTCGTCCCGCTGGGCCCGTTGCTCGGCCCTGCTGGAGGAGGCCAGGTGGTACGGCACCGAGGTCACCATCACCCCTGGTGTGAACAGCAGCCGACCCTTCAGCCGCAGGGCGCTCTGGTTGTGCAGCACCTGCTCCCACCAATGCCCGACCACGTACTCGGGAATGTAGACGGTGACCACGTCGCGCGGGCTCTCGTTCCGGATGTTCTTGACGTAGTCGATGATCGGACTGGTCACCTCCCGGTACGGCGAGGCGATCACCTTGAGCGGGATGCCGATGTCGGCTTCCTCCCACTGTCGCACCAGCCGCTGGGTCTCGTCATGGTCGACGTCCACCGTCAGCGCCTCGAGCACGCTGGGCCGGGCCGCCTTCGCAAAAGCAAGTGCCCGCAATGTCGGCTTGTGCAGCTTGCTGACCAGCACGATCGACCGGACCCGGCTGGGCAGCAGCCGGTCCTCGCCATCGACCATCGCAGTCTCCCGCGCCACCGCCTCATAGTGCCGGCGGATCATCCGCATCATCGCGAAGAGAACTGCCATGGCGATGATCGCGATGTAGGCCCCATGGGTGAACTTGGCCACCAGCACGATCACCAGCACAGTGCCCGTCATGGTGAGACCGATCGCGTTGATCAGCCGGGATCGCTGCATCCGGCTGCGGACACCCGGGTTGGTTTCGGTACGCAGGTGCCGGGTCCAGTGCCGCAGCATGCCGGCCTGACTGACCGTGAAGGAGACGAAGACCCCGACCACGTACAGCTGGATCAAGGAAGTCACGTCGGCGTCGAAGGCGACGATCAGCACGACGGCCGCCACCGCCAGCACGATGATCCCGTTGCTGTAGGCCAGCCGGTCACCCCGGGTGTGCAGCTGGCGGGGCAGATACCCGTCCCGGGCGAGAATCGAGCCCAGCACGGGGAAGCCGTTGAACGCGGTGTTGGCGGCCAGGAACAAGATCAGCATGGTGGCGATGACCACGAAGTAGAAGCCGAGCGGGAAGCCATCGAAGACCGCTCTGGCCAGCTGCCCGATGGCGGTCTCCTCGATGATCTCGACTCGCTCCCCGTTCAGCGTGTAGTGAGAGTGGCCCGCGTCGATGAGCTTGAGCCCAGTCAGGTTGGCCAGGGTCACCACACCGAGGAGCATGGTGACGGCGATGGCCCCGAGCAACAGCAGCGTGGT
Source organism: Propionibacteriaceae bacterium (assembly GCA_035253925.1). GTDB lineage: Bacteria > Actinomycetota > Actinomycetes > Propionibacteriales > Propionibacteriaceae > Microlunatus. The sequence continues at coordinate 9,183 of DATFBI010000210.1, forward strand.
CGCCGCGTTCTTGCTCTTCGGCTTACGAAAGGCCGGAACGCCGTTGGAGATGGCCTCCACCCCGGTCAGCGCCGCGCAGCCGGAGGAGAACGTACGGGCGAGCAGGGCGACCATGGCGAACCCGGTGAAGGCGGCGTAGTCCGGATCCGGCTCAATGCCGTACTGCGCGCTGTGCGCCGTCACCTGATCCCCGAGCACCAGGATCCGAAACAGCCCCCAGCCGATCATGACCAGGATACCGATCATGAAGCAGTAGGTCGGAACGGCGAAGAGCGTGCCAGACTCCCGTACGCCGCGCAGGTTCAGCGCCATCAGCACCAGCACGGCGATCGAGGCCACCCAGGCCTCGTTCCCGTGGATGAACGGCAGCACCGACTTCGCGTTCTGCACCCCGGAGGAGATGGACACCGCGACGGTCAACACGTAGTCCACGAGTAGCGCGCTCGCCACCGTCAGGCCGGCCTGCGGACCCAGGTTCACCGTGGCCACCTCATAGTCGCCGCCGCCCGAGGGGTAGGCGTGCACGTTCTGCCGGTACGAGGCGACCACCACGAGCATCACCACTGCGACCAGGATCGCGAGCTTCCAGGAGAAGGCGTAGGCCGCGAGCCCGGCAAGGGACAAGGTGAGCAGAATCTCGTCCGGCGCGTAGGCCACCGAGGACAGCGCGTCGGAGGCGAACACGGGCAAGGCGATCCGCTTCGGCAGCAGGGTCTCCCCGAGCTGGGTGCTGCGCAGTTTGCGGCCGACCAGCAGACGCTTGCCCACATCGGACAGAGTCACATCGAACAACCCGCCGCCGGTCCGGAGATGGTCGGCCACTGGGTTGTGGTCATCGTCACCGTGCTCCTAGGTCGATGAACATCTCGAGCCGAGAGTCGCCGACGGTGCGAATCGACCCCCCATCAGCCAACCGCGGCTACCCGGGCGCGGTGGCAATTCTTAACGGGATCTTGACGGGTGGTGGCGGGCTCAATGCCGTAGAGATCGAGCGAGCGATCACCGGAACGAAAGCCAGGACCTGACCGAAGGTGTTGAAGGTCACCAGCAACGTGAGGCACGGGTGCCGGCGCACAAGCCTCTTAGGCGTTGGCGCCAGGAGGTGTCTGCCAGCATCTGCGGAGGTCTCCTGGGTCGTGCACTTGGGAAGCCGGCTGACCTCGGTGCGGATCAGACCGTGTGACCGGCAGAGTCGGGGCCGTCGGGTTCGAAGCGGTAGCCAATACCTGGTTCGGTGATTAAGTAGCGGGGTTGTGTCGGGTCGGGTTCGAGTTTCTGTCGCAGGTTCGCGATGTGTACGCGGAGATAATTCGTTTCTGTTTCGTAGGTTGGCCCCCAAACCTGTTTGAGGGCTTGTCGTTGGGTGACGAGCCGGCCGGGGTCGCGGATCAGGATTTCGAGCAGGCGCCACTCGGTTGGCGTAAGGCGGATCTCGGCACCGCGAGCGGTGACACGGCGGGCTGCCAGATCGATGGTGAAGGCTGCAGTGGTCACCACGGTGGCCGCGGGGTGCGGAGCGGCTCGTCGGGTGGCTGCGCGCAGCCTGGCCAGGAGTTCACCCATCCCAAACGGCTTCGTCACGTAGTCGTCCGCTCCGGCGTCGAGGGCGCGCACTTTGGCTTTTTCCTCGTGGCGGGCGGACAGCACGATGACCGGCGCGGCACACCAGCCGCGCAGCCCTTCCAGGACCGTGACTCCGTCGAGATCGGGTAGACCCAGATCCAAGATCACGATGTCGGGAGGCTCGGAGGCGGCGCGTGCCAAGGCCTCCGTCCCGGTCGCCGCGACCCGGAGCTCATATCCGGCGGCTCGCAGTGTGATGTGGAGCGCTCGCCGCAGTTGCCGGTCGTCGTCGACGAGGAGAATCCGGGTCATGTCTGTCACTTGCCAAGCACTGCGCCGGTGACGCTCGCCGGCGTTTCGTCGGTCGGCAGGGCAATGGTCATGGTGAGGCCGCCGCCCGGAGTGTCGGACGCGGTGATCCGGCCTCCCATGGTCTCGGTGAATCCTCGGGCGATGGCCAGGCCGAGGCCGAGCCCCTGGGTGGTCGAGCGGTCGTGCAGCCGCTGGAATGGTTGGAACATTCGATCGCGGAGGTCAGCCGGCACGCCGGGACCGTGATCGACGACGGCGAGCTCTACCTCGCCGTCCATCGATCGGCCGGTGACCTGTGCGGGTCGACCCAGTGTGCTGACGGCTGCCGCGTTGGTCAACACGTTGGCGATCACACGTTCAAGCAGCACAGGATCGGCGAAAATCAGCGGCAGCTCGTCGGGTACAGCGACGCTGATCAAGCTGTGGTCAAGGTGGATAGATCGGACCGCTTGCTCGACGACGGCAGGTAGGGAGACGGGTTCCAGCTCGACGCTGACGACGCCGGCTTCCAACCGGCTTAGTGAGAGTAGGTTCTCGACCAGTTCGGTCAGTTGATCGCAGCAGTCGTCGATGGTGGCCAGCAGCTCTGCCTGGTCCTCCGTGCTCAAGGTAGTTCCGGACTGCCGGAGGCCCGTGACGGCGGCCTTGATGCCGGCAAGGGGTGTTCGTAAGTCGTGGCCAACCGCGGCCAGTAGGGCGGTCCGGACGCGGTCAACGTCGGCAAGGTCTTCCGCTCGGGCGGCCTGCCGGCTCAGCCGCTGAGCCTCCAACGTCCGTGCGGCGGCCGCCGCCATCCGTCGCAGTGTTACCTGGTCCTCTGCAAGCATTTCCGGGCCCCACGCCAGCAGCCGAAGGCCGGTTCCTGCCTGGGCGGACAGCGTGGGCGGTCCATCGCCGAGGTCCCCGACCGAGGCCACCGAGTGCTCACCCGTCGGATGGCTCTCCACCAGGGCGACAGCCTGCATGCCGAAGGCATCACGGATCTCGGTCAGCAGGCTGGTCAGGGTGTCGTCGGTTACCGGGCTGGCGGTGGCCGCGGCCAGCAGCCGGGCTTCAGTCTCGCGGCGCGCGGCACGGGCGCGGTGCCGTGCGGCAAGATCGATGGCGAGGCTCACCGACGCGGCAACCAGGATGTAGACGACAAGCACGATCACGTGTTCGCGGCGGTCCGCTAGCAGTGTGTGGTACGGCGGAACGAAGAAGAAGTTCACCAGCAGGTCGGCGCCGAGCGCTGCGGGCAAGCCGGCCCACATGCCGCCTATCCCGCCCGCGGCGACAACGGGCACGAGGTAGAGCAGGGCGACCTCGGCCAGTCCCAGACTTCCGCGCAGCGGGATCAGGCTCAGCGTCAGCACAGCGAGACCGGCGACCCCGCATCCCAAGCCCGTCAGGACTCGAACTCGCGGGACGCCTAGGGCCGTGTTGCGCGTCATGACCCAGTTATACGGCCCGCCCAGTGCCCGGTGCCGATCACAGCATTGGCGGCACCAGAACGCTCGCCGTGCCAGGCCGGACGCCAACTGCCAGGGGACACTTGTGAGCAGCGTCTTTCCATCCGCTCATTGCGGAGCGGGCGCCCGACGATTAGCCGCTTCGCAGTCGTCAGCACCGGACCAGCCAATCCCACCTCGGCAAGATTTCCGCTTCTCTTGACGGATCCTTAACGGCGATCGCGCATATCTTGACGGCATACAGCTCGCCGTGGGGAGGGGTCCCCGGTGGAGGCGTCAAGATCCCGTCAAGAAATGCCAGCGCACCGTGCCTGAGCGGTTGACTGGTGGGGAGTCGATCCTCACCGTCGGTGACCCTCGACTCGGCATTGCTCATCGACCTCAGAAGCACGGTGACGATGACCACAGCCCAGCGGCATCCCATCTCCGGCACGGCGGCGGCGTTGGGGCAGCGGAGTGCCCATGATCCCACTTGGGGACGCTATTGACGGGCGCAGACGCGGCCACGACACCCCGCGTCCACGTTGTCAACGCCCCGGCCGACCAGTC
>DATFBI010000211.1:0-6658 GCA_035253925.1 Propionibacteriaceae bacterium
TTGGCGTCGGGCGTATCGAGTAGGCCGACGCAATGGTTCGGTCTCGAGCCATCTGGTTGAAGTCCACGAAGATGCGCGCGCCACGCTCCTCCTTCCACCAGCTCACCGTGACATGGTCCGGCATCCGGCGAGACAGCTCACGGCCCAGCGCGATTACCGCATGCCGGGCCTCGATGAAGCCGTACGCCGGCTCGATCGGTACGAAGACATGAACCCCGCGGCCCCCGCTGGTCTTGGCAAATCCCACCAAGTCGGCGTCGTCTAGCACCGAGCGCAGCTCATGCGCTGCGCGTACCGCATTGGCGAAGTCGGTACCCGGCTGCGGATCAAGATCAATGCGCAGCTGATCCACCTTTTCGGTGTCAGCCTTGGTCACCGGCCACGGGTGGTAGCGCAGGGTCCCCAGATTTGCCATCCAGGCGATCGTGGCCAGCTCCGTTGCGCAGACTTCGTCGGCGGTGCGTCCGGACGGAAAGGTAATCCTCACCGTCTCTACCCAGTCAGGCATGCCTTTAGAAGGCGCCCGCTTCTGGTAGAAGGCCTCACCGTGGTGGTCACTCCGGGTGCTCAGCTTCACATCCGGGCGGTAGCCGCCGGGCCAGCGCTCCATAGTGACCGGCCGATCCTTGAGCGCAGCGAAGATGCCGTCGCCTACCGCGATCACATACGAGACAATGTCGAGCTTTGTCAGCCCGACCTCGGGAAAGTAGATCTTGTCCGGGCTGGTCACCCTTACCGTGCGGTTACCGACCTCGAGCTCGACCGCTGGCACCGGCATGGCGTCAGCATAGGTGAGTACTGTCGTGGAGAGACAGCCTAAAGACGAGAGGCAGATATGACTGACACGCAGAACGATCCGGCCGCTCAGGTAGGCAAAGTGATCAAGTCTGAGGCCGAGTGGCGCGCTCAGCTGACTCCATTCGAATATCACGTGCTCCGCGAAGCAGGCACGGAACGTCCTTTCACCGGCGAGTACACCGATACCAAGACCGAAGGCGTCTACCGCTGCAAGGCCTGTGGGACTGAGCTGTTCCGGAGTGATCAGAAGTTCGAGTCACATTGCGGTTGGCCGTCTTTCTTCGCGCCGCTGGCGGAGGACCGGGTGCGCTACATCGAGGACAACTCGCTGTTCATGAAGCGAGTCGAGGTCCGTTGCGCCACCTGTGACTCCCACCTGGGGCATGTGTTCTCCGGTGAGGGCTACAACACTCCAACGGACCTGCGGTACTGCATCAACTCGGTATCGCTATCCCTGGAACCCGCCAGCTCCTAACCCCCGGTCGGCAACCTACGTTCACGTAGGTTGCAGTCGCTCTGCACAGTCTGCAACCTGTGCAGACCATCAGGAAGCTACGTGTCGTAGGTTTCGACGGATTGGCGCACGCGTTACCACAGGTCGAGAATGCTGCTCAGCTCCCGCCGACGGCCGGTGTAGAACGGCACCTCTTCGCGTGTGTGACGGCGTGCCGACGCCGCTCGCAGAGCTCGCATGAGATCGACAATGCGGTGCAGTTCATCGGCTTCAAAGGCCAGCATCCATTCGTAGTCACCCAACGCAAACGCCGACACGGTGTTAGCCCGCACGTCGGGGTATGGCCTGGCCAGCATGCCGTGCTCGGTGAGCATGGCACGTCGTTCCTCTTCCGGCAGCAGGTACCACTCGTAGGAGCGCACAAACGGATAGACACACAGGTAGGCCTTGGGCTCCTCGTCCTGCATGAACGCCGGTACATGGCCCTTGTTGAACTCTGCCGGCCGATGCAACGCCATCTGTGACCAGACCGGCACCAGCTGTCCGCCGAGGTCGGAGCGGCGGAGCGCATGATAGGCGTCTTGCAAGGTATCCGAGCTCGGAGCGTGCCACCAGACCATGAGATCGGCGTCGGCGCGCAGACCCGCCACGTCGTACCAGCCGCGGATCATCAGGTCGCTGTCTCGGGTGACATCTTCGATCTCCTGGATTGCCGCATCTGCGGTTTTGCCAGGCGGGTTGTCCAGTTGGCCGGTCTTTCTGAACACCGACCACATGGTGTAGCGAATCGTCTCGTTGATCTCCCGCGCCTTCATCTCCCGCTCTCCTCGAGGTGATCTTCGCTGTCGATCATCCCATTCCCGCTAGCGCGCACTGAGCCTGTCGAAGCGCCGGTCGCGAACTCCGCAACCGCAGTACGGGCGGAAGCTAAACAGGCCGGAATCCCAATGCCATCCAGAGCCGCGCCGGCTACCGCCAGACCTGGTATGGCCGCGACCTCGGCACGCAATCGGGCAATCAGGTCGCGATGCCCGACCGGATATTGTGGCAGCCCGCCGCCCCACCGGCTCACGGTTCCTTGGACCAGCGTCGCCGACTCCCATCCCGGGATGGTCTTTGCTTCGGCAAAGGTACGCTCGAGCAGCGCCCGGTCGTCGAGCTGCAGGATCGCCGCCTCACCATGCCGCCCAACACTTATCCGGATGACTTCAACACCGGGCCCAAATGCATTCTCGGCCTGCGAGGCAACCCAGGCCCACTTCACCGATGAGTACGTCACCGCATTAATCGTCGGAAGCTCGCCAGGTGCAACCAGCACACCTGATGCATTCGGGTGCACGCCGCGAACTACCAGGGTGATCACTGCTACCGACGCATACGGCAACCTAGCCAACTCCCCTGCTGATGGCACCAGCCCGGTCAACAGCCGGCCGGTTGCTGTTGCCGGAGCGGCCAGCACGACACCATCCGCCATGATCATTTCCGGGTGGTGTGCGCCGCCCACCATCACCTGGAACCTTCCATCCGTCCGCTCCAGTGTCCGAACAGTCGCGCTCAAGCGCATCGCGACCCGTCGCCGAACAAGATCATCGACGAGGGCGTCGATCAAGGCTGAGACGCCGCCGATCAGTCCGGCAAACACCGGGCCCTGCTGACTCTGTTTGACGATCTGCTGGGCATGCCGCAATAACGAACCACCACGCTTCGCCCTCTCGAACAGCTCGGGTGCCACCGCCTGGAATGACAGTGCTCGTGCGGATCCGGCGTAGACACCACCCAACAGCGGCTCAAGCAAGCGATCGGTGACTTCGCTGCCGAAGCGCTCCGCCACAAAGCGGCCGATCGCCACATCATGATCGAAAGCGGGCGCCGAGCGTTCCGGTTCTGCCCTCGCCTGCTGCAGCCCGCGATCAGAGAGCAAACCAGTTAGCTGACTCAAGTCGGTCGGTACCCCTAGCAGCGAGGACGGGAGAGCGTGCAGCCGACCCCCGACCAGCAGCCCTGGCTGAGCCGCTGTCGGATGCACCAGGTTATGAGCAAGGCCCAGCTCACCGACAAGATCAAGCCCTTCCGGCCGCCGCGCCAAGATCGATTCTGCGCCGGCGTCCAGCCGTACGCCGTTGAGCACAAGTGGGGCCAGCTTGCCGCCCCAGCGGCCCGCCGCCTCCAGCACAATTACGTCAAAACCATCCGCAGCCAGCAGCCGAGCAGCATTCAGTCCGGCGATTCCGCCGCCGAGGACGACGACAGTTGTCATGTGCGATGGGTGCGGCTCGCCGCCGCGGGCCCAGCCACAGGCGCCGCCAGCTGTTCCCGAGCAGTACGGCGCAGCTGTGGACCCTCGGTGTGAACCAGCTCAACGATCATCGCCAAGACGGCAGGATCAGTATCCGGTGGCACGCCATGGCCGAGGTTGAAGATATGGCCAGGCGCAACGCCGCCCGACAAGATCACCTCGCGGACTCGGTCTGACAACACCGGCCAGGGAGCCGACAGCAGCGCAGGATCGAGGTTGCCCTGCAACGCGTAACGGTGGCCAACCCGGCGACTAGCTTCGGCTAGCGACAGCCGCCAGTCCACACCGATTACCTCCGCACCGGCGGCACCCATGAGGTCCAACAACTCCGAAGTGCCTACGCCGAAATGAATTCGCGGTACTCCCGTGTCGGCCAGGGTCGACAGCGCTCGGGCCGAGTATGGCTGCGCGTACCGGCGATAGTCTGCGGCGCTGAGGCTCCCAGCCCATGAGTCGAAGAGCTGTACCACCGTTGCGCCAGCCGCCACCTGCAGTCTCAAAAAGGTGGCGGACAGATCGGCTAGCCGGGTACACATTTCGTGCCACAACGACGGCTCACCGATCATCAGGGCCTTGGTTGCGGCGTAGTCCCGGCTAGGGCCGCCCTCAACCAAGTAGCTCGCGAGGGTAAACGGTGCCCCCGCGAAGCCAATCAACGGAAGATCGCCGAGCTGGCCGGTGATCAGGGCGACGGCTTCGCTGACGTACCACAATTGCGTGGGATCCAAAGGCTGTAGCTGAGCCAGATCACTTGCCGTCCGAACGGGTCGAGCGATCACGGGCCCGCGACCTGTGACGATGTCCAAGTCCACGCCGGCTGCTTTCAGCGGCAGCATGATGTCGGAGTACAAGACGGCGGCATCGACGCCGTACCGACGCACCGGCTGCAGCGTAATCTCGGCCACCAGCTCAGGCCGCATGCAGCTCTCCAGCATGCCGATGCCTTTTCGGCTGGCCCGATACTCCGGCAGCGAACGCCCCGCCTGTCTCATGAACCACACCGGGACGCGGTCCTGCGGATGAATTTTGCGGCACGCGGCCACGAGCAGAGGCATATCGGAAGCCAGAGCGGGCACTCGTGAATCTTTTCACGCGTTTGATTGCTTCGCTCGCTCCGCTCGCTCCGTGCGGATCGCGCATTGGAAGCCAATCCGTCATGAAAGTCGGCGCGTCGAAATGAGCGGCCGTGGGCGGTGAGAATACGCTCGTCGGATGGCAGCGAACAGTGACGCGGCTGGCGGAAACGTCGAAGGCGCTCCGGACGAGTTTCGCCGTGCCGTTGCGGACCTCGTGTCTGCCCCTTGGCGCTCCGAGCTCCACGTTGAGGAACTGCCTGCGCCGCAACGCATAGCGCCCTATTCCGCGGCGATCACCGCTGACGTGGTTACCAACGGTGAAGAGCTTGGCAGCGGCCGGTTTGTGCTGCTCTACGATCCGGCCGGCAATACCGCGTGGCAGGGCACATTTCGCTGCGTTACGTTCGCGCGTGCCGACATCGATCCAGAGATGGTGACCGACCCTTTGCTACCCAGTGTCGGTTGGTCCTGGCTGCTGGAGGCGCTCCAGAATCACGAGGCCGAATACGACGTGCCGAGTGGCACAGTGACCTCGGTGTCCAGCGACTCCTTTGGCGGCATGGCCTCCGAGCCTTCGCGGGCTGAGATCGAGATTCGCGCCTCGTGGACGCCGGTGCTCGTCGAGGGAGCCGGATTAAGCCCTCATCTGGCCGCATGGGCTGAACTACTCTGTACGCTAGCGGGTCTGCCACCGCTGCCCGCCGGGGTGGTGATGATGCCTTCTCGGCGCAGACCGCCGAGCCGAAACTCCCGGAGACATTGACCGAAGTACCACTTACCACACCTGATCTTGATCAGGAGACCAATGATCAGGAGACGGAGTTGCTTACCACGCCGAGCGACGGCGTGCCACCCATCATCACAACTCCGGAAGCTTTGCAACGAGCAATCACTGCGCTGCGTGCTGGAACTGGGCCGATTGCAGTGGATGCCGAACGCGCGCACGGCTTTCGCTACAGCCAACGCGCATATCTCATCCAGCTACGCCGTGCTGGTGCCGGGACGCACTTGGTAGATCCGATTTCCTTTGGTCAGCCAGCCGATCTGTCATCGCTAGGTGCTGTGATATCGGACGCCGAGTGGGTCATTCATGCGGCCAGCCAGGACCTGCGCTGCCTATACGAAGTCGGACTGGTTCCCACAATGCTGTTCGACACCGAACTGGCAGCTCGGCTCCTTGGCTACCCTCGGGTCGCACTCGGCACCATGATCGAGGAGCTTCTTGGCGTCCGGCTGCTCAAGGAGCACTCCGCCTCGGACTGGTCGCGCCGACCTCTGCCAACCGAATGGCTCGTCTACGCTGCGCTGGACGTGGAGCTCCTGATCGAACTTCGGAACCGGCTTGCAGCCCGGCTGATCGAAACTGGCAAGTGGCAATGGGCCGAGCAGGAATTTGCGGCATTGGTCGCCGGTGCTGGCATCAGTCCGGAACCGCGCCGCGACCCCTGGCGGCGCACCTCCGGCATCCATCAGGTCCACACCCGTCGTGGTCTGGCGTATGTAGCCGAGCTCTGGTACGCCCGTGATGCCATCGCTCAGCAGCTCGACAAGGCACCCAGCAGGATTCTGCCTGATACCGCTATTACCGAGCTGGCCGCGCACAAACAACCAGACCGGGCCACGCTGCGGAAGATTCCGGCGTTTTCACGGCGCCAGGCCAAGCGGGCGGAGGCCAACTGGCTGGAGGCGCTCGACGTCGTAGCTCGGATGCCGGAAAGCGGGCTCCCGCCGATGCACCTTCCCAACAATGGGCCACCGCAGTCGCGGATGTGGCCAGCCAAGAACCCGGGGGCGGCCGCCCGACTGGCTGCTGTCCGGGACGCACTTCAAGCCATCGCCGAACAGCATGAACTGCCAACCGAAAACCTCATAACGCCGGATCACTTACGCCGCCTGGCCTGGCGCCCGCCATCACCGGTGACAGAGGAATCCATCGATGAGGTGCTGGCTGGACTGGGCACCCGGCTATGGCAGCGCGAGCTGACCGTGGCGGCCATCACTAAGGCGCTCGTTGTTACTGATAAGTAATATTCG
>DATFBI010000212.1:0-5324 GCA_035253925.1 Propionibacteriaceae bacterium
GCTTCACTCGCTGTCCTGCTCCTCAGTATCGTCGGGGTCCCGCTGACCCTGGTATTTCTTGGCGGTAACCCACTGCCGCACGAGCTGACCTGGAGCGCTGTGCGAGAGGCGCTCTTTGCGCCGGTCGATGGAGTGGTCCTAGTTGGACTGATTACGATCATCGGCTGGCTGGCGTGGCTGGCGTTCACGCTGTCGGCGATCAGCGAACTGGTGACGATGATTTCGCGGCAGCGCATTCAAATACGCCTGCCCGGCTTGGACGCGCCGCAGCGATTCGCGGCAGGACTATTGATTTCAGTAATCACGATGATCTCGGTGCCGCAGGCGGTGCCAGCCGAGCGCTATCCCGATCCACCTGTTATCACAACACAGACTCCACCGGAGCCAGTTGCTTTGATCATGGAACCGGCCGAAGAGCCCACGCCACAGACCCCATCTGCGCCCCGAGCACGCCGAGCCGATGACGACGGCCATAACCATGTGGTGCAGGCGGGTGATGATCTGTGGAGCCTGGCCGAGCGGTATTACGGAGATGGCCGAAAGTGGCGCAAAATCGCAGCGGCAAACCCGAAGGTGTTGACCGGTGGGCCAGACCGGCTCCAGATTGGCTGGCGGCTGAAAATCCCTGATCTTGAAGATGACTCCGCTCCCACAAGTCAGCGCATGATCACCGTACGTCGCGGCGACACCCTTTCCTCGATTGCCGAGCGGGAATTCGGTGATGTCGCCCACTGGACCGACATCTTCCGCGCCAATCGGGCTCAGCTCAGTGATCCCGATGAGCTCGCGGTTGGCATGCAGTTGGCGCTACCGAAACAGAAGATCTCGGACGCTGAGTCCACCGCAAAGCGCGATGATCAGCATCGCGGAGCCGAAAGACAGCGGCACGAGCGACCTGCATCGCCGGTCGAGCCCTCAGTTTCACACAGTCCGCCACGAGCCTCCCCGAATCCACCGTCGGCCCAGCCCTCAGCCGCACCAAGTCAGCCTGTCGAGATCTCACCCCAGGTACCCACGACCACCGCTCCGGCAGTTGAGGTTCCGGCCCTTTCGCTACTCGGAGTCGGCGGTTTGTTGGCGGCCGGTGTGATCAGTGGCCTGGCGTGGCGGCGGCGCGTGCAGCTGCAAACCCGGGCGCAGGGCCGACGGATCATCCATCCGCCGCCAGCTGCTCAGGCCGTCGAGGTAGCGCTCGGCGAGCGCCAACGGCCGCTGAGCCTGCGTACCCTCGACCGGGCGATGCGAGCAGTCGCTGCGCACTGCAAAGACGCCGGCATCGCTCCGCCGCCGCTGCAGCTGGCCTTGATCAGTGAGGGTGATATCGAGCTGCGACTAAGAGAAGCCTGCTCCAACGCTCCGGTTGGCTTTACGGTGCGTGAACGTTCTTGGTTCCTTGATCAACATGACGTGGAGTACCTGAAGTCGGTGCCAGGCCTGAGTGATGCTGCGCGTCCCTGGCCGGCCTTGGTCACGCTGGGTCGTGATGATCAAGATCGACTCGTACTCGGTGATCTTGAAGCGTTCGGTTTGCTGCAGCTGCAGACAGACTCTGCATTGGCAGCGGCTGATCTACTGGCTGCAATGGCCGTCGAGCTCTCCTTCTCTCCGTGGGCCGACGAAATGATCATCACCCTGGTAGGTGGTGGTGAGCGACTCCCGCAGGCTCTCGGCAAGCACAATGTCATTCGCACCGAAGACACTGAGGGCTTGCTGGACAGACTGGAGCAGCGTGCCACCAGGCAACGTGAACATCGCCGTTACGAGGTGCTGAGTCAGCATCGCATTGATCCGGACTTGGCCGATCCATGGGCTCCCGAGATTGTGCTAGTGGAGCAGGAGCTGACTGTTACACAGCGAGAACGGCTGAACGCGCTGATCAATGCCGAGCCAAAGGTGACGATGGCTGCCGTCGTAACTGGACCGCTGCCGGAGGTGGCCTGGTCACTCCGCGGTAATGGGTCCTCAGCTCAGCCCCGAGCCGTGCTAGAGCCGGCTGGCATCTCGCTATCACCGCAATTGTTGGAGCCCTCGGAGCTGACAGCAGTAGTTGATCTGATTGAAGTCACCGGCAGTGAAGAGACCACTCCTGCTCCGTGGTGGAGCGAGGTCGAAGTGGAGCCCGAGCCGCCGCCGGACAACGTGACCTACCTAGACAGCAGATTGACGACGTGGGGCACAGCGAACGACGAAGAAAGGGCCTTGATCATGGAGGCAGCGATGGACCCGGGCCGCACGGTCCACCATCCCGTCCTCCAGCTGCTTGGTCCGATCGAGCTGCTGGGTGCGGCCTGCCCTGTGCCGCCGCGAGCTGCGAAGCAGTGCCTGGAGTATTGCGCCTGGCTGTTGGAAAATCCGGGCACGACCGCCCAGGCCATGGTCACGGCGCTAGCAGTGGCCGAGGGTACCCGCCGGTCCAACATGAGCCGGCTGCGCAGCTGGCTTGGTACTAGCCCGGATGGAGATGCCTACCTGCCGGACGCGTACTCCGGGCGGATCAGTTTGCATCCGGCCGTCAGCTCGGACTGGCAGTGCCTCCAGATCCTCACCTCGACCGGCGTCAACCGGGCCAGTGATGAGAGCCTGAAGGCCGCCCTTGAGTTGGTTCGCGGTGCTCCGCTCGCTGACGCCGCACCTGGTCAGTGGCATTGGGCCGAGGAGTTACGCACGGACATGATCTCTTGTGTACGCGACATTGGCGTCGAGTTGGCGGACCGGGCGCTACTTGCTGGAGACCTGGAACTCGCTCGGTGGGCTGCGTCCCGAGCGCTGCTCGCGGCGCCTGGCGATGAGCTTTTGCTGGCGACGCGAATTCGCACTGAGCACGCCGCTGGCAATACGGCGGAAACCGAGCGACTTGCACTGCAGCTAGCTGCACAGGCTCGTACGCTCGGCGTGGACCTCGATCCGGAGACAGTCTCGCTCCTTCAACGCGTGATGGAAGGTCAGGTACGCGCTCGGCTGGCATAGGGAACCCCTGTCGTCAGTGATAACCTCGCGCCGCCATGCAGATCGTTCCGCCCGCTGCCTTTTCCGCCAGCCTTCAGCTGGACGGACTGCCGGTGCTGGTCTGCGGCGGAGGACCGGCAGCACTCTCCGCAATTCGCGGACTGCTCGACTCGGGTGCCGTGGTCACGGTGGTCGCGCCGGAAATCGGGGCAACCGTGGTGGACCTGGCGGCGCGAGGCCTATTGATCATGCGGCGCCGGCCTGCCGCGCCCGATGACTTCCGCGGAGCCGCCCTTGTGGTGCCGGCTACCGGTGTTGCGGAACGTGACCAGCTGATCGCTGCCGCTGCTCGTGATCATGGTGTACCGGCCGTGTCCCCGTCTCCAGCCGCGATGAGGCAGCCCACTGGACTCGGTACGGTGATCCTGGTCGGCGGCGGACCGGGTGATCCCGGCTTACTGACCGCTGCCGGACTGGAGGCCATCAAGGAAGCCGACGTGATCGTTTGCGATCGCTTGGCACCGTTAGCAGCACTTCAGCACGCCAGACCTGAGGCCGCAATCATTGAGGTCGCCAAGATCCCGCGAGGTGCCTCAACGTCTCAGGAACGGATCAACGAGATCCTCCTCGAGCACGCCTCAGCCGGCAAGACCGTAGTACGTCTCAAGGGTGGTGACCCTTTCATCTTCGGCCGCGGCGGCGAGGAGTGGCAGGCCTGCGCGGCTGCCGGCATCCCCGTCACTGTGATTCCCGGCGTCTCCGCGGCGACTGCCGGGCCGGCGCTCGCGGGCGTACCGCTGACCCATCGCGAACTCACTCAGGGTTTCACGGTGATTTCGGGCCACGCCCCACCCGGCGATCCGGCCTCAACGCTCAACTGGCAGGCACTGGCAACCGCGAATACTACCTTGGTGATCATGATGGGCGTCGCCACGTTACCGGCCATTACCGCAGAATTGATCAAATACGGACTGGCCCCAGACACGCCAGCCATGACGGTCGCCGACGCTGCAATGCCAAGCCAGCAAGCCGTACGCGGCACCCTGGCCGACATCGCAGCACTGACCAAGCAGGCCGACATCAAACCACCAGCGATCACCGTCATCGGCGCCGTCGCAGGTTTTGCGCCGACTGCTTGATCAACCTTTGAACCAGCTCCGGCTGAGGTGGAAACCCTGCAGCCGATCGAGCGCATCCTGTCGTTGCTCAGCGTCAGGGACCGCACGCTCGTCCTCGCCAATCCTGCTTAGGTACAGAGCTCGCACTGCTTCTGATACCTCATGATCATCGACGGCGAGCTTGTCCAGGGCATGGGCAAGCGTGGCGCCTTCGGCGATCGCATGAAGTCCGTAGACCGAGCCGATCGCATCACTCGGACTAGGAACCTTCGAGCTGACGACAGTGGTGGCTAGCAGCTCAGGTTGAATGTTCGCGGAATCTCCCATGATCGCTTTCTGCAGGTCTGACACGGCGGCCATGTACTGCGCGTAGGAATCGACGCCGAACGACTGCCAAGTTGGAAGCAGCCCGCCTAAGTCGTCGCCCTTGTATCCACGTACCAATAGCTGAGCCGAGGCGCGAGCCCCTTCCAGCTCCACCTTGGCGGCGACAATTGGCAGCGTCAGGGCGCCACTTCCCTTGATGTCGGATACCACAACCAGCGCCCGCAAAGCAACGCCGAACCGGTATGTGTGGTCACCAGCGACAACGTCTTTCCAACGAGATGAGCCGAACATCAGCGCATCCCGCTGAGCGCCGGCCGTGATACTTCCTACCGGGAATCCCAGGGTCGCAGCTGCGCTGACATTGAGGCTGTAGGCCTCCTGCGCCCAGTTATCGAGGTCACCGGCATCCGGCGTGGCCGGCATTTTCGCATCCGACCCCATGCCGGCGGCGGCGTGAACGTCCGCCACCGACATGTTCACCGGAGTCATCCTTCCCATGTCACGCCTCCGACTCCGCCAGCACATGAATCAACAGAGCCGCCGACCAGCTGAAGCTGCGAGTGCCATGCCCTCTGCCAGTACGCGGATGGAAGTACTCCCGGAAACCGGACTTGGCAACTAGCCCAACAAGATCATCATCCAACCGGTGAGCCAGGTCGCGGCGTCCGTGCTCTTCAAGTCCGCGCGCCACCAGCCAGGTGGTGTTCAGCCACGTTGGACCGCGCCAGTACCGTCGCGGCTCGTGACGCACGTCGGTCAAATCGAAGCTCGGCACACCATGCACCTCAGGCGCCCCTACCCGGAATGCCTCGCCGGTCGCCGTCGCAACAAGAGCATCAACCACCTCGGACGGCAGACCTGGCACGATCAGCGGGATGAGCCCTGCGACCGTACGCTCGGGCAGCAGACGGCCCGAGCGTACGTCCTGCGCGA
>DATFBI010000213.1:0-14826 GCA_035253925.1 Propionibacteriaceae bacterium
CGACGAGCCCAGCCTCGACTACAGCGTCTCCGAGACCAAGATCACTGAAGAGACCTTGCAGGAGATGCGCTCGATCGCCGCGCGGTATCCGCAAGCCCGCTCGGCGCTGCTGCCCATGCTGCATCTGGTGCAGAGCGTCGAGGGTCGAGTAACACCTGCCGGTATCGAGGCATGTGCAAAGATTCTGGGTCTGACGACGGCTGATGTCAGTGGTGTCGCCACTTTCTACACCATGTACAAACGCCGCCCAGTGGGGGAGTACCACGTCGGCATCTGCACAACGGCGCTCTGCGCGATCATGGGCGGCGACGAGGTTTACGCCGGTCTTCAAGATCATTTAGGAATCGGCAACGACGAGACAACGGCCGACGGCAAGATCACCCTCGAGCACGTGGAGTGCAATGCGGCCTGCGACTTCGCGCCGGTGATGATGATCAATTGGGAGTTCTTCGACAACACCACGCCGGAGAAGGCCAGAGAGATCGTTGATCAAATTCGCGCCGGAGCAGAGGTGCAGTCCACCCGCGGCGCCAGGGTCTGCACCTGGCGGGAAGCCGAGCGGATACTCGCCGGCTTCCCCGATGATCGAGCCGACGAAGGCCCAACGGCATTAGGCCCGTCGCTGCTCGGCCTGCGCATTGCCAAGGAGCGCGGCTGGAGGGCCCCAGATCCCGAGCACGTGGCCGACCGAGCGGATGAGGAGGGCAAGTGACTGATCCCTTGACCCCTGTGCTTACCGCCAACTGGGGAGACGAGCGCGCCTGGAAGCTGACCAACTACGAGCGCCGAGGGGGTTATCAAGCTCTCAGGTCGGCGCTGCAGATGGAGCCGGCGGATGTCGTCGCACTCGTCAAGGACTCCGGCCTCCGCGGCCGCGGTGGCGCAGGCTTCCCGACCGGAATGAAGTGGAGCTTCATTCCGCAGGACAACCCCAAGCCAAAATATCTGGTCGTCAATGCCGACGAGTCCGAACCGGGGACCTGCAAGGACATCCCGCTGATGATGGCTTCACCCCACACACTGGTCGAGGGAGTGATCATCTCCGCCTATGCCATCCGATCAAAATGTGCCTTCATCTACGTCCGGGGCGAGGTACTTCATGTGGTACGCCGCCTGCAGCAGGCCGTCCGCGAGGCGTACTCCGCCGGATACGCCGGCAAGAACATTCTGGGCACCGGCTATGACCTGGAGGTCATCGTGCACGCCGGCGCCGGTGCGTACATCTGCGGCGAGGAGACCGCACTGCTGGACTCACTGGAGGGCCGCCGGGGTCAGCCGCGGCTGCGGCCGCCATTTCCAGCAGTCGCCGGACTGTACGCCTGCCCGACAGTGATCAACAACGTGGAGTCGATCTCCTCGGTACCGTCGATCATCAGTAACGGCGATGACTGGTTCTCCTCCATGGGCACCGAGAAGTCCAAGGGAATGACGATCTACTCCTTGTCGGGCCATGTCGCTAACCCGGGACAGTTCGAGGCGCCTTTGGGCATTACGTTGCGCGAGCTTCTTGATCTTGCCGGCGGCATCCGCGAGGGCCATCGGCTGAAGTTCTGGACGCCGGGCGGCTCTTCGACGCCAATGCTGACCGACGAGCACCTCGATGTTCCGCTGGACTATGAGTCGGTCGCCGGAGTCAAGTCCATGCTCGGAACCAAGGCGCTGCAGTGCTTCGATGAGACCACCTCGGTGGTGCGGACTGTGCTGCGGTGGACCGAGTTCTACAAGCATGAGTCGTGCGGCAAGTGCACTCCTTGCCGGGAAGGCACCTGGTGGCTGGTACAGATTCTCAAGCGGATGGAAGCCGGCCATGGCCAAGAGGGCGACATCGAGAAGCTGCTTGATCTCTGCGACAACATTCTCGGCCGGTCATTCTGTGCCTTGGGCGACGGCGCAACCTCGCCCATCACTTCCGCCATTCAGTACTTCCGAGACGAGTTCGAGGCTGCCATGCACACCCCGGCTTGGGAGCTGTTTCCTTACGAACGCAGCACGATCTTCGTCCGTGAGCCACAGGAGCTTCCAGCATGACCGTCACGGCAACCGGTGCTTCGGCAAGCGCAGAGGTTGAGCAGCGTGAGGACCTGATCACCCTCACCATCGATGACATTGAGGTGTCGGTGCCCAAGGGCACCCTGGTGATTCGCGCCGCCGAGCTCATCGGAGTCGAAGTTCCGCGTTTTTGTGATCATCCGCTGTTGGATCCGGTCGGCGCTTGCCGGCAGTGCCTGGTCGAGGTGCCCGATGGCGGAACTGGGCGTCCTATCCCCAAGCCGCAGGCCTCCTGCACCCTTGAGGTCGCACCGGGCATGAAGATCAAGACTCAGCTCACCTCCCCGATCGCTGACAAGGCGCAGCGCGGCAACATGGAGTTTCTGCTGATCAACCATCCGCTCGACTGTCCCATCTGCGACAAGGGCGGCGAGTGCCCGTTGCAGAACCAGGCGATGTCACATGGATACGGAGAGAGTCGGTTTACCGACCAGAAGCGCACCTATCCGAAGCCCATTAACATCTCCGCCAACGTGCTGCTTGATCGGGAGCGCTGCGTGCTGTGTGCCCGATGCACTCGGTTCTCCGAGCAAATCGCTGGTGATCCCTTCATTGCATTGATCGAACGTGGCGCGCTGCAGCAGGTCGGGATCTATGAGAAGGAACCCTTCGAGTCCTACTTCTCTGGCAACACCATCCAGATCTGCCCAGTTGGTGCGCTGACGAGTTCGGCGTACCGCTTCCGGTCACGGCCCTTCGACCTGGTCTCCACGCCCTCGATTGCCGAACATGACGCCTGCGGGTCAGCGATTCGCGTCGATCATCGACGCGGCATCGTCATGCGACGCCTGGCCGGGGACGATCCGGAAGTCAATGAGGAGTGGATCACCGACAAAGATCGTTTCGCCCATCGTTACGGCGACCTCGATGACCGGCTGACCAGGCCGCTGGTTCGAGATGGCAATGTGCTGCGCCCAGCATCGTGGCCGGAAGCGATCGACGTTGCGGTGCAGGGCCTTAAGGCGGCGGGAAGCTCGACCGGCGTACTGACCGGCGGGCGGCTCACTCTCGAGGACGCCTATGGCTATGCCAAGTTCGCCCGTGCCGTGCTCGGCACTAACAACATCGACTTCCGGGCCCGCCAGCACTCCAGTGAGGAGGCAGACTTCTTGGCTCACGCTGTAGCCGGTACCGGACTCGGGGTCAGCTTTGCTGATCTTGAAAACGCCAGCTCCGTTTTACTGGTGTGTCTGGAGCCCGAGGAAGAAGCTGGCATGATCTTTCTCCGGCTCCGTAAGGCCTCCCGCAAGAAGAACCTCACTACCTGGACTCTGGCGCCGTATCGGAGCAACGGGATACAGAAGCTGGATGGCAAGCTGGTGCCCTGCGTTCCCGGTGACGAAGCTAGCCTGCTTGATCAGCTCTACGCGGGAAGCGGCAGCACCAGTGATCAGCTGGCCGAGATCTCCCTCGATGAGAAGTCAGTGATCTTGGTCGGGGAACGGGCTGCGGGTCTTTCCGGGACGCTCAGTGCCTGTCATCGACTCGCGGAGCGTACTGGCGCTCGGCTGGCCTGGGTGCCCCGCCGGGCCGGAGATCGCGGAGCCGTGGAAGCTGGCTGCCTGCCTAACCTGCTGCCAGGCGGCCGGCCGGTGGCGGACGCCGCCGCTCGTATCGATACCCAGGCCGCCTGGGGAACTGAATCCTTGCCGTCGGTGGAGGGTCGTGACGCGGACGAAATCTTGATCGCCGCAGCCGACGCCGAACTGCAAGCGCTGGTTGTGGCAGGCGTCGACCCGAATGACTTCATCGATCCACTGGCTGCACTGGAAGGGCTGGAAAAGGTCAACTTCCTGATCAGCTTGGAGACTCGGGCCTCGCTGGTCACCGAACGTGCCAATGTGGTCTTTCCGGTCTCGTTGATTCACGAGCGAGCGGGCAGTTTCGTGAACTGGGAAGGCCGGCCCCGCTCCTTCGGCGTCGTCATCGAACCGCCCAACGGCATGTCTGACCTCAGGGTGCTGGCAGCGCTGGCAGATGCACTGGGCACAGACCTGGGCTTCCGTACGCCTGCCGAAGCTCGGGCAGAACTCGACGAGCTCGGAGTCTGGGAGGGCCAGCGCAGCGAGGCTCCTGACTACGACGCCGGCGAGACGGCTGAGCCGAACGACACTGCCGCTGTGCTCGCCACCTGGCGAATGGCGCTGGATGAAAGCCGGGCACTGGACGGCGAGCCGTACCTGCAGGCCACAGCACGGGCAGCAGAGGCGCGGCTGAGCCCGAGCACAGCCGAAGCCGCCGGCATCAGCAGCGTGGCGAAGATCAGCAATGACCGCGGTTCCATTGCACTGCCAGCGGTACTCGATCCCGAGATGGTCGATGGAGTCGTTTGGCTGCCCAGCAGGGCACCGGGCAATGGGATTTCGCGACACCTCGCTGCCACCGCTGGTGATCTTGTCACAATCGGACCTGGGGACGAGCATGAAATGCCCGCTGAACCCTTCGACAAGCTCACGACGGCGCTTGTCGAAGGGCACCCTTCGACGGGCTCAGGGAGCATTGATGACACGGGGGCAACCCAATGAGTCTGCTCATATCAATGGACCTGGAAGTCTTCTTCAACGACCGATGGTGGGTGGTGCTGCTCAAAGCACTGTTCGCATTCGTCGTGCTGCTGGTGCTCACCCTCTTCACCATCTGGTACGAGCGCCGCGTCGTCGCGTTCATGCAGCAACGCGAGGGACCCAGTATGAATGGGCCATTCGGATTGCTTCAGTCACTGGCCGATGGCATGAAGTTGATGTTCAAGGAGGACTTCACCCCGACTGCGGCCGACAAGATCATCTTCACGCTTGCCCCATTCGTCGTCTCCATCCCAGCCATCACCGCATTCGCCGTGATCCCGATGGCTGGAATCGTACGGGTGCCGTTCACTGATATCACTACGCCATTGCAGGTGACCGACTTGCCGGTCTCGGTGTTGTTCATTGTGGCGGTCGCCTCCATCGGTGTGTACGGGATTGTGCTTGCCGGCTGGTCATCCGGCTCCACGTACTCCCTGCTGGGAGCCCTGCGCTCGAGCGCGCAAGTGATCAGCTACGAGGTTGCCATGGGCCTGGCCCTGGTAGCCGTCTTCTTGTACGCCGGCTCCCTCTCGACGTCCGAGATCGTTGCCAAGCAGGCCGAGCCTGCCACCGTTTTCGGCGTACCGCTGTGGTTTGCGGTGCAGTTGCTGCCGTCCTTTCTCATCTATTTGATCGCCATGGTCGGCGAGACCAACCGCGCGCCGTTCGATCTGCCGGAGGCTGAGGGTGAGTTGGTCGGAGGCTTCCACACCGAGTACTCCTCGATGCGTTTCGCGATGTTCTTTATGGCGGAGTACATGAACATGATCACGGTCTCTGCCCTGGCCGCCACCTTGTTCCTGGGCGGCTTCCATGCACCGGTGCCGTTCAACCTATTGCCGGGTGCCGACAGCGGATATTGGGGCCTGTTGTGGTTCTTGGTGAAGGTACTGGTACTGCTCTTTATCTTCGTCTGGCTTCGAGGAACCCTGCCGCGGCTGCGCTACGACCAATTCATGCGGTTCGGTTGGCGTTGGTTGATCCCGATCTCGCTGGTCTGGACGCTCATGGTGGCGATCTTGAGACTGGGCCAGCAGGAAGGCTGGTTTACCGGCCGCGGATTCTGGTTCGGCGCGGCGGCGGTCTTTGCCGTGCTGGTTGGACTGGCGTTCTTCGGCGGCAAAGAGGAGCCGGAAAAGGCCGAGACGCCGGCAGGCGAAGGGCCGCGGGTATTCGACGCCTTCGCCGGTGGTTATCCAGTGCCGCCGATGGGGGACCAGGTACTGCCGGAATTTGCGCAGGTCCTGAGAGGTGAGGAAGATCTAGCGCCGGACCGCCCCGCCACTGAGCGCCCCACCACTGATCGACATCCTGATGAACAGCCGACCAAGGAAGGAAGTGAGGCCTGATGGGGTTCTTCGATCCCGTCGCTGGCTTCGGCGTGACCTTCCGGACCATGTTCCGCAAGACGTTCACGATTGACTATCCACGAGGGCCTCGGGTCACCGCACCGCGCTTTCACGGCCGCCATCAGCTCAACCGCTGGCCTGACGGTCTGGAGAAGTGCGTCGGTTGTGAGCTGTGCGCCTGGGCCTGCCCGGCGGACGCGATCTATGTCGAGGGCGCACAGAACACCGAAGAGGAACGCTATTCACCGGGTGAGCGCTACGGCCGCGTCTACCAAATCAACTACCTACGTTGCATCTTGTGCGGGCTGTGCATCGAAGCCTGTCCGACCAGGGCTTTGACGATGACGAACGAGTTCGAGCTTGCTGACGACACTCGCGAGAAGTTGATCTATGAGAAGTCAGATCTGCTTGCGCCGCTGTTGCCTGGCATGGAGCAGCCGCCGCACGAGCGCCGACTGGGTGACGATGAGCAGGCCTACTTCCTCGGTTTACCTCCGACAGGTCAGCCGGACGACCGCGCTGGCGACATCAGTGAGGTGCAGCCGCCTCCGGTGAACCAGGGATGGCGAGGCCGCCGTAAGCAGGCGGCGAAGGACAAGGCGCCGCTCAAAGACTGGATCGGCGGGGACCGGTGATGATGTTGCTTACGACATTGTTGATTCCGCTCGTCACTGGGGCCTCGGTGGCGTTCTGGCTGCTCGCCCCAGTGATGATCTTGGCTGCACTGGGCATGATCTTGGCGCGCAAGCCGGTGCATTCTGCTATGTGCCTGGCAGCGGTCATGATTTCCCTGGCCGTGCAGTACGCGGCGCTTGAGGCGCCCTTCCTGTTTGTCGTGCAGATCATCGTCTACACCGGCGCAATCTTGATGCTTTTCTTGTTCGTCCTGATGCTGGTCGGTGTCGACGTGCGGGAATCCCTGGTCGAGACGATCAAGGCACAACGCACCCTGGCCGTCCTTGCCGGATTGGGTTTCGGCGCACTGCTGGTTTTCGCCGTCGGGGATGCGATCGTCGGTCCAACAGTGGGTTTGAGCGCCGCCAATTCTGAGAATGGCGGCAACGTCCAAGGCATTGCTGCGCTGATCTTTAATCGCTATGTCTTCGCCTTCGAGGCCACCTCGGCACTGCTGATCACCGCCGCTGTCGGAGCCATGGTGCTGGCCCATCGGGAACGACTTAGTAAGCGGCGTACCCAGGCGGACCTCGCCGAGAGCCGGATGCAGCAGTACGCCGAGACCGGTCAGCATCCCGGCCCGCTGCCCACTCCCGGTGTCTTCGCCCGGCACAATGCGGTGGATACGCCTGCGCTGCTGCCCGATGGAACCGTCTCTGAGCTTTCGGTCTCGGCAACGCTGAAATCCCGGGGCGCGGTGCTGGACAGTCAAGATCTGGTGAAACCGATCGATGAAACGGTCGAGGCCATTACCGATGAGGAAGCGCCGCGCACCACTGAGGAAGAAATATGACGGGGACCGAATCTCGGGAGCCAGCTGAAGACGCGCGACCGGGCGCGAGCGAGAAAGCCCAAAAGAAATGAACCCGGAGAGCTACATCGTGCTCTCGGCGATCTTGTTCACTATCGGCACGGTCGGTTTCATGATCAGGCGGAACTCGATCGTGGCTTTCATGTGCGTCGAACTCATGCTGAATGCGACGAACTTGGCACTGGTGGCGTTCTCCCGCATGCACGGTGGGCTAGACGGGCAGGTGGCTGCCTTCTTCGTCATGGTGGTGGCCGCCGCCGAAGTGGTAGTCGGCCTGGCCATCATCGTGGTGATCTTCCGTACCCGCCGCTCGGCCTCAGTCGACGATGCGAATCTGCTGAAGTTCTAAAGGACTGCGATGCTCCCACTCGAGACCGTCCCGCCCGTGCCAGCGACCGGCTTCTTCACGTCGGCGTGGCTGCTTATCGCGATCCCTGCGCTAAGTTCAGCGATTCTGCTACTGGTTGGTCGGCGCGCCGACCGTTGGGGGCATTACCTAGGCGCGATTGCGCCTTTGCTGTCCTTCGCAATTGGTCTTTATTACTTCGTCAACCTGCTTGGACGCGACGACGCTGAGCGGGCAGTATCAGTCCCGCTCTATAACTGGATCTCCAGCGGAGACTGGCGGATTGACGTTGGGTTGCTCATCGACCAGCTCTCGATCGTCTTCGTGTTGCTGATCACCGGCGTTGGTGGCCTGATCCACGTCTACTCCATCGGCTACATGGCGCACGATGACCGACGGCGGCGTTTCTTCGCCTTTCTCAATCTGTTCGTCGCCGCGATGCTGCTGCTGGTCCTGGCTGACAACTATTTGGTGCTCTTCATTGGCTGGGAGGGCGTCGGTCTTGCGTCGTACCTGCTGATCGGCTTCTGGCAGTACAAGCCGGTGGCGGCGACCGCTGCCAAAAAGGCCTTCGTCGTGAACCGGGTCGGCGACATGGGCATGTCCATCGCCGTCATGCTGATGCTTGCGCTCTTTGGCTCCTCAGCCTTCGTCGATGTCAACGCCGGGATGCCCAACGTCAGTGATACGGTCGCGTTGATCTTGGGCCTGTTGTTGCTGCTAGCAGCCTGCGGCAAGTCTGCCCAGGTGCCCTTGCAGTCCTGGCTACTGGATGCGATGGAGGGTCCGACTCCAGTGTCGGCGCTGATCCATGCGGCCACCATGGTGACTGCCGGGGTCTATCTCGTCACACGCAGCAATGCCGTCTTCACAGAGTCGTTGGCGGCGAGTACTGCGGTCGTTGTGGTCGGTACGGTGACGCTGCTGTTCGGCGCCTGGATCGGCTGCGCCAAAGACGACATCAAGCGGGTGCTGGCCGGCTCAACTATGTCCCAGATCGGCTACATGATGCTCGCGGCCGGCATCGGGCCGGCCGGCTACGCGTACGCGATCTTCCATCTCCTGACCCACGGGTTCTTCAAGGCCGAACTGTTCCTCGGCGCTGGCTCGGTGATGCATGCCACCAACGACAACGTGGACATGCGGCAGTACGGAGCGCTCCGGCGTTTGATGCCGATCACATTCTTCACCTTTGCCGCCGGTTACCTGGCGATCATCGGCTTCCCGTTCTTCTCCGGCTTCTACTCCAAGGACCACATCATCGAGGTTGCCTTCGAGCGCAGCGCAGTCATTGGAGGCTTGGCCATGCTGGGTGCCGGCATCACTGGGTTCTATATGACCCGGTTGATGTTGATGACCTTCTTTGGCGCCAAGCGCTGGCAATCCGGCGTCCATCCACACGAATCGCCGCTGGTCATGACGGTGCCGCTGATCTTCTTGGGCATCGCCTCGGTGATCGGCGGTCTGGTACTCAATAACTGGATTGTCGGCTGGCTTGATCCAGCGTTCGGCATCGAAGGGCCGGAGGAGACGCCGAGCCTCCTGCACTTCTCGACGGTCGCCGTCGTCACGCTAGTCGTCGTAGCAATCGGCGTCGCCATCAGCGTGTGGCTCTTCGGCCCGCGCCGGGAGATCCCGGCAACTCAACCCGCCAATGCCTCCTTCTTAACGGTGGCCGGACGCAACGACCTGTATGGCGACGCATTTAACGAAGCGATATTTATGCGGCCAGGCCAGCAGCTGACGGCGGGGCTGGTCAGGTTGGAGAACTCCGGTATTGACGGCGCCGTGAACGGAACCGCTGCAGCTATTGGCGGGATGTCGGCGCGGCTGCGACGGGTGCAGAACGGTTTCGTGCGCTCCTACGCGCTCACTATGACGGTGGGCGCTGCGATCCTCGGCGTAGTGATCTTGTTGGGTCGGCTGGGCTAAAGGAGGGCAGACATGACTATTCCTTGGCTTACCGTCCTGGCTTTGCTTCCGGCCTTCGGTGCGGTAGTGCTGATCTTCACCGGAGCCAGAGCCGCCAAGCAGGTGGCGCTGGTGGTGTCGCTAATTACCTTCGTCTTCGCCCTCTTTGTCGCGGCCCGGTTCCGGATCGGCGGCGGGATGCAGCTGGTCGAGCAGGTGCCGTGGATCAAGCCGCTCGGGGCGTACTATGCGCTGGGTCTAAACGGCCTGGGGCTCACCCTGGTGCTGCTGGTCGTGATCATTACGCCGGTCGTGATCATTGCTTCGTGGCGAGACTTTGACCCGGTGGACTCAGGTCATGAGCCCGCCGAAGAGCCCGCTCCAACCGGGGCGGCGACGATAGCCCCCAAGTATGACGCTCGAGTGTTCTTCGCTCTAGTGCTGGCAGTTCAAACCTGCGCGCTGTATCTGTTCCTGGCCACCGATGTCTTCTTGTTCTACGTGTTCTTCGAAGTCATCTTGGTTCCGATGTACTTCCTGATCGGTGGCTTCGGACCAGGACCGCGCAGGACGTACGCGGCCGCCAAGTTCTTGATCTTCGGTTTGCTTGGCGGATTTGTCATGCTCGCCTCGGTGATCGGCTTGTACGTCCAGTCATCCAACGCGGGGGAGCCAAGCTACCTGCTGAGCACGCTGAGCCAGCTGGATATTGCCACCGGCACCGGCCGCTGGTTGTTCGTAGGCTTCATGTTCGCGTTTGCGATCAAGGCGCCACTGGTGCCGTTCCATACCTGGCTGCCGGACGCGGCGGAGGAGTCTACGGCTGGTGGTGCCACCATGATGGTCGGCGTCATGGACAAGATCGGTACCTTCGGGATGATCAGGTTCTGCCTTGGCCTGTTCCCTGAGGCGAGCCAATGGGCCACACCAGTGGTACTGGTGTTGGCAACCATCTCGATCTTGTACGGCGCCATCCTGGCGATCGGCAGCCGGGATCTCATGCGCTTCATCGCCTACACCTCGATCAGCCACTTTGGATTCATCGTGCTGGGCATTTTCGCCTTCACCAGCCAGAGCTTGACCGGGTCTACGCTCTACATGCTCAACCATGGGGTGGCGACCGCCGCCTTGTTCGTAATGGCGGGATATCTGATCAAGCGTCGCGGATCGCGTGATATCAACGACTATGCCGGCGTAGATCGGGTGGCTCCAGTGCTGGCGGGCCTGCTGTTGTTCGCCGGGCTCAACCTCCTGTCGCTGCCTGGCCTGGGCAGCTTTGTCTCGGAGTTCATGGTGCTGGCCGGCACCTTCAGCAGGCATCCGGCGTACGCGGTCATCTCGACGCTGGCCATTGTGCTGGCCGCGCTCTACGTCTTGATCGTGTATCAGCGGACCATGACAGGGCCGGTTGATCCCGAGGTGCAACAGAAGGTCACCGAGATCAATGGACGGGAACGGCTGGCAATGGCGCCCCTGGTGCTGCTGATCGTGGTTCTCGGTGTCTTTCCGAAGCCACTGCTGGCGATCATCGAACCGGCAACCCAAGCCACCATGCAGCACGTTGGCGTGACTGATCCGCAGCCTAGGGTGACTGCCGAGGGAGGCCGCTGATGAGCACGTTCAGCTTGCTGCCAATGCAGATTACCGCTCCGAACATCGAGTACGGCCTACTCGCACCGGTCTTGGTGATCTTTGCCGGAGCCTGCCTTGGGGTATTGGCGGAGGGGCTCGCGCCCCGTGAAATCCGCCGGGCGGTGCAGCTCATCATTACCTTTGTGTCTTTGGCCCTAGCCTTGGTCACCACACTGCTGAACTGGCTATCCGGGGCCGAAGCCGTGGTAGCAGTCAACTCGCTGGCGCTGGACGGGCCTACTTATTTCATGTGGACGATCTTGCTCATCTTCAGTGCTGCATCGCTTTTGATGTTTGCCGAGACCAAGATCGAAAACGCCAGCGTCTTCGCGCCGCAGGCTGCTGCGGTGCCTGGCACTGCTGCGGAGCGGGAGGCGATCAGAAGCCGCGTGGAGCACACGGAGGTCTTTCCCCTTGCGCTCTTTGCGGTATTGGGCATGATGCTCTTTCCAGCATCCAATGATCTGATCACCATGTTCGTTTCCTTGGAGATCTTGTCGCTGCCGCTCTACCTGTTGTGCGGGCTTGCTCGACGTCGCCGGCTGCTGTCCCAAGAGGCGGCGCTCAAGTATTTCTTGCTAGGAGCGCTGTCCTCCGCCTTCTTCATCTACGGGGCGGCCTTGCTCTACGGCTATTCCGGCTCCTTCACATTGGCAGCAATCGACGACGCACTGCGGAACAGCGACCAAGGGCTGGGCCTGCTACTAGCTGGAATGGCATTGCTCGGCGTCGGGCTGTTGTTCAAGTTCAGTGCGGTGCCCTTCCACTCCTGGACACCGGATGTCTATGCCGGGGCGCCGACACCGGTAACAGGCTTCATGGCGGCCTGTACCAAGATCGCCGCGGTAGGTGCCTTAATGCGCGTGTTCTATGTCGCATTGGGTGCTGATCGCTGGGATTGGCAGCCGACGATGGCGATCATCGCTGTACTGACTATGGCGGTCGGCTCGGTACTGGCCATCACCCAGACTGACGTGAAACGGATGCTGGCGTACTCCTCGATTGCGCATGCGGGGTTCATGATGGTCGCCTTTGTTGGAGCATCGCAGGCCATTACCGGCAGTCCGCCCGGCTCCTTGACCAGCGTTTCGTCGGTGATGTTCTATCTGGTCGCGTACGGGGCGGCGACGATCGGTGCGTTTGCTCTGGTGACGATGGTCCGGGACGCCACGGGTGAGGCGACTTTGCTCAACAGCTGGGTTGGGCTGGGCCGGCGTTCGCCGCTGGCGGCAACGATCTTCTCGATCTTTATGCTGAGCTTCGCTGGCATCCCGTTGACTAGTGGCTTTGTTGGCAAGTGGGCGGTGTTCGCTGCGGCCTGGAGTGGCGGGATTCAGTGGCTTGTGGTGGTTGCCGTGGTGCTCAGCGTGGTGGCCGCGTTCTTCTACATCCGTGTCATTGTGCTGATGTTTTTCGCCGAACCGAGGAAGATGACAACCAGTGTGGTACGCCCCGGCTGGACGACCCTGGCGGCCGTCGGGGTTGGCGTGGTCGCGACGGTAGCCTTCGGGGTATTTCCGGGCCCGCTTTTGGAGCTCGCACAGCAGGCAGGGGAGTTCATTCGCTGAGGGCAGACGTGCAGACGGAGGGAAGTGTGCTGGCTGAACAGACACGAGACGAGGTTTTCGAGGCTTCGGTCCGATCTCAGCTTGAGTTGATCGATGCTGCACTGCTCAAAGCCGCCGAAGCGGACTCTGACATGGTGACCGAGGCCGCGCAGCACATCATCGCCGCTGGCGGCAAGCGTTTCCGGCCGTTGCTGGTTGTCCTTGGTTCCCATCTCGGCCCGCGCGGGGCCGCCGAGGATGTGGTCAAGGCGGCCGTCGTCGTCGAGCTCACCCATGTAGCGAGCCTCTACCACGACGACGTCATGGATGAGGCTCGAATCCGGCGCGGTTCCCCGAGCGCCAATACTCGGTGGGGCAACACTGTCGCGATCTTGGTCGGTGACTTGCTCTTCGCGCGGGCTTCGGACATTGTTTCCGATCTTGGTCCGGAGTTCGTACGGTTGCAGGCGCGTACCTTCTCGCGGCTCGTGCAAGGTCAGATCGCAGAGACCGTCGGCCCTGGTGGGGTGGATCCACTTGATCACTATCTGCGGGTGATGGCCGACAAGACTGGTTCCTTGATCGCGACATCGGCTTTGTTTGGTTCCAAGATTTCAGATGCCCCTCCGCAGCTGCAGCGAGTCATGGCCGAATTCGGCGAACAGATTGGCATCGTGTTTCAGCTCAGCGACGACATCATCGACATCACCAGCGACCAGACCGGCAAGACACCGGGGACTGATCTTCGCGAGGGCATTCCGACGCTCCCGACGCTGCTAGCCCGCAAGTCGACTGACCCGGCTGATGCCCGGCTGCTGAAGCTGCTCGACTCCGATCTTCACGACGACGATGCGCTCCATGAGGTGCTGTACCTGCTTCGGCGGCACCGCAGCATCGATCAGTCACGGGAGGAGGTTCGCCGCCGCGCTGAAGCCGCCCGTACCCTCCTCGAGCCACTTCCGCACGGCCCAGCCAAAGACGCCCTCGACGACCTCTGTACCACGGTCGTGACACGTACCGCCTAAACCGACTCTGGTCACACCCGAGTTGTCGGTAGATTCCGAAAATCACCCCCGAGCTCAAGGACGCCCTCCTGGTTTACGCCCAGCCGCGCGGTCGGAGCCTTAGCTCGGGGGCGATTTTGAGAAAAGTGAGACCTAGCGTGGCAGCGGGCGCCGAGCACGATCTGGGTGCCCTGATCATGGTCGAGCAGGCTAAGGCCTGAAGTACAGGGCTCGTTTGATCATGCCGAGAGTCGTGTCCGCCCACTCGATAATGTCCAGCGTGGAATGGATGTTCTGTGGCGGGTGCGTGATCAACGTGTCTCGGCGGATGAGCCGCTCGAAATCCACCAGGATTGGTGCGGACCGGGCAGTGTTTCCATGCTGGAAAGTGACGCCGGCACGCTGCATGATGTTGATGATCTCTTGCGTTATCAGACCGTATCCGACAGTGGTTGGGTGAACGCCGTCGAGGGAGAATAAACCTCCGGTTGCGCGTCCACCCTTGCCGTCACTGGTGAGGAACCGGGAGTCCGGTACCGGAGTAAGTGAGGCCACCAGCGGTGGCAAGGGATAGGGCGTCCACCACGATGGCCGGGCATTCGGGTCTGTGATGTAGCGGCGCGCGGCAAGCCGATCCAAGACGCCGGCGAGATCGAAGATGTACCAGTTTCGGACTGTTCCGTCTGCACCGTTACGGGCTTGATCAACTACCTGCTGGATAGCGTCGTTGTAAAGATCGATCGTCGTGTCGATAGCCAGAGCGTCTCCTGCGGTCAGGTAAGGATCGCGATCGCTGTCAAAATGTGCGTCGTCGATCCATGGCCGTGTGTAGTACGGGAAGTACCTCGAGCCGTGCCGCAGCTTGGTTCCAACTCCACGCGAGACTGGTGGAATGGTGACGTGCGGAACGGTACACCAGATCACATGCCGGGCCTTGA
>DATFBI010000214.1:0-23683 GCA_035253925.1 Propionibacteriaceae bacterium
CACCTCGACGACACAGTAGATCATCAGCAAAGCGATGATGATGATCGGTAGATACCGCCCCATAACGAAGAGTATGCGTCTTTGGCCCGGGTCGATACAACACTCGACGATAGGCTGTCGGGATGCCTCGCGGAGCCAGCGTCGCCACGCCCGGGTGTCGACCTGTGGGCTGCTTCGGGAGGGCCTGGTGACGGCCGGTTTCAATGTCGGTGCAGAGCGACCCGCTCGTCCGACGATTGCCCAACTCCGTGAGGTGACACAGCCGCCAAGTGTGCGTACCCGTGCCGCCGCCGAACACTGGGTGGCGCACGCCTATCTAAGGGACGTTTCTCCTTATCTGACACGGATTCTGCTGCGATCTGGGTTCAGCGCGAACGGTGTCACCTGGCTGATGATCATGAGTGCTGCGGCCGCTGCCGTGGCGACTGCATGGCCCTCGCTGCTCGGTGCGCTGCTGGCAGTGATCTTGGTGCAGCTGCAGATGTTGCTCGACTGCAGCGACGGTGAGGTGGCGCGCTGGCGGCAAACCTCTTCGCCGGTCGGTGTGTACCTCGACCGGGTGGGACACTACGTCGCCGAGTGCGGAATCGCGGTCGCCCTTGGCGTCCGGGCCACAGGCCAGCTCCAGCTCAGCGGAATCTGGATCAGCGCCGGCTTGCTGCTCGGGCTACTTGTCGCCTTGAACAAGGTTGAGAACGACCTGGTACACGTCGCTCGGCACTATGCCGGACTTCCACAGATTGCTGATGCCGACCATGTCCGGGCGCCGAGGGGCGGCTTCCTGCGTAGCGTTCGACGCCTGGCACGGGTGATTCCGTTTCACCGGGTCTTCCATTCGGTGGAGTTATCGATCTTGGTGCTCCTTTCCGCCATTGTTGATCTTTTTGTAGGCGGCGAGGCCACCAAGGTGCTACTGGCTGCGCTGGTCGTTGCGGCGGCGCTGACCCTAGTTGGTCATCTAGTCGCCGTACTGGCATCGTCAAGGCTGCGATGACAGCAGCTGCGCGGTCGAATTCAGGGCGGCCGAAGTTTGGCGTGGTCGTTTTGACGATGGGCAACCGGCCGGACGATTTAAAGCGCGGGTTGGCCAGCCTGCTGCGGCAGCGTGATGTGGATCTCGATGTTGTCGTGGTTGGCAACGGTTGGCAGCCGGTGGGTTTGCCGGCCGGGGTCAAAGCAAGGGGACTGCGATCCAATCGCGGGATTCCTGCCGGTCGTAATGCTGGAGTGCCGATGGTCGAAGGTCCATTGCTGTTCTTTCTTGACGACGATGCATCCCTGCCGGCCGATAACATCCTGGCCCGGATGGCCGCGCAGTTCGCCGCGGATCCGACGCTTGGCATGATTCAGCCTCGGGTCACTGATCCGAACGGATTGAAAGCGCCGCGACGCTGGATTCCCCGGGTGCACGTCGGCGATCCAGCCCGCAGTAGCTCGGCGATGAACGTCTGGGAGGGAGCAGTCGCCATTCGTCGTGATGCATTCGACTTCGCCGGTGGCTGGCCGGTGCCGTTCTGGTACGCGCATGAAGGCATCGAGTTGGCCTGGCGAGTCTGGGACGGCGGTTTCCATGTCCGCTATGACGGAACAATCGAGGTTTATCACCCCGTTATCCAGCCCACACGGCACGCCGAGTTCTATCGTTTTCAAGCGCGAAATCGCGTGTGGCTGGCCAAGCGCAACCTGCCGACGCCGGTAGGTGTCCTCTATGTGTTGGTCTGGACCGGTGTGTCGGCCTTACGGCTACGATCGCGGACCGCCTGGCGCGAGACCGTACACGGCTATTGGATCGGGCTGACCGAGTCGACGGGGCAGCGGCGGCCAATGAAGTGGCGGACAATCTGGCGGATGACGCTCGCCGGGCATCCCCCAATAATTTAGGCGCCGATAATTTGAGACCGTGGACCAGATCGACACAAGGGACCGCGCATGGTCGGAATGGGCGATCGGGCAGGTGGAGGCGGACGCGAATCGCAGCGCTGACACTCACCTGCACCCGTTTCCACTGCCGCCAGAGTGGGGCATCGACCTCTACTTGAAGGACGAGTCGGTGCATCC
The DNA here is from genome assembly GCA_035253925.1 of Propionibacteriaceae bacterium. Classification (GTDB taxonomy): domain Bacteria; phylum Actinomycetota; class Actinomycetes; order Propionibacteriales; family Propionibacteriaceae; genus Microlunatus. The sequence continues at coordinate 2,059 of DATFBI010000214.1, forward strand.
CACCGGAAGCCTCAAGCATCGATTGGCCCGATCCTTGGTGCTTTATGGCCTGTGCAACAACTGGATCACTGAGAGCACCACCCTCGTTGAGGCGTCTTCAGGGTCCACTGCGGTCAGTGAGGCCTATTTCGCGCGGTTGATCAAGCTGCCATTCGTCGCTGTCATGCCGGCATCGACCGTACGAGAGAAGATCGAGCTGATCGAGTTCTACGGGGGACGATGCGAGTTAGTGGTAGATCCGACAACCATCTACCAGGTGGCGGCTGATCTTGCAGCAAGCTGCGGCGGACATTACCTCGACCAGTTCACTTACGCTGAGCGGGCTACCGACTGGCGTGGCAATAACAACATCGCCGAATCGATGTTCGATCAGTTGAGCCTAGAGCCGTTTCCGATACCCGCCTGGGTAGTCGTGGGAGCCGGCACCGGTGGTACCAGCGCCACCATTGGCCGCTACACCCGGCTGAAGAAGTACCACACCCGGCTCTGTGTGGTCGATCCGGAAGGTTCGGCGTTCTATACCGGATGGAAGAACCGGGATCCCGCGATTACCGCAGCAGGTTCCAAGATCGAAGGGATCGGCCGACCGCGCGTCGAGCCCAGCTTCATACCCTCGCTAGTGGATCGCATGATCACCGTGCCGGACGCAGCATCGATCGCTGCCATGCGATGGTGCACCCACAAGCTGGACCGCTGGGTCGGTGGATCGACCGGCACCAATATGTGGGGTGCGTTGCAGCTAGTAGCGGAGATGAAGGCTAAGGGTAGGCGCGGCAGCGTGGTCACATTGCTCTGTGACGACGGCCGCCGCTATTCCCACACCTATTACGACAACGCTTGGGTCGCTGGGCGGGGTTGGGACCTGACTCCGTATCAGGCCGTGCTCGACTCCTTCGAAGCATCCGGGATCTGGCCAAGCGCCTGACACGGGCTTCGCCGATCGAGTCATGCAAGCCCCAGCACGCTAAGAACGAGCCCAGCGGCGAAGCCGATGGCGCAGGCGAGCTCGGCGACGCCGGTTGCTTTGAGTACGCCGATGAGCGTGGGGCCGCGGCCCCCGGACAGGACGATCCGGACAGCGGAGATGATCAAGACCAGACCGGCCAGTGCCAAGGTCGCCCACCACGTCGTCAGATAGGCCACGATGATGATCGTGAATGCGCTGGCCAGCACCAAGACCAGGTACAGGACGCGGGTTCTGGCCTCTCCGAGCCGGGTGGCCAGGGTGCGTTTGCCGACTTGCGCGTCTCCCCGGATGTCGCGCAAGTTGTTGGCCACCAGGATTGCGCATGCCAGGGCGCCGACCCACACGCCGGTAAGCAGCGCAGCGAGTGAGATCCGGCCTACTTGCACATATACAGTGCCGCACACGGCTACCAATCCGAAGAAAACAAAGACAGCTGCCTCACCAAGGCCCACGTAGCCGTACGGTCGCTTTCCGCCTGTGTAGTACCAGGCGGCCAGCACACAAGCCACACCGACTGCGAGCAACCACCACTGCTGGGTCAAGATCACCAGCGCCAGGCCGGCAAGTCCGGCAATCCCGAAGCTGGCGAAGGCAGCGCGTTTGACCAGTGGCGGTGAAGCTAGGCCAGAACCGACGAGTCGTAGCGGACCAACACGAGCAGCATCTGTGCCGCGAATTCCATCGGAATAGTCATTGGCGTAATTCACCCCAACCTGGAGCGCGACACTGACGACCAGGGCCAGGACCGCCGCCACCCAGGAGAAGCCATACTCGAAAACGGCCAGCCCTGTTCCTGCGATGACCGGCGAGAGGGCGGCTGGCAGGGTACGCGGTCGCGCCCCGGCGAGCCACTGCGTCGGAGTCGGCCGAGAAGCCGCCTCGGCGGTCACACCGTGGCCCCTCGCTCAGCGAACCAGCTCTTGATCATCGATCGGAGTGCCAACCGATCCGGTTTTCCGCTGGCGAGCAATGGAAGGTCATCAAAGTGGAGCAGCTCACGTGGCACCGCGTACCCCGGGAGCGACTCGCGCACCGCAGCCTGGAGTTCCTGGAGGGAACCGGAGAAATCTGAGACGGCAATGATCATGGTGCCCCACACCGCATCCGGAACGCCTAGTGCTGTGGCATGACCTCCGCGACCAGCGCCCCATTCCTGAACAGAACGGTCGACGGCGCCAAGATCAACCTTATGGCCACCGATGATCGCCACATCATCAGTCCGGCCTAGCACAACCAATCGTCCGGCCTGCCACACGCCTCGATCATCAGTACGAAATCGACCGTCGGCGACAGCTTCAGTGGTGAGATCGGGACGCAACCGATAGCCGCTGAAGAGAGCTGAACTTCTGATCATGACCCGGCCGTCCTCGGCAAGGTCCACCTCCGTCCCCGGCAGCGGTTGCCCTTCGTAGACGCAGCCTCCGCAGGTCTCGCTCATGCCGTAGGTGCGCACTACTTTGATTCCGGCAGCGCTCGCACGTTCCAGGAGCCCACCACTTGTCGGGCCACCGCCGACCAGCACCGCACTGAAGCTGGCAAGAGCCTTTGCTACGTCGCCGCGGTGTAGTGCTCGGTCGAGCTGCGGCGCGACCAATGAGATATAGCGCTGCTCGGGCAGCCGGCCCGTCACCTCGGGTAGATCACCTAGATCAGAAGACACCGGCACGGCACGCGTACCGCCGAGGCAGGCACGGGCGAGCACCATCAGGCCCGCCACGTAGTACGGAGGCAGCGCCAGTACCCAATCACCCACGCCACCAAGCCGGGTATGCGTTGCCTCCACGGACGCGCGAATCGCTGCCCGGGAAAGGACGACGCCTTTCGGTGCTCCGGTTGACCCAGATGTGGCGACTACCGCAACCGGGTCGGGCTCCGTGACTGGCTGCGTGGGCTGCAGCATGGCTATGGCGCCGGCCTGCTGAGTGGCGTCCGTAGGTAGTGGGGCGATCGGCGGCCCCCCATTCAAGGAGTCAGCCAGTGACGCGGCAACCTCTGAGGGTTGAACCATCCGGAGTCGAACTGGCCCGCGCCGTCCTGAGCTTGTCAAATGGGGACCGGCTGCACTCACGGCGACCAGGCTAGCCACTCGCGATTGGGCCAGACTGGTGACCGTGCCAGGCCAGCCCATCTGTTACGCGCTCGGTCTGCGGACTCGCTTTCGCGGGATTGGGCAACGTCAAGGCATGGTGTGGCGGGGGACGGCGGGCTGGGGGGAGTGGAGCCCATTTCTCGACTACCGGGGATCTGAACTGGTGCCCTGGCTGCGCGCCGCTGAGGAAGCAGCCGATCATGGTTGGCCGCGCCCGCTACGAGAGGAGATTGCGGTCAATAGCACGGTTCCGGCGGTTGGGCCCGAGGAGGCGTACGCGATTGCTCGGGCTGCCGGCTGCGGTACTGCCAAGGTCAAGGTGGCCGAGCGCGGTCAATCGCTGCTTGAGGATGCGGCGCGTCTGGAAGCTGTACGCGATGCGCTGGGGCCAGGCGGACAACTCAGGATCGATGCCAACGGCGGCTGGAGCGTCGATGAGGCACTGCATGCCATTGGGCAGCTAAGTCGATTTGATCTTGAATACGTGGAGCAGCCGTGCGCCACCGTTGCCGAGCTCGCCGACCTGCGACGTCACCTGGCTCAATCGGGCACCGACGTGCTCATCGCCGCCGATGAATCCATCCGCCGAGCTGAGGATCCCTATCAGGTGGCGGACCGCAAAGCAGCAGACATTGCTGTGCTGAAGGTGCAGCCGCTTGGCGGAGTGCGGGCCTGCCTGCAGATCGCCGAACGAATCGGCCTGCCAGTAGTGGTTTCCAGTGCACTGGAGACCTCGATCGGGATTAGGGCCGGGCTTGCGTTGGCCGCTGCGCTGCCTGAGCTGCCGTACGCATGCGGACTGAACACCGTCGCCCTGCTCAACAATGACCTGGTGGCAGATCCGTTACTCGCCGTCGATGGTGTGATTCTGCTACGGGATCTGGTTATCGAGGAGTCCGCGCTGCAGAGGTACCGGCCCGATATTGAGATCGAGCAGTTCTGGCAGGCTCGTCTCGTGCAGACTCGGGAGCGGGCCCTTCGACAGCCTCAGGACGGCGTCGGTGGGTAACGCCACTGCGTGCGCCCGGGTGATCGTTGAAGAGTTGATCACCCGCGGCGTTCGCGACGTTGTGCTTGCCCCCGGTTCGCGAAGTGCACCTCTGGCGTACGAATGCTTCGAGGCTGACCGCATTGGACTGCTCCGGCTGCACGTCCGGGTCGATGAGCGAACTGCCGCGTTTCTGGCCCTCGGGCTTGCCAAGGGTTCCGGCGCACCAGCCGCGGTACTCACCACCTCTGGCACTGCGACGGCCAACCTTCACCCAGCTGTGCTGGAGGCCTGGCATGCCCATGTACCGCTGATTATCATGACGGCGAGCCGGCCCCGCTCCTTGATCAACACTGGCTCCAACCAGACTGCTGACCAAGATCAGCTCTTCGGTCGGCATGTGCGGGCCTACGCCGGACTTTCAGACGAGGTTCTTGATCATCGAACCTGGCGCTTCGAGATGAGGAGGATACTGACCGCGGCTACCGGCCTCCGGACCCGCATGCCTGGGCCGGTGCAACTGAATGTCGAGTTCAGTGAGCCACTGCTACCTGCGGAGTCATCCTGGCCGCCGCCAGCTGGGGAGCTGGTGATCACGGCAGCGGAAACTTCATCAGAGCCCAGCAGGCTGCCTGATGGGGCTCAGACGGTGATCATGGCTGGTGACTGTCCGCCTGAGACGGGCGCTGCCATCGCCAGCCTCGCGGTACAAGCTGGAGTTCCCTTGATGGCTGAGCCGTCCAGCAATGCCCGCTGTGGCGAGGCGGCACTGTCCACATACCGGCTGCTGCTGTCCTCGACGCTGACCGAGGAGATCGAGCGGGTAGTGATGTTCGGCCGGCCTACACTCTCCCGCCCGGTCAGCCGGCTACTGGCCCGTGATGATCTTGAGCTGGTTGTGGTGTCGCCATACGCCGACTGGATCGATCCGGGACGCGCCGCCTCCCTGGTAACTGATGCAGTGAGATTGCCTGATACGGGGGACAGCGGCTGGTCTAAGGCGTGGTACGAGGCGGACCGGTTAGTCCGAGATCGACTCGATAATCTGCTTGCCAGACAGCCGTACTTCACCGGACCGTCATTGGCTGCGACCGTCTTGACCGCGCTTGGCGCTAACGATGCCTTGTTCGCCGGTTCGTCGAGCCCGATCCGAGACCTGGATCTCGCTCCGATCAGTGCCGAATGCCCGCTGGTCTACGCCAATCGCGGCCTGTCAGGGATTGATGGGAACGTCTCCACCGCCGCCGGAATAGCGCTGGCGCTGGAACGTCCGACCCACGCGCTGCTGGGTGATCTGACTGTGCTGCATGACGCGACAGGCCTCGTCATGGGCCCGTCGGAGCCGCGGCCAGACCTGCGGCTGGTGGTGGCCAATGACAACGGCGGCAGCCTTTTTGCAACCTTGGAGCAGGGCGAGCCTGCGCACATGGGCGCCTTCGAGCGGCTATTCGGCACACCACAGGCACTGCAATTCGAAGCCCTGGCGGCGGCCGCCGGGATCGGTTTTCAACGTGCGGTAACCCCCGACGAGCTGACTGAGATTCTCACAGAGCCGCCCGTCGGTCTGGAGCTCGTCGAGGCCGTCATCGATCGTGCCCACCGGCGCACGCTGGATCGCGAAATCACTGAACTCGCAGCCACGCTCTGACCTGGCTGGTCGCTGTTACGTCGTCTTCGTTGTACTCCAATACCCGGCGCTGCGCCTGCGCGCGGATCTCGGCGGTCTCGCCGTGCACTGCCTCGGCGAACCACAGCTGGGAATTGAGCCCTCCGGGGTCCTCGTCGCGCCAGCTAAACCCGACATGCCGTGCCATTAGCTTCAAACCGAGGCCGCTGACGCCAAAGTAATGCGCCTTGACGATTTCTAGTAGGTCGACGAAATGCTCCTCGGCATAGGCCGCCGCCCAGTCGAGCAGCTCATCGTGTTCCCGCCGAGCCAGTTCGATGATCTTGGCGACCTCATAGCCGCTGTAATGGAAAACCGCAACCGACGGTGTGGCGTCAACAATGCTGCGTAGCCAGCTGAAGGCGTCAATGGCCAGGGCGGCTTCGGACCGATCATCAAGATCATCAAAGCGACTGAACTCTTGATAGACAGCACCGTCACTACCCGCGTGCTGAATCAGGAATCCCCACAAGTAGATCCGCCCATCCACCGAGCTCTCGATATCCAAATCGATCTCGACCTCCGCCTGCGGCATCTCGATTGGACCGGTGGTTTCGCGATCGAACGAAATGCCTTCCAGCAGCATTCTGGCGCGCCTTGCCGCCACCATGATGCGCCCTTCGGCGCCTTCCCGATGGGTGACTTCGGGCAGATACCACTCCAGAAGTTGATCAAGGTCAGCGTCGGCGAGGTCGGTGATCGTGGTAATACCGTGCCGCCGCAGGGTGGCGATCTCCCGCATGTCAAGCGGCGCCCTATCGAGTCTCAGACTGACATCATCGGGATCGAGCTGTGGGAGGCAGTGCTCCCACCACTGGCAGCGCGGACATTCTCGGTTGACGATGGGCCGGACCAGCAGCCCGGGGTCTTGTTCAGGTCGGCCGGTTTGCTGGCGCGCGACTTCGGCGATCTTGATCCGGAAGGTGTGCTCGTGTTCGTAGCGCTCCAAGAAGCTGCGTAGCCGCCAACCCTCCGGACTGCTGCGTGAGAAGGTTCGCACCTGCGGGTCGCCAAGATCGGTCCACACGACAACCGGTCCGTCGAAGAGATCGTCGGTGCCGATGACACCTGCCAGGGCCTCCTCGGCCCCGAAGCCGCAGGCTTCAAGCATGCGGTAATAGTGAGCCAGCTGAAGGAAGTCACCTTCCCGGCTGCCAGTCCGCAGGCTGTACCCGGAGATCTCGGCCGCGGTTCCAGGGCTGGGATCGGTCAACGTCGAATAGCGCAGCGTGTGGGGTTCCTCGGCGCCCTCTTGTGGTCGAGGCTTGAGCAGGATTCTGTGCCACTTCACTTCCACCGGATGGTAGGCCGGGGAGCCGTTTGCGGTATCCGCGCCGCGGATGAGCAAATCCGGAACGCCGACCCGGTGTCCGCCAACATCAACAGGCAGACAACCAGCAATGATCACTTGAGCGCCCGACGTCATGGCTCGAACGCAGGCCTCGATCTGTACGTCCCGCGTGTTGGCCGAGAGTGGCCGAAGATCAACAACTCGTCCTGTACAGGAGGTGATCAACTGCTCGAGGACAGCCTCCTCAAATTGCGCGCCGCCATCGAAGAGCTCAGGCAACCCCTCATTAGCCTGGCCCTCATGCGCCTCGGCCTCAGTATTCGTCGTATCGATGGCCACCAGGGGATTGAAGGCATTCTGGGTCTTGACCGGGCAGCTGCGCGCCGCGTACGCGCCGAGCAAGATCGTTTCCGGCGGTGCGGTGATCGTCGGCGTCTCCGTCATGCGCGAGCCCTGTGCAGCGCGACGATTCCACCGGACAGATTTCGCCATTCGACGTCTCGCCAGCCGCACTTTTCGATCATGGCCGCCAAACCTTGCTGATCGGGCCAGGCCTGGATCGACTCGGCCAGGTACTCATACGCTGCCGGGCTGGAGGAGACCAAAGATGCAATGCGCGGCAGCGCTGCGACGAGGTAGTTGGCGTAAAGAGTGCGGAACGGGGGCCAGGTGGGCGTCGAGAATTCGCAGACCACCAGTGTCCCGCCGGGCCTGATCACTCGCCGCATCTCGTGCAGCGCAGCTGTGGTGTCCTCGACGTTGCGTAGTCCGAAGGAGATGGTGACTGCGTCGAAGCTCGCGTCCGTGTACGGCAGCCGGAGCGCGTCAGCGGCGACAAAGCTCAGGTCAGGCCTGCGCTGCTTTCCGACCAGCAACATGCCGAAGGAGAGATCGGTTGGGATAACGGTTGCGCCGCTGCGCTGTAAGGGCTCGCTCGAGGTGCCGGTGCCCGCGGCCAGATCCAAGATCAGCTGCCCGGAACGCGGCGCAACGGCATCCACGACGTGCCGGCGCCAGGCCCGGTCCTGACCAAGCGAGAGCACATCGTTGGCCAGGTCGTAACGCGGAGCGACACGGTCGAACATCGCGGCGACGTCACTGTGTCGCTTGTCGAGCGTCGCGCGAGCCGAACCAGCCGAGTCACTATCAGACACATCGACAGCCTGCCATGCCCCACTGACACGGGCGGTCAGTGAGAGCTGACACCACTCCGCATCACTAACTGGCACAGAGCATCACTAACGGGCACAGAGCATCAAATGCAAATGATGCGGAGATCGAGTAAGCGATGCGGAGTGGCAAGCGAAAGCCAATTGGAATCAGCTCGCCAGCTCGGTGACCACTTGAATGGTCGCGGGGTTCGGTTGCTGAGCGCCGCTGGCATTCTCAATGCTGACCGCGAGGCCGGTCACCCCACTGAGAGTCTCGCGGAAGAACTCCTTACGGTCACCGCCGCCAGAAACTAGATTGTCTGGGATGGCGCTTTGACCCTCCAGCGTCCACAGCTGATAGGTCTGATCGGCGCCGACGGCAGGGAGGTCCTTGCCGATGAACATCGCGCGGTTGAGGCTTCTGGATACCACGAAGGAAATCTGACCGCCATCCTTCATAGTTGCGGCATAAGTCCGCACGTCGGGTGCAGTCAGCAGCTCAGTCTCAGCCGCTTGCTGAGCCACCTGCGCTTGCCGCGCCTGGACCAGCCCATAGACCACCCCACCTAAGGCAAGTGCCGCAGCTACCACCGCAGCGACCAGAATGCTGAGGATACGGGTACGCCGCTGTTGACGACGCAGCGCCAGCTCATCGACGGGACGCTCAGCCGGGACGGCCTCAGCGGTGCCAGGCGAGCGCTCTGCCGGCTCAGTCTCGGCCGGCTCCGGAGGCAATGGCTCCGGAGGCAATGGCATGACCTCGGAGATGGCTGTAAGAATCGAAGCGCGCAATTCCGGCGGCGGTGGAGTCGCACTCGCCAGCAACGACAGTTCGGCCGCGGTCTCGGCGAACTCCTGGACCTCGCGGGTACAGGTGGGGCAGACAGCCAGATGTGCCTCGAACTCCTCCAGCTCGTCAGGGTCGAGCGCATTCATCACGTACGAGCCGACGGCGCCATGGATCTCGCTCATGCTTCCACCCCCCAACGCATCTCGGAGCCCAATGAGGCCGTCGCGGATTCTGGTTTTGACCGTGCCAAGCGGCAGCTTGAGCAGCTGCGCTACTTGGCTTTGGGTATAGCCGCCGAAGTACGCCAACGTCAGCGCCTCGCGCTGAATCGGCGTCAACGAGGCCATACCCCTTCGTACCCTCTCCACATCAAGTCGTTGCTCCACGCCATCCCACACCTGATCGATCTCGCGGTCACCCCCGTGGAGGGCGTACCGCTCGTCTCGAGCCACTTCACTGGAGACCGATCGCACTCGATCAACTGCCCGGCGATGCGCCATGGTGGTCATCCAGGCGATAACACTGCCTTTCTCTCGTGAGTAGCGGGCCGACTGCCGCCACACCTCCACATAGACCTCCTGCATCACCTCGGCCGCGTAGTCAGGCGAGCGCAGTACGCGCAGGATGATCCCGTAGATGCGTTGCGAGGTACGGTCGTACAACTCAGCGAAAGCCTCTTCGTGCCCGCGGGAACACAGCGTCATCAGTTCGACGAGGTGGGCCGCCTCGGTCTCTCGACCGCCGGAAATCCCGGTCTCTCGACCGCCGGAAATCCCAGTCTCTCGACCGCCCGAAGTCTGCGCCTCCCGACCACTAATGGCCTCGTTGCGCGCGTCCGATCGGGAGGATTGGCCCTCCGGATCTGGTGGCAGCGAGGAGACATTCACGCGACCGACGCTCTCACGATCGTCAAGGCTTGCTTAGGACGTCGGCAGCAACACGCTGCTGCCGGTCGAGACCTTCGTCATCGGGTAGCTCCTTATAGGTTCAGGCCCGGAAGCGCTGGATGCTTCGAAGGAGATTCGTCGCCGCTCCCGTCCGGGATTGGTCCAACTGAGCTGCCGAGTGAAAGTGGCCTGCGGACCTGCAATCAACAGTTGCTGAGAAGAGGCAGAATCGCCTCCATGGCCAAACGTGCGACGATTCTCAAGGTTTCCGGTCTAAGCCGGGCCTTTGGGCCGAACACCATCTTTGAGAAGTTCAATCTGGAGGTGCGTACCGGCGAGGCGATCGCGCTCACGGGCCGCAATGGCGCCGGCAAATCCACTTTGCTGCGGTGCTTGGTAGGCGCAGACCGACCAGACGATGGCAGCGTCCAGGTGTGTGGTAATCCCCTGACCGAGACCTCACCTGAGATCCGGCGCGATGTCGCAACGGTGATCGATGATCTTGATTTTTTTCCTGATCTGAGTGTGGTGGAGCACCTAGATCTGCTGGCTCGGGCGCACGGGATCCAGGATCCGGACGACGTTGTCGATGAGGTACTGGAAGAAGTGCAGTTGGTGCCGCAATCCGGCCAGCTGCCCGGCACGCTGTCCTCGGGTCAGCGTCGCCGGCTGGCGTTGGCCACGGCGTTCGTACGCCCCCGTAAGTTGTTGATCTTGGATGAGCCCGAGCAGCGGCTTGACACCGAAGGCGTGAGCTGGCTGGCCCAACGGCTGAAAGCCGAACGACAAAAAGGCCTGGCCATTGTCTTCGCCAGCCATGAGCCGGAACTGGTTGACACTGTGGCGACTCGGGTCGTCCAGCTTGGAGCACCCCGCGGATGAGCAGTCTGGAAGCCGGGGCGGAGGACTTCGCGTACCAGCAACCGCCGGAGCCAGAGCCGCTGACCCCAGCCAGCCCTCGTGAGCTGAAGCGGCTGATGAAGGACTGGCGAGCCGGCCGGGCGACCCGCAACGTGCTGCAGGCTATGAGCGATGCCTACGTGGCCGTCTTTGCGGCAGTGATGATCGGCGCCATGGTCGTCAACGTGATCTTGAAAGCCCAGCGAACGGTGGCCCAGTGCACCAGCGATACCTGTCTGTCGGCGCGCGCCATCCTGCCCTGGGCGGCATTTGCGGCGACGATCGCTATTGCGCTCGCCGTCAGTCGGCTATTTGGTCCAGTGCTGGCATCGGCGGCCGAGGGCTTCTGGCTACTCGATGCACCCATCTCGCGATCCCAGCTGCTCCGCTCTCGCCTGGTCGGCGCCATCGCGGCGGCCTTCGTTGGCGGCGCTGTGATCGGCGGATTGATCTCGGCTTTAACCGGTTCCGGACTTACCGAGGTGCTGGTTTGGGCCGGCGCCACCGCTCTGTCAGCGGCTGCCTCGGTCGCATTCGCTGCGGCACAGCAGGGTATCGAGCGACATGTGCTTACCTACCTCGCGACTTACCTGTTCGGCCTGCTGGCGCTGGGAGCCCTTTTCAGCGTGGTCGGTGTCGCGGCTGGGTGGTTCAGCTTCGGACTATCTGACAATGTCGGCATCCAGCTGGGGCTGATCATGATCGCGGGCTCCGGCCTGATACTGCTGATCAGCGCAGTGCTGGCCGCCCTGCGGTTGAGTCAGATTCGACGTACTCGGCTGTTGAGTGGTGGCGCACTGGTGAGTGGTATCTCCGGTGCTTTCTTTGCCCTGGACGTGGGACTGGCGCGCGACATCGTGGTTGAGCGACGCGCCATAGAGCGCGGTCATGTTCGCCCTAAGCGCGGTAAGGGAGTGGGGCTCGAGGCGATCATCTGGCGGGAATGGCAGCGGCTGTGGCGGTTTCCGCAGCCCCTGCTGGTGCTGGCGGCGACGATCGTGGTTCCGTACGCGGCCGACGCACTCGGCATGAGCGTGCTTACCCCAGTCTTTGCAGCACTCGCCCTCTTCGGTGCCACCATTCCGCTGCTCAATGGTCTCCGTGTGCTGACCCGTACCGGTGGACTCGCTCGCTGTTTACCCTTCACGCTGTCTCGCATCAAGCTCGCCTCGATTGCAGTACCTGCGATCTTGGCCGGCATTTGGGCCGCCGCGACGACTCCTGCCTATATGGGTTTCGGCGATGGCGCTGTGGAGCGTTCGGCGCCGGACGCATCCTTAATCGCTATTGCAACGGCGGCGGCCGGGCTATTGGCGGCGGTGCGCTGGACACAGGCCAAAGGAGTAGATTTCGGCGCGCCCATGGTGGCGAGCCAAGCGGGTGCCTTCCCGCCAGGTCTGGTAACGAACCTCTTCCGTGGGTTCGACGTCTGCATTCTCACCACGGCGCCGTTACTACTGGGCCTGTCGCCATGGTGGTCGCTGGGGGTCGCGGGCGTCGCAGCGGCGATCTTGCTTAACTCCATGGATGCGGAAACCCTGCGGGCTCGCCAAGCTGAGCAACAAAAGCACTTAGCGGCGCAGCGGAAGCAGCGTGAGGAGGCGGCGGTAGCCGCCAAGCAACGCAAGCGCTAGCGCCGCAATGGCATCCACCCCGAACCTGCCAAAAGCGAGGTTGTGAAAGCAATCACAAATTACGTTTCAGGCCTTAGGTCCAATTGGTGGCGTCTAGAACCGCAGATACGCTGTGCCCCGTGACCTGGTCGGCGCCTGACCCGCCGCGGCTCCACGTACGGACGCATCCGATCGAGGATCCAGGCTCTTTGCTGGGCCTGGTTCCGCCCAAAGACAACTACGTGTGGCTGCGTCACGGCGATGGTTTGGTCGGCTGGGGCGAGGTGGTGCGGCTGAAGCCGGCCAGTATCTCCGAAGCTGCTGAGTGGTGGGCCGACCTCGTTGCTCAGGTCGAAGTCACCGCCGCGCTCGATGATCCGCCAGCGGGTGCCGGTCTGATTGCGTACGGCAGCTTTCTCTTCGATCCGGCGAACTCGGCCGGACGTTCGAGCCTCATGGTGCCGCAGACCGTCATTGGGCGGCGCAACGGCCAAATCTGGAGAACCGACATTGGACCAGTGGGCGAGCATGGGATCGATGCGAGTCATCCATCGCCAGCCGAACGACCGCGCAATGTCACCTTCGGTGATGGTGGGCTGAGTGGCCCGGAGTGGGAGGCAGCGGTTGCCGAAGCGGTACGCCGTATCGGCAACGGTGAGCTGGACAAGGTAGTGCTCGCCCGAGACCTGCTGGCCTTCGCCGAGAACGACATCGACCTGCGCTGGATAGCCGCCCGGCTGGCTGAGAACTACGCCCAGTGCTGGACCTATTCGGTTGATGGCCTGGTTGGCGCTACGCCGGAAATGCTGGTGAAGCGCGAGGCTGGACTAGCGACCTCACGCGTCCTAGCTGGCACGATTCGGCGTTCCGGTGATGATGATCATGATCTGAACCTGGCCGGCGCGCTGGCTCGATCGAGCAAGGATCTCGAGGAGCATGAGTACGCCGTTCGCTCCGTCGCCCGGGCGCTGGCCTCCTTCTGCTCGGGCATGAACGTTCCTGACGCGCCGTATGTGCTCCAGCTTCCCAATGTCTTGCATTTGGCGACCGACATCACGGCTGTAGCAGATAAAGGTGTCGCATCCTTAGCACTTGCAGCGGCGCTGCATCCGACCGCTGCGGTCTGTGGGACGCCTACCGACAGCGCACGGTCACTGATCGCCGAGCTGGAGCATCTGGACCGGGAACGCTACGCCGGACCAGTCGGCTGGATCGACGCCAATGGTGATGGAGAGTGGGCGATCGCTCTCCGTTGCGGCCAGCTCAGTGAAACCGACCCACACCAGATCCGGCTTTTCGCCGGCTGTGGCATCGTCGCGGGTTCCGATCCTGCCGCCGAGCTTGCCGAGGCGAACGCCAAGCTGATTCCCATGCGGGACTCGTTGGGTTAGGCACCGCGCGAAGGGCTGGGGCCACCGAATTATGTAGTTTCCTGCGCGCCCGAGCTCGGGCCAGCTATTGATCACGATCGCGGTCTTGCGACTGAAGCCGACGCCGGACGAAACAGCCGCGCAGCCCGATTCCGACTGTTATCTAGCCGTGACCCTTGCCGTCCTCGTCAGATTTGGTTACAAGTTCGCATCCCATCCGCGTGTCGCCGCACGTGTCAGAACGATCTTCAGTTCTCACCCCAATTACCCGCAGCCGAGGTGTTAGCGTGCGGGCTGCACGCAGCGGTCGTTGGGGATGGAAAGCCGGGAAGGCCGGCGGCCGCCGACCGCCGAGTCTGGCACCTTTCCATCATGCTGCCGGCGCGTTTCCGCGGCCGGTGAGCGGCGGGAGGAGATGATGGCCTCGCAGTTCCAGCACGAAGATCAAGGCGACGGTGACGATGTCGAATACGACGAGTACGGCTGATGCATAAATTTCTGGCCCGGACAATCACCGTCCTTGCGGTCACCCTCATAACCCTTCCGTTACTCAACCTCGGGGCGCACGCCGTCACCTACCCAACCCTGGTCGGGCATCGCGGCGTTGGTGACCCATGGACCGTCGAGCTAGGGATTCCTGAGCAGTCCATCCCGGCAATCCAATGGGCGGCGCAGAATCACGCTGACATTGTGGAAGGCGATATTAGCGTTACGCGCGATAGCAAGATGGTCATGATGCACGACGTGACCATTGATCGGACCACGAACCGAACAGGCCGCGTACGTGATCGGGATCTGTCTTATATCACAGGTGCATGGCTGGAGATCCCTGTCGATAAGGATGGCAACGGCAACTTCGACAACACGTCGTATCACCCGCCGTCGTTCCGATCCTGGCTCAAGGCAGCAAAGGCGACCGGGAAGCTCGTGTTCGTTGAACTGAAGGGCGACGGCTGGACTAAGTCGCAGGTGAAGCGATACGTCGACGAGGTCGCCGCGCAGGGCATGAAGTCGAAGGTCATCACTGCTGGCGGCGAGACTCGGCTCAGCTACTTCCGCTCCTACTCATCCGGTGCCCGGAGCTGGTCAGTTGGGCACTTTCCCTCGACGACCAAGGTTAAAAGCGTCGCCGGGGCCTCGGGGTATGCGACCATTTCGCTCGCGATCGCGGAAGACAACATTGAGTATGTCCAGCGGCTTCAGGCGGCAGGCATCAAGGTCCTTGTCTACACCTTGGACAATGCGTATCACTACAAGCGTGCTCTTCCGGTCGGTGCCTATGGCTGGATGTGTGACAACACTGCTGATGCACACGCCTGGCTCAATCAACACATGACCGGATAAAGCGATGAGTTGGGGATTCCCCGCCGATCGGGAATCCCACTAGAAACATTAAGAAGCGCCCCACCTTATATAGGGAGACGGGGCGCTTCTTCTATGTTCATTTAGCCGCGCACGCGAGCGGGGGGTACTCAGCGACAGCGGCCCTGACCCCGACGAGTAGGTTTCCTTCGTGCGGCGCGTCACTGCGGTTGTTCTTGCTGGTGGCGCGTCGCAGCGCTTCGCTCCCGACAAGCTGGCTGAACAAGTGCAGGGCCAGCCCTTGCTAGATCGAACGCTTGCTTCACTACCAGCGCAGGTTGCGACGGTAATCATCGTCGGGGCAGCCCGCAAAGTAGCCCGACCGGTGATCTTCACCTCTGAGGATCCACCGGGCGGTGGGCCCGCTGCTGGACTGGTGGCTGGGGTCCGCCGCGCGCTTGCCCAGCCCAATGACGCCATCGTTACGCTCCCCGCGGACGCTCCGCTCGGCGGCCAAGCGGCCAGCACCCTGCTCAGCCGCCTGGAGAGCGATCCGACCGCGGGCGCGGTTGTCGGTGTTGATGCGAATGGCCTAGACCAGCCACTACAGCTGGCAATGCGACCAGAGGCAGCCGCGGCTTTCGTGGCCGCTGCCGGTCCCGGCGGTGCAGCAGGCGTCTCGGCGCGGAGGCTACTCGATGCACTGAGACCGGGGTTGGTCTCCCAGGAGCTGGCTCAGGCTGAGCTTTGGGATATCGACACCCCTGATCAACTACTTGCCTGGCGGCTGCGCTCCGCAACAGCGGTGACCGCAATTCTCGACCTGATTGGCCGGCGGAAGGCGGCCTCTGACCGACCGCTCGTCCTCGCCATTGACGGCCCAAGCTGTGCGGGGAAGTCGATCCTGGGGACCGCAGTGGCGCTGCGGTCCGGAGCCTCAGTCCTGGAAGGCGACGATTTCTATCGGGACACGCTGCCGCAGCTCACGGTGTCGCAACGGGAGGCAATGTCAGACGTGGCGGTGGTCAATGCCGTGATTGATTGGGAGCGGCTACGTGATCAGGCTTTGCTGCCGTTGCTAGCCGGGACGTCAGCCACATTCCAGCCGTACAACTGGGAAACCGACGACGGCAGACTGGCACCGCCAAAGACCATTCCAGCGGCTGAAGTGATCATCGTTGAGGGCGTCTATGCCGGGCGCCCGGAGCTGGCCGACCTAGTGGATCTCGCCGTTTACCTGGGCGTTGATCCCGAAACCCGCGCTCGGCGCTATGCCGATCGGGAGAACGATCCCGATTGGGCGCACTTCTGGGAACGTGGCGAGGCCTACTACTTCAGCGCTGTGCGTCCCCCGGCCAGCTTCGACCTCCAGCTTGATGATTCTGACTTGAGGTGACGCGGAACCCTTACAGCGTTGAGATCTCGGCACGCTCGGCGCTCTTTGCACCCAAGGCACTGGAGCGTCCTCGGGAAGTCGTAGACTCGTGCGTGGTGACTTAGTGAAGTTTTTCACTAAGTCCCGGAAGACTCAGGGACACATTTCAGGAGAACCGCCATGTCGGTCGGGCCCGGCCCGTACGCGGAACCTGACGAGCGCAATCGTTCGACTGCGCCCGCCATCGATGCCGACGTCGTCGTCGTTGGCGCCGGCCCGGCAGGCTCAGCCACAGCCACTCACCTGGCGCGCCACGGCCTCCTGGTTTCCCTATTGGAGAAGAGCAAGTTCCCCCGCGAGAAGGTATGTGGTGACGGCCTAACACCGCGTGGCACGCGGCAGCTGATCCGGCTCGGCATGGACACCTCCGAAGCGGCTGGTTGGCTGCACAACAAGGGCCTGCGCATCTACGGCGGGGCGCGCCCGTTTGAGCTGCCGTGGCCTGATCTTGCTGACTTTCCTTCCTACGGCCTAGTGCGTCCCCGAGCTGACTTTGATGACCTGCTGGCGCGCCACGCAGTAGCCGCGGGAGCGAGGCTGTATGAGCTGGCCAACGTCGTGGAGCCGATCATCGACTCCCGCAGCTGTCGCATTGTGGGCGTCCAGACCAAGGATGGCCGCCGCTTCACCGCCCCTATGATCGTGGCTGCTGATGGGAACTCCACCCGTCTGAGCCTCGCCATGGGGCTCAACCGGCGCGAGGACCGACCCATGGGCGTCGCGGTACGCACCTACTTCGCCAGCCCGCGACATCGCGACGTCTACCTGGAATCGTGGTTGGAGCTGTGGGAAGGCAAGCCTGGCAAGAGTGCCCTGCTGCCCGGGTACGGCTGGATTTTCGGCATGGGCGATGGCACCTGCAATGTCGGGCTGGGCATTCTGAACACCTCCGCAGCCTTCGGCAAGACCGACTACAAGGACTTGCTGAGACGCTGGCTGGATAACACGCCGGAACAGTGGGGCTTTCGGAGTCAGAACATGATCACCCCAGTACGCGGTGCGGCGTTGCCTATGGGCTTCAACCGCCAGCCGCACTACGGACGTGGCCTGCTGCTTGTTGGTGATGCCGGCGGCATGATCAACCCCTTCAACGGCGAGGGCATCGCTTACGCAATGGAATCTGCTGAGATCGCAGCGACCGCCATGGCTGAGGCGCACCAGCACGGGCCCGGTACCCCAGCAGCCGAGCGAGCGCTGCAGTCCTACCCGATCAAGATCAAGGCCGCGCTCGGCGGTTACTACACATTGGGGCGAGCCTTCGTGAAGTTGATTGGCCATCCTCAGGTGATGCGTGTCTGTACCAGGTACGGACTGCCTCGCCAGACGTTGATGCGCTTCACTCTCAAGCTGCTGGCCAACCTGACCGATGCAGAAGATGGTGACGCCATGGACAAGTTGATCAACTCGCTGTCCCGGATTGCGCCGGCGGCATGATCGACTCCAGGACCTGTGGAAAGAAGACTGGCCGATGAGTCCCTACGTCGGAATCGTGATCTTGCTCGCGATTGCCTCCGGGTTTGTCGCGCTGACCATTCTGACCAGCGTGCTGGTAGGTCCTGGGCGGTTCAACCGAGCCAAGTACGACTCATACGAGTGCGGCATCGAGCCGACCCCACAGCCGGTTGGTGGCGGCCGGTTTCCGGTGAAGTACTACATCACCGCCATGCTTTTTATCGTCTTCGACATTGAGATCGTTTTCCTCTATCCCTGGGCTGTGGCATTTGATCAGATGGGTCTCTTCGCGCTAGTCGAGATGATCTTGTTCATTGCCGCAGTCTTTATTGCCTACTTCTACGTGTTGCGACGCGGTGGGCTGGATTGGGAGTGAGGATGCAAGCAAGTAGGAGTATTCGCTGAGATGGGCCTCGAGGAAAAAATTCCCAGCGGTGTGTTGCTGACCACCGTTGAGAACCTGTTTGGCTATATGCGCAGTGCAGCGTTCTGGCCGGCGACTTTCGGACTGGCCTGCTGCGCTATCGAGATGATGACCTACGGCGCGCCGCGATACGACTCCGGGCGCTGGGGTCAGGAAGTGTTCCGCGCCTCGCCCCGACAGGCCGATTTGATGATTGTCGCCGGTCGCGTGAGCCAGAAGATGGCGCCAGTGCTGCGCCAGATCTATGACCAGATGCCGAATCCGAAGTGGGTGCTCGCTATGGGCGTGTGCGCCAGCACCGGTGGCATGTTCAACAACTACGCGATCGTGCAGGGAGTTGATCACATTGTGCCGGTCGATATGTACTTACCCGGGTGCCCGCCACGGCCCGAGATGTTGATCGATGCCATGTTCAAGCTACGGGACAAGGTGCGGCACACCCCGATCGGCCTTAATGCCATCGAGGCGGCTCAAGATCAAGAGCAGCGCCAGTTGGAGGCGCCATCGCTGGTCGAGCAAAAGGGCCTGCTCCGATGACCGAGGGCACCCCTCCCCGCAAGCCACCGCGGAAGCGGACGCGTAAGTCTCCGAGACCCAAGCCCTCTGAGGTGCGGCCCGAGCCCACCGATATGCGCCCTGAGCCGGAAGGTATGCGCCCTGAGCCTGTCGAAGGGCGCGACGAGGCCGATTCGACAACCGCATCGCCGACCGTAGGGGAGTCGGAAGGTATGCGCCCTGAGCCTGTTGAAGGGCGCGATGAGGCCGCTTCGACAAGTTCAGCGCACATTCATGAGGAGTCGGACGAGAAGGCTCCCATTAAGGGCGCGGTTCCCGAAGGCGAGTCCCAGCCGGACGCCGAAACCAAGCCGGAGTCCCTGACTGGCGAAGCACCCGAGATCAGCTCTGAGGCCACCGAAGCCGAGGAAGACGAAGCTCAACTAGCTACTACCGAGCCCACCGCCGAGGTTCTCCAGGTCCGAAAGGGCATGTTTGGCGTCAAGGGCACCGGCGACACTTCCGGCTATGGCGGCCTGGCGCGCACTATTGAATTCCCCGCGCCAGCAACACCCCCGTTCGGTGGCTGGTGGGATCAGGTATACGAGCGCATTGGAGCGCTGATTCCCAGCTACAGCGACGTGATCACCAAGGTGGTTATTCACCGCGGCGAGGTCACCTTCCATGTGGAACGACAGCACCTGCCGGAGTTGGTGCAATACCTCAGAGACGACGCTCACCTGCGATTCGAGTTCTGCAGCAGCGTTTCCGGCGTGCATTACCCGGCCGACAAAGGTCGCGAGTTACACGCGGTCTATCACCTGCAGTCAATGACCCACAATCGGCGGATTCGCCTCGAGGTCTCAGTACCCGACAGCGACCCGCACATCCCATCGGTGGTGGCGACCTACCCGACCGCGGACTGGCACGAGCGAGAGACCTACGACATGTTCGGCATCATCTTTGACGGTCATCCAGCCCTAACTCGGATTCTGATGCCTGACGACTGGCCGGGTCATCCGCAGCGTAAGGATTACCCGCTCGGCGGCATCCCCGTCGAGTACAAGGGCGCCACAGTTCCACCCCCAGATCAAAGGAGGTCGTACTCATGAGCACGACCGACGAGCAAACTCGGCCGGCTTCAGAACCGGGGGGGCGCGGCGGGGTCGTCCCCCCCGGGATCAGCACAGATCCAGGACCGACCGGGACGGAGAACGAGGATCCGTTCGGCATCGGTGGCGAAGCAGCCGAAGGCCAGGTCTATACCGTTACTGGCCAGGACTGGGACTCACTGGTGTCCGAGCAGGCCGAGCGCGGCGACGAACGCATCGTGGTCAACATGGGTCCACAGCATCCCTCGACTCACGGCGTGCTGCGGTTGATCTTGGAACTGGATGGCGAATCGGTCACCGAGGCCCGCTGCGGCATCGGCTATCTGCACACCGGCATCGAAAAGAACATGGAGTTCCGCACCTGGACTCAGGGCGTCACGTTCTGCACCCGGATGGACTACCTGTCACCGTTGCACAACGAGACCACCTATTGCCTGGGCGTCGAACGACTGCTGGATATCGAGGCAGAAATCCCAGAGAAGGCCAACATCCTTCGGGTACTAATGCTGGAGTTAAATCGCATTTCCTCACATTTGGTCTGCATTGCGACCGGTGGCATGGAAATCGGCGCGCTGACCGTGATGACCATTGGATTCCGTGAGCGCGAAAAGGTGCTGGACGCCTTCGAGTTGATCACTGGGCTGAGGATGAATCACGCTTACATCCGACCCGGAGGAATTGCCCAGGATCTGCCAGACAAGGCGCTGGATTTCGTTAGGGATCTCGTCGCCTGGATGAAGAAGCACTTGCCGGAGTACGCGGCATTCTGCAACGAAAACCCGATCTTCAAAGCCAGGCTTTCCGGCGTCGGCTATCTCGATCTTGCCGGTTGCCTTGCTCTGGGCATCACCGGTCCGACGCTGCGATCCACCGGCTACGACTGGGACCTGCGCAAGAAACAGCCTTACTGCGGCTATGAAACCTACGACTTCGACGTGCAGACCTGGGACACCATGGACGCGTATGGGCGGTTCCGAATTCGCCTGAACGAGATGTGGGAAAGCCTCAAGATCATCGAGCAATGTGTCGAGCGGCTAGAGAAAATGCGCGGCGCGCCGATCATGATCGCAGATAAGAAGATCGCCTGGCCTGCGCAGCTGTCGATCGGCTCGGACGGCATGGGCAACTCCAACGAGTACCTCAAGCACATCATGGGCGAATCCATGGAGGCGCTAATTCATCACTTCAAGCTGGTCACCGAGGGCTTCCGGGTCCCACCAGGTCAGGCCTACGTCCCCATTGAGAGTCCACGCGGTGAGCTTGGTGCTCATGTGGTCTCCGATGGCGGAACGCGCCCGTTCCGCGCTCATTTCCGGGATCCGAGCTTCACCAACTTGCAGGCGATGCCCGCTATGTGTGAGGGCGGTATGGTCTCCGACGTCGTGGTCGCGGTGGCGAGCCTCGACCCAGTAATGGGAGGTGTCGACCGGTAATGCGGCCTGAGAGTGGCCCCTTGAGCAATCCGCTCGAGCCTCTACCGTCGACGCCGAACGGTCACCCCGGCGGTGATGTTGCTGCAGAGGAATTGGTGGGGCACGGGCACTTCGTTACGCACTTCGACGAGCCCAGCCTCGACTACAGCGTCTCCGAGACCAAGATCACCGAAGACACCTTGCAGGAGATGCGCTCGATCGCCGCACGGTATCCGCAGGCCCGCTCGGCGCTGCTGCCGATGCTGCATCTGGTGCAGAGC
>DATFBI010000215.1:0-20911 GCA_035253925.1 Propionibacteriaceae bacterium
TCCGACAGCTCGACCCCGAACGGCTTGGCGCACTGGTCGCGTCCAAGGTGATCATCGACGGCCGCTTAAAGCTGCACGCCCCCACCTGGCGTAACGCCGGCTGGAAACTCGTCCAGATCGGCCGCGCCACCACCCTCTAACCGGCCACCTCCAGGGCAGTGTGACTGGCAAGCGCAGCCGGGATCTAGCTGCCGAATCGTTCAGTGATATCAGAATCTGTTGACGAGGCTGCAAGATGGGCCACAGCTGTGGACACCTGCCGAGTTGTCAGCGCATGTGGCTGCTATAGCGACCATCGACGCTGACAAGTCGGGGGGAGAGAGAGTCGACGTAAGAGAAGTCAGGCCAGGCGGGTGGCGAGGTTCTTGTCCAGGGTGTCGAGGAATTCCTCGGTAGTGAGCCAGGACTGATCGGGGCCGATCAGCATGGCCAAGTCCTTGGTCATTGCACCATCCTCGACGGACTTCACGACTACGTCCTCCAAAGAGTCGGCGAACTTGATCACGTCCGGTGTGTTGTCAAGTTTGCCGCGGTGCTTTAGTCCGCCTGTCCAGGCAAAGATGGAGGCAATCGGGTTCGTGGAGGTGGGCTGGCCCTGCTGATGCTGCCGATAGTGCCGAGTCACCGTACCGTGCGCGGCCTCCGCCTCGACCGTCTTCCCATCCGGAGTCATCAGCACGCTGGTCATCAGCCCCAGCGAGCCGAAACCCTGGGCGACGGTGTCAGATTGCACATCACCGTCGTAGTTCTTGCAGGCCCAGAGGTAACCACCGCCCCACTTCAGCGCTGCTGCCACCATGTCGTCGATCAAGCGGTGTTCATAGGTCAGGCCGGCGGCCTTGAACTCGGCCTCGTACTCGTTGGCATAGATCTCGGCGAAGATGTCTTTGAATGCGCCGTCGTACGCCTTCAAGATCGTGTTCTTGGTCGACAGGTATACCGGGTAACCGCGTTCCAACCCGTACGCGAAGCAGGCATGCGCAAAATCGGCGATCGAGTCATTGAAGTTGTACATGCCCAACGCCACCCCACCATCTGGCGGGTAATTCGTAACCACATGCTGGATCGGCTCGCCGCCATCCTCCGGCGTGAAGGTGATCGTCAACTGGCCGGCGCCTGGCACTCTGAAGTTGGTCGCTTTGTATTGATCACCATGCGCGTGCCGGCCGATCACGATCGGCTTAGTCCAGTTGGATACCAGCCGCGGAATGTTGGAGATGATGATCGGCTCCCGGAACACTACGCCGCCGAGAATGTTGCGAATAGTGCCATTGGGCGAAGTCCACATTTTCTTGAGGTTGAACTCCTTAACCCGAGCCTCATCCGGGGTGATCGTCGCGCACTTCACACCGACCCCGTGTTTCTTGATCGCGTTCGCCGCGTCAATGGTCACTTGGTCGTTGGTTTCGTCGCGATGAGTGATGCCGAGGTCGTAGTACTCCAGGGTGACGTCAAGATACGGATGGATGAGCCGGTCCTTGATGAACTGCCAAATGATGCGTGTCATCTCATCGCCGTCAAGTTCGACGACTGTCCCCTCAACCTTGATCTTCGCCATGCCGCCAACCTATCGAACGACCACCTGCTGGTTTGACAGGCTCAAGCCGCATACCGCGGCCGGTACACCAGGTCGACCCGATCCTGCGGTCGCTGCGTCTCCTGGTAGGCGTCCTCGCTCGGCATCCAGTCGGTCAGCCAGCGTTCCCTCATCGCTGGCCCATCCCGCTCGAGCGCCCGCGCCAACCGGAGCTCGTATGGCACCTCCACCCAGATGGTGAAGTCCCAGGGGATACCCAGCCGTGCATCAGTGGAGGAAACTCCTTCGACCACGACCGGAACCCCAGTCGGGACGGTGTGCCATTCCGCGCCAACGTTCCGGTTGAAGTCCCAACGCTGATACCGGGCCGGTTGCCCGGCGAGCAGCGGCTTCAACACCTGATCGACGAACCTATCCCGCTCCCATCCGCGGATATCAGGATGAGCGAAGTCGTCGATGTGCACAACTGCCGCGTCCCGCAGAGACGCTGCAATCCGTGCTGCCAGGGTGGTCTTGCCGGTCGCACCCTTGCCGTCAACTCCGATCCAACGGGTGCCCTGTCGTCCTTGGACGGCGGCTACCACCGCCGCGACCACGTCTGCCTCAGAGCTGGTATCCATTCCAGACCTCACCGTGTCATTAGTCCACGGCCTTGCTAGCGTCACCCTACGTATTCCGCGTTATCGCGAGCGTCAGCATTGCGCGAGCGATCACCATGTATCTGCCCATCCAGCTCCGAGGAGTGTTCGTGAGCGCACCCGTGAAGGTCGCCGTCACTGGCGCTGCCGGCCAAATCGGCTACAGCCTGTTGTTCCGGATTGCCAGTGGTTCGATGCTTGGCCCCGACCAGCAACTGGAGCTGCGGCTCCTCGAAATCACCCCAGCCCTCAAGGCGCTGGAAGCAATCGTGATGGAGATTGAGGATTGCGCCTTCCCGTTGCTGACCAATATCGAGATCGGAGACGATCCAGACACAATCTTCGATGGGGCGAACCTCGCCTGTCTCGTCGGCGCACGACCACGCAGTAAGGGCATGGAGCGCAGAGATCTGCTGGAGACAAATGGCGCAATTTTCAAACCGCAGGGGCAGTCTCTCAACTCCCACGCCGCCGACGACATCAAAGTCCTGATAACCGGAAACCCGGCCAATACCAACGCCCTGATCACCATGAGCAACGCGCCGGACATCCCCGCAGAGCGGTTCAACGCGCTGACCCGCCTCGACCACAACCGAGCCAAGGCCCAGCTCGCAGCCAAGACTGGTGCCAGCATCGCCGAGATCACCCATATGACGATCTGGGGCAATCACTCCACGACGCAGTACCCGGATCTGTTCAATACCTTGGTACGTGGGCAGAACGCCGCCGAATTGATCAACGATCAAGAGTGGCTGGAGTCCACCTTCTTACCCACCGTGCAAAAGCGTGGAGCCGCCGTCATTGAGGCGCGGGGCGGCAGTTCGGCTGGCAGCGCTGCGAATGCAACTCTGGAACATATGCGGGACTGGGTACTCGGAACACCGGAAGGCGACTGGGTCTCAATGTCGGTACCCTCCGACGGGTCTTACAAGATTCCCGAAGGGCTGATCTGCTCATTCCCGTGCACCGTATCCGGGGGCACCTACCAGATCGTCGATGGTCTGGAGATCAATGAGTTCTCCCGGAGCAAGATCGACATTAGCGTCGCCGAGCTTGAAGATGAGCGCGACGCGGTCCGAGCTCTCGGCTTCATCGATTAGCGCGATGCGCGAGCAGCCCACGAGAATTCAGCTGCGTGCGTCGGAAATCGCCCGCCCGCCGTGCTGACGAGGAGCGACCACAGGCATTTTCGTCTGCGAGCCGCGACGAAGTAGGCGGACCCAAAGCGCGCGATGCGCGAGCAGCTCACAGAAAGATTGCGTAACACTGGGTGCCATGACTGAAAGCCAGCAACCGAACCCGTTCAGCCGCGAGGGGTCTAGCTCCTCCGACGGGCTCGGCTCCGACTCCAGCCCCGACCAAGGCACGCCGACGCACCAACCGCCCGGGGACGAATCGAGCGATAAATACGACCAATCGACTGATAGTTACTCCAATGACTGGCCGTCCTACCCAGGTCAGGACCCGTATGGCACCCCGGCCTTCGACCCCTACGGCAGACCAACCGGCGCACCCGGCAGCACCAGTAGCAACGCGATGTACAACGGGCCGGGATTGGATTCCCAGCCGATGCCGTCCTACGACGATCCCGGCCAGCGCTATGGCGAATCGTTTTATGGCAACCCCTACGAGGCCAACCCGTATCAGCCAAGCTTCGGCGGCGTGAGCCCCTATGGAGCTCCCGCGCCTACCCCGATCGCCGTACCCCATCCGCAGGCAAGCCTGGCTCTCATTCTTGGCATTCTCGGCACTGTCTTGGGATTTGGCTGCATCATCGGCGGACTGGTCGGGATTGGCGGCATCGTTCTTGGTCGTCGCGTCAAGAACGACATTGACGCAGACCCTGGACGCTACACCGGCCGATCGCAGGCCGTCGGAGGGATTGTCACCGGCATTATCGGTGTATCGATCTGCGTCCTCGCCACGCTATTTATCGTGCTTGCCATCATTGCCGGTATTGCCAGCACCGGCATCTGACCAACCAAGCTAAGAGCATGAAGAAAACCCGCGACCATCAGCACCCGGCACTCCAATGAGGCGAATATCAATGCTGGCCGAATTCTCGGCAAGGTCGTCACAACATCGCTTTGGCGTTCCTCGCTATTGCATTCGTCATGTGGCTGCTGTTTGCACTGATTTTCACGACCTGGCTGAGTGACTTGTGATGCAGCGGCTCCGGGGTCGGCTGCGCTATGCACCCGATGTAGGGAACAATGGGACTCATGACCAATCCGTACGAAGAGCAGCAGCCGCAGGCACAACCGAGCCCGCAGACTCCCTACCAACCGTCGGGGCAGTACCAGCCCAGCGGAGATCCGAGTCAGCAGACTCCCTACCAGGCGCCGGGGCAGTATCAGCCCGCGGGGCAGCCGGCGCCCTATGGTCAGCCGTACGGACCGCCGACGCAGGAGCACCCGCAGGGCACCATGATCCTGATCTTCGGGATTCTCGGGATCTTTATTACAATCTTTGCCCCCATTGCGTGGTACTTAGGAAATAAGGCGCGGGCGGACATTCAGACGTCTGGCATCCGCTACAGCAATGAGCAGAACATCAGCATTGGTCGTATGCTGGGCAAGATCTTCACAATCATTGCAATTGTGTGGATTGTCTTTGTGATCATTTGGATCATCATCGCCGCTGTAGCAGCGAGTAGCGGCTAATCAATCAAAAACTACTTGCGCATCGCGCGCAGTTTGATTGCCCGCTTCAATCACTTGCGATGTTCGCAAGTCCGCCGAGGCCATTGTCGCTAGCAACGTTTCCCATCTCACGACGGCTAACAAGTGCCCCGACTGCTGATCGAGCACATGTTTCCCATCTTGCGACCGGCTCGCGTAAAGGCGACGGCTCGCATAAGGCGAGGGCTGGTGTCAGACCGGGAGGCGAGAACGTCCTTTACCGACCTTCTGGGACGACGATCGCCAGTGCAATGATCGCTACTGCACCGACGGCAAGAAGGGTGACATCAAAGGCTTTGGTTCGCACCTGAAGCAGCCCGGCATCCCGACTCGGCAGCGCGATCCGTTCCACTGCACCTACACCCAGCGATGCGCCGATCAGCAGGCAGCCGAGCCGCCAGGTGGAATCGCCAAGGAAGCTGACCACCAGACCAGCGACGACTCCGATCACCACGATCAACAACGGCCACTGGCGCAGCGACCGGGCCGCCGCACTTGATTCAGGCTGCCGCGGCACGAGCCACCAGATGTTCGGCGCGTTCGACCACATTGCTCAACAGCATGGCGCGCGTCATCGGCCCTATGCCACCGGGCATAGGTGCTACCCAACTCGCCATCTCGCGTACGCTTGGATCAAGATCACCAATGAGACCGGCGTCGGTGCGGGTTATACCCACATCAACACAGACCGCACCGGGCTTGATCATGTCTCCAGTAACAAGGCGCGGCCGTCCAGCCGCTGCTACCACAATGTCAGCCTGTCGAGTGTGCCGGGCGAGGTCCACGGTTCCGGTGTGACACACGGTCACTGTGGCGTTCTCACTTTTACGCGTTAGCAGCAATCCAAGAGGCCGGCCGACCGTCGTGCCGCGGCCGATGATGCAGACCTCAGCCCCATTGAGCTCAATGCCATTGCGGAGCAGCAGCTCCACAATGCCTCTCGGTGTGCACGGCAATGGCCCGGGTACTCCCAGCACCAGCTTGCCGAGGTTGACCGGATGCAAACCGTCGGCATCCTTGTCGGGATCGACCAGGCCCAGCGCGGCGTTGTCGTCAAGATCACCCGGCAGCGGAAGCTGGACGATGTAGCCAGTGCAGGCCGGGTCGGCGTTCAACTCCTTAATCACCAAGGACAGCTCGTCCTGACTGGTCGAGGCCGGCATTTCTATCTGAATTGAAGCCATCCCCACCTCCGCACAATCGCGATGCTTACCTGCGACGTAGGACCGGCTGCCGGGATCATCGCCGACAAGCACCGTGCCGAGGCCCGGCACGATGCCTCGCTCTGCGAGTGCCGACACACGACCCCTCAGCTCAGCCTTGATGGTTGCTGCCAGGGCCTTCCCGTCAAGAACCTGCGCCGTCATAGATACACACCTTCGAATGAATCGGACTCAGTGAAAGAAGTGTCGCGCGCCGGTGAAGTACATAGTTGCTCCGGCGGCCTGCACGGCGGCGATGACATCCTCGTCACGTACTGAGCCGCCCGGCTGCACGATGGCCGCCACTCCGCCTGCCAACAGAATCTCCGGCCCGTCAGCAAACGGGAAGAATGCATCGGAGGCAGCGACCGAGCCCTCCGCACGCTCGCCAGCCCGTTGCACCGCAAGCCGACAGGAGTCGACCCGATTCACCTGCCCCATGCCAACACCGACAGAAGCACCGTTGCGCGCCAGCAGGATGGCATTCGACTTCACACTTCGCGCCGCCTTCCAGGCGAACTCTAGATCGGCTAATGTCTGCTCCGACGCCGGCGGACCGGCGACCAGCTTCCAATTGACCGCGCTGTCATGATCGGCATCAACGGTGTCGGAGAGCTGGACAAGCAGTCCGCCATCTATCCGCCGGCTCTCGGCGCCACCCCTGGCGGGTGGCTCGACAACAAGAATTCGCAGGTTTTTCTTTGCGGCAAGTACCTCGATCGCACCATCGAGGTAACCCGGCGCGATGATCACCTCGGTGAAAATCTCGGCGACTTGCCGCGCCATCTCCGCAGTGACCGGCTGATTGGCTGCGATGACGCCTCCGTACGCTGAAATCGGATCGCAGGCATGGGCCTTCCGATGCGCCTCAGCGATATCAAACCCGATCGCGATACCGCACGGATTGGCGTGCTTGATGATCGCAACGGCTGGCTCGTCGAAATCGCTAGCCGCCCGTCGTGCGGAGTCGGCGTCGACATAGTTGTTGTAAGACATCTCCTTGCCGTGTAGTTGTTTCGCGTTCGCCAGTCCGCGAGTCGAACCGGTAACGCGGTAGAGGGCCGCTGGCTGGTGTGGGTTCTCTCCGTAGCGAAGACCGGTGACTTTCTCCCAAGTGCCTCCCATCCAGCGTGGGAAGCCCGTGCCGTCGCTGAGATCGCTGACGACGTTGCCCATCCAGCTTGCGACCGCTACGTCGTAGGTTGCTGTGTGGACAAATGCAGCCGCTGCCAGCGCCTGACGTTCGGTGAGTGTGAAGCCACCCTCACCCAGCGCCTTGAGAAGCTGCGGATATTGCTCCGGCGAGGTGATCACCGCCAGCGAGGCATGATTCTTTGCCGAACTGCGCACCATGGCCGGGCCACCAATGTCGATCTGTTCGATACAGGCGTCCGGGGTTGCACCAGAAGCGACCGTTGCGGTGAATGGGTACAGGTTGCTGATCAGCAGGTCGAACGGCTCGATACCAAGATCAGCGAGCTGCGAGCGATGCGACTCAAGCCGAAGGTCGGCCAGTAGGCCGGCGTGCACCATGGGATGCAGGGTCTTCACCCGACCGTCAAGACACTCTGGGAACCCCGTGACCTGCTCGATTGCTGTGACGGGTAGGCCCGCCTCGGCAATCGTCGCTGCAGTTGATCCAGTCGAAACAATCTCCGCCCCTGCCTCGACCAAGGCTCGTGCAACATCCCGAAGATCGGTCTTGTCGTAGACCGACACCAAGGCACGCCTGATGGGGCGGCGACCCTCATCACCGGCATTTGGCGAGTCGATCATGTCCACAGCACCTTCCTGTCGACGACGCGCCACGTACGGGTGGCGAGTTGATGTGTGATGGTGACCAGCAGCTCCCGTTCAACCACCTTGATTCTTTCGTGCAAGGACTCCACGGTGTCGTCATCGGCGACCGGAACTGCTCGCTGGTCGAGAATCACACCGCTATCTACGCCGGAGTCGACCAAGAACACTGTTGCCCCGGTGATCTTGACGCCGTACGCCAACGCGTCGCGGGGACCATGCATTCCCGGAAACGACGGCAGCAAGGCTGGGTGAGTGTTGATGATGCGGCCTTCGAAGCGTGTCAGGAAGTCCGTCCCTAGAAGCTTCATGAAGCCGGCGCTGATCACCAGGTCTGGTTTATACCTTGCCACGTCGGCAGTCAGCGCTTTATCCCACTCGGCTCTGTTGGGGTGGTCAGACACTGCCTGTACGACTGTGGGGATACCGGCGCGTACGGCTCGCTCCAGTCCTTGAATATCCGGGCGATCGGAGCCGACGGCCACCACCTGAGCACCGTATGACGGATCCTGGCAAGCATCGATCAGAGCCTGCAACAGAGTGCCAGTGCCGGAGACCAGGACCACCAGTCGGGCTGGCCGGCCCAGACGCGTATCACCAAGGGGCTCGGGCACGACGGACAGCCTAAGCCCCCGGACCAGTCGCCACTACTTGATCACCTCGGGCATCACCTGGTACTTCCCCAATCCCTCTCAGGTCGCGATCGCCGAGGCCTACCACGGGCGCTGGAGGTTCTTGGCGACCCGGCCTCCCCCGATGTCACCCGCACTGCAATCTCACCCGGGGCGCCTGATCAGCCCCCACGCCAGCCCGGTGATCATGCCAGAAAGTCCCATAGTGGTGCAGGCCATCACCAGCAAAGGGACGAGTCGCGGGCCCATATCGGTGAGCCGGAGGGTGCCCAGATCACCACTGGCCGCCCAGGCCAGTCCGGCGAACACCGCCCCGGCCAGCAGGCCGTACGCGCCGCCTCTCAGGCTGGCTTGGTCGAACCGCAGGGCCGGCCGGCCCGCGAGAGCCAGACAACAGGCGATGGCACCAGAAATGGCACCGGCGGTCAACCACCAAAGCTGCGCTACATCGCCGGGACCGGTCATTGGCAGCGCGCCGAGCAGCGGGATCGCCGGAACCATGCCGAGTTGCGTTCCACCTGGTGCGACGACTGAACCAGCGCCGAGCGAGAAGCCGGATCCAAGCGCGTACGAGGCCGACCAGACAAGGGCGTTCGGCGCAAAGGCTAGCTGCAGCAAGAGCAGCGCGATGGCACCGGCGACGCCGGGCTGCAGCGCCTCATGCAACGCTTCCACCCGCTCTCGATGCGTCCCAAGACTTATCACCAAGAGAGCCGCTCCGGCCACCAGAACCACTAGCTGCGCTGCCACTAGGGCGCGCGCCATGACAAATCTTCCGCCATGCTTTTGGGCGGGTACGCCGCGAAGGTTACGGCTGGCGCCCCACGCCGCGGCCAGTAGAAGGGCCAGGACTACCGCAGCCCAGCGCCCCGGCACCTGCCACGGCTCACCGAGCCGGACAGCCACAACCAAAACGGGTAGCAGGTACGCCCCAACCACAATGACGCTGATGAGCCCGGTGCCGACCGTCGTCTGACCGCCACCAGTTCGCCGAGCGCTTGCCGCTGCGAACCGAGAGATCATGAGCGCAATCACCGCGGTCACACCCCAAGGCACCAGAGTGACCGAAACCGTGCCGATCCGCACCCCAAAGCCATTCGCCAGCAGCCAAAAACGGCTGCCGAGCTGAGCTGCATCGCTTAAACCTGCAGAATCACCGTCAAGCCAGCCAAGGATGGCTATCCCGAGACAGAGCATCCAGCTCGCGAGGGCCGCTAGTAGGCCACCAACACCGGCGACGACGGGCCAGCTAACCGGTGCGGCGACAGACCGGGCTCTGCTAGCTCGAGCGGGCTTTTTCCGGGCCGGAGCCGCGTGGAGCGTGATTTCTGAAGCTCGTCGGGATGACAGCAATGAAGGCATAGCTTCCTCATGCTCACCCAATCAGCGGACGCTGATGGTCGAGACACGCCAAGCGCGAGTAAAGTCTCCCCTAATTGTCGGCTCTCGATGCGATCCGAGCGGCCGGCTCAGGAAGCCTGCGATGGCACTCCGCAACTCGGGGGGAGTAGTTCAGCATGGTCGACCGAGAGTCCGGGACCTATCGACCCCGGCGAGCCTTCGTCGAGCCCGATGTCGAGCCCGATCCGCCAGAGAGACCGATCCAGCCCGCGTGGAACCGCAACGGCAGTGGCAACAGCAAAGGCAATGCCAACGGCAATGGCTTGGGCCCGGTCAGGCCGCTGACAGATCAGGATCAGGCAAAGCCGCTATATCGAGATGACGCGCGCCAAAACGGCTCGTCCCGACCGATCTCGCGCGCCGCCGGCGCACCGGCGGATCCCCCTACCGCGGAAACCCTGATGACGCCGGCCACGTTGGCGCCACGCCAGCCGTCAGTCATCGACGATGAAACCACCACGATCCTGCCCCGCAGCAGACCAACCAAGCACCGAACTCAAGCTTTAGATGCCATCGATGATTTCGACGACGATGAACGTCGGCCGCTGGGTCGACGCGCCAAACTAACCCTGCTGACCGGGGCCGTAGCCGTAGTTGTCGTCATTGGCCTGCTAATCGGGTACGCGGTCCGGAGTGCCACCAACCAGTCCCAATCCCAATCCCAATCGAGCCTGGCACCGTCCGGGGGCGGGGGTTCCGACGGCGCAAGTTCCAACGGTGGCGGCCAGGGGCCGGGCCAGACCGGAACCGCATTGCTGAGCGATGCTGCCATGCTGAGTCCGACCCAGGCTAAGGCCCTAGATGGGGATCGAAACTGGAAGGTCACGACGACTCAACCTGGCGCGACTGAGGATGGTCCGACGGCTGCTTGCTTCGGCGGCGAGCCGCTGCAGGGCCAGCCGCCGCCGCAGCATGAAGCTGTTCGGGTTCTGCAGGCCAACGGCAAGAACGCACCAGTGGCGCTGCATGCTGCGACCGCGTACAACTCGCCGGAAGAAGCAAGTGCGGCCTACGCAATCGCCTCAAAGACACTCGGCGGGTGCGCAGTCGCCGGTTTCTGGATCAAGTCCGGTTACCTGGTCAGCGGGATCGGTAATCAGGCCCTCGGCTTGGTGGTTATGGAAAAGGTCAACGGCAAGAACTGGCGGGCACACAGCGTCGTTCTCAACCGCAGCGGACGGGTAGTGAACGTGGTCGATGCCGTGCAGCCGTCGACGGCCATCGCAATGGCCTCCGTCGCCAAAGCATTGGGGCAGGTGAACAAGGGGTTGTGCACTGCTGCTGGCGGCGAATGCGGCGATCAGCCCAAGGTGACCGTTGCCCCCCCACCCATGGGCGGAGACGAGCCAGGGTTCCTAGCCCACGGGGATCTGCCCCCGGCAGGGCCCAAGGTGTATTCGTGGGTTGCCACAGAGGTTGTGCCGCCGAAGGAGGAATTCAAGGGCTCGGGGTGTGAGAGGGTCAACTGGACGACGGAGGAGGCAAAGTCCAGGAACTCCAGGGCCTATCTGATCCAGGAGAGTGGAAAGAACTTCTTCGGTCTCGACGAGATCGTGCTGACGACCAAGAACGCCAAAGCCGCGAACAAGGTGGTCGACGAGATCAAGTCCAACTTCTCCAGGTGCAAGAGGGTGCAACTTACTGCCGAGGTCTCGCGGTCAGAGAACGTGAGGAGCATCGGCGCGCAGAAGACCAAGATCTCTGGTTGGACTGCTGTCGTGAACCAGAGGACGACGCAAGGCACGGCGAAGTATCGGGTCGGTGTTGTTGCCGCTGGGCCGAAGGTGATTTACACCTTCTTGAACCCCAGAGGCGGGTACGACTTTACGGATAGTCAGTGGGACATTGTCGCGGCACGCGCTGGTGAGCGGGCTACCCAGGTCAGCTAAGCTCAGGCGTTCGTCACAGGTTGCTCAGGCGTCCGTCACAGGTTGGTCATGATCTCGCGCATGAGTTCCGCAGTCTCACTTGGCGTCTTGCCGACTTTGACGTCTGCTGCCTCGAGGGCTTCCTTTTTCGCGGCGGCGGTTCCGGATGAGCCGGACACGATTGCGCCGGCGTGTCCCATGGTCTTGCCTTCGGGCGCTGTAAAGCCTGCCACGTAGCCGACTACAGGCTTAGTCACATGGGCGGCGATGTACTCCGCGGCCCGCTCCTCGGCATCGCCTCCGATCTCTCCGATCATCACCATGGCGTCTGTCTTTGGGTCTTCCTGGAATGCTTGCAGGGCATCGATGTGCGTCGTGCCAATGATCGGGTCGCCGCCGATGCCGACAGCGGTGGAGAAGCCGAAGTCGCGCAGCTCGTACATCATCTGATAGGTCAGGGTGCCGGACTTGGATACCAGGCCAATGCGCCCTGCCTTGGTGATGTCGGCCGGGATGATGCCGGCATTGGATTGCCCCGGCGATATCAGCCCCGGACAGTTCGGGCCGATAAGTCGGGTCGAGCTGGACTGTGATAGCGCAAAGAATTCAGCCGTGTCCTTCACCGGGACACCCTCGGTGATCACTACCGCGAGCGGTATGGCTGCTTCGATGGCCTCCACGACAGCGGACAAGGTGAATTTGGCAGGGACGAAGATCACCGTCACGTTGGCTCCCGTGGCAGCCATTGCCTCGCTCACCGAGCTGAAGACCGGTGCGCCGCCGCGCTGGAACTCCACGACCTGTCCACCCTTACCGGGCGTTACGCCGCCGACGATTCTGGTGCCAGCGTTCATCATGCGCTGGGTGTGCTTACGCCCCTCGGATCCCGTCATGCCCTGGACAATGACCTTGGAGTCGGAGTTCAGAAAGATTGCCATGATCTCGCCAGCCCTTCTCAGCTCGCCGCCAGCTCCGCCGCCCGACGGGCAGCGCCATCCATGGTGTCGACCTGTTCTAGCCCGGGAAGATTGGCAGCAGCAAGGATCTGCCGGCCCAGCTCGGCGTTGTTGCCATCGAGCCGAACTACCAGTGGTACCTCGATGTGCTCGTTTCGGCCGGCCAGCAGCCGGAAGGCTTGCACGATCCCGTTTGCCACGGCGTCGCAAGCGGTGATGCCACCAAACACGTTCACGAAAACACTCTGAACTTGATCATCACTGATGATGATCTCTAATCCGTTGGCCATGATCTCTGCGCTGGCACCACCACCAATATCGAGAAAGTTCGCTGGCTTCGGTGATCCCGGTATCTCCTCGCCCGCGTACGCCACTACATCGAGTGTGCTCATCACGAGCCCAGCCCCATTTCCGATGATCCCCACTGACCCGTCGAGCTTGACGTAGTTCAGGCCTTTGGCCTTCGCCGCTGCCTCCAGCGGGTCTTCAGCCGACTTGTCGGCCAGCGCGGCATGATCAGGATGACGGAACAGCGCATTGTCGTCCAGAGTGACCTTGGCGTCCAGCGCGACGATGCGGCCATCACCGGTCTTGACCAGCGGATTGACCTCGACCAGCGTCGCGTCCTCGTTCTGGTAGACGGTGCCGAGTAGCTCGATGACTCGGGCAATTTCGGCGGCATCGGAACCCGTAAAGCCGGCTGCTGCGACGATCTCGGCGGCCTTGGCCTGGTCAATTCCGGCTCTGGGATCGACCGGGATACGCGCTAGGGCCTCGGGGCGCTCCGACGCAAGCGTCTCGATATCCATACCGCCCTCCTTGGAGCACATGGCGAGATAGCGGCGCTCCGCCCGGTCCAGCAGCAGCGAGAAGTAGTACTCCTCAGCGATATCCGCGCCCTCGGCAACCATGACGGTCCTGACGATGTGCCCTTTGATATCCAGACCCAAGATGTCCTTCGCGCAGGCCGCTGCCTCGTCTGGACTCTTGGCGACCTTGACGCCGCCGGCCTTGCCGCGGCCACCGGTTTTGACTTGCGCCTTGACGACAACTACTGGGGTACCGAGAGCAGCAGCAGCTTCCTTGGCTTCGGCAGGAGTGGTTGCCGTGATGCCGCGCAGCACTGGAACGCCGTGGGCCTCGAAGATGTCTCGCGCCTGGTACTCGTACAAATCCACAGTTGCCTCCATGCCTGCCGGACAGACGAACCGAAGCCTAGCGGTGATAGCTGGCTGACATCGGGAGAGGGGGAGTTGATCATTCTGGGGATGGTTTCGTGGATCTGCTGCAGCCGCATGACTGACGAAACTATGAGCTCGATATCGAACCGATGCTAGGTGCGTGGTGCAGTGCCTACGTTGCCTTGTACCCAGTCAACGATCTCCCTCATCGTTGCTCCGGGTGTAAAAACCTCGGCAACGCCCATCGCCGCCAGTGCCTGCCGGTCGGCGTCTGGAATGATCCCGCCCCCGAAGACCACGATGTCGTCGGCATTGGCCTCCCGCAGCAGCTCGATCACCTTAGCGAACAGCGTCATGTGAGCCCCTGAGAGCACAGAAAGGCCAATAGCGTCCGCATCCTCGGCGAGCGCCGTAGCGACAATCTGCTCCGGGGTCTGGTGCAGCCCGGTGTAGATCACCTCTATGCCCGCATCACGTAGCGCGCGGGCAACTACCTTGGCGCCCCGATCATGACCATCGAGCCCAGGCTTTGCGATAACAATGCGCAGTGGACGTGAGGACGATTGCACATCCGATTCCACGACAGTCAACCTACTACTCGGTAATATTTCGTCGTGGGGCCCAGCGCCAATGGAGGCGATTCATCTGCGGGGCGCTCCCGCCTCGTGGCATCAAACGCGCCCCGTGTCGTTTCCGGATTTGCCCTCGAGGCCGCCTGGGCCACCGCACACATGCTGATGTATCCGTTGGGATTCCTATCAACATCTAGGCGGGCCGCCGACGTATATCGCCGCCATGATCTAAGCGGCCTTAGTCCCGAACAACGCGGACTGTTTCATTACCGCGTAGAAGCCGCCGAGACGCCGATTGTGCTGGTACACGGGATCATCGACAACCACGCGATCTTCACGGTGATGGAGTACGCGTTACGACGCCATGGCTTCCAAACGCTGTCCACCTACGACTATGGCCTACTCACCCACAGCATTCCAGGCGCCGCAGCGCGGTTGGGTAAGGCTATCGAGGAGCTGAGCGCCGCCAGCGGCTATGAACGCGTGCATGTCATCGGGCACAGCCTGGGCGGCCTGATCGCGCGCTATTACGTGCAACGCCTGGGAGGCGACAGTCAAGTGCACACGCTGGTAACACTTGGTACGCCGCATCACGGCACCCAGCTCGCCTGGGCAGCACCGCTGCTGCCGCTGGTCCGTCAACTCACCCCGCGCTCGACGGTGATCGAGGAGTTGGCCGAGCCCGCACCACAATGTCGCACCCGCTTCCTTGCGTTCTACAGCGACATTGACCATTTGGTTGTGCCTAGTCATCACGCCCGGCTCGACCATCCTGATCTCAACGTGCAGAACATCCCGGTACGCGGCGTCGGCCACCTTTCGATGCCCCATAACGGAGGAATCGCCTTCGCCATAGTGCAAGCGTTGCGTGAGCTTGATCCGAACGGCACTGCAGGCCCTCAATAAGGTCAATGCTCGTTAATACTTTGCGTCGGCTGCGGAAGCCGTTGAGGTTTCCGTGACTTTTTTGTTACTTTTCTGAAGTTGTCTGGCCTACTTCGGGGGTCCAGTCAAAGACGGAACTAGATCAGACAAACAGTTGGCGCACGGGGTCGCGAAGCCTTCCTCTTCTGGAACGCGAGATCGGAACAGGGGCCGATCGCGATTCCGGCGCCAGCAGTGAGGGATGAGGGAGCTGTCCGGGGAACAGCGAACCGAACGTGAGGATTATCCAGACGCCGGCGCTCCGGTCGAGCCTGATCGGCGCAGGGGCTGGCTCTGGCACGGATTGGCGGCACTTGGCATATCAGCGCTAGGTCTCGCCGTTGCAGCGGCGGTAGGCCTGACGACCAACGCAAAAACCACGCAAGACCTGTCTGCGGTTCAGGACACCTCCCCCACGGTCGCTGCGCCGGCTCCGAAGGTCGACGAGCAATCGACCACTACGGATCCGGCTCTTGCGGCATTCAGCAGGCGAGAAACGTCTACGAACAACCGTTCCACCAGAAGTGCTGCCGTTCGGGACGCTTTGGTAAAGGAACAGGCGGCGCAGCGAGATGAGCTGCTGGCCAAGACCGCTGAGGAGACCAGTCGAGCGGCACAGTCAGCAAGCAGCGATGCTCGGCACCAAGAGCTCGAGGTCGTGGATCGGGCAACTCGGGAAGCGGCAGCCCAGATAGCGGCAGAGAACCTTCGTCGCGCGATCGCCGCTCGGGTGGCGGCCGCGAACAAGCGGCAGGCCGCGGAGCGTCAGTCGAACGGGCCAGAGGTGAATTCATCTGGTTCAGACAAAGGAAACGCCGATAGCGGGGGTCAATCACGCAGCGGCTCCTCCAGCAGGAATGGTTCCAGCGGTAGCAGCTCGGATGGAACAGGGTCCGGCAGTGGCGGATCCAGCAGCGGAGGTGGCTCGGCACCGGTTCCGGGAGCCGTTATTGGCGCTCACTTTGGTGAGTACGGCAGCTGGTCGCGCTACCACACCGGAATCGACTTCCGAGCCGGACATGGCACACCGATTCGCGCCGTCAAAGCCGGAGTAGTGCTCTATGCCGGCAACTCCGGTAACTGGGCCGGCAACCATGTCGCCATCAAGCACGCGGATGGCAAAACGACCATGTCGTCGCACATGTCGTCCATGGCGGTAAGGGCCGGTCAAAGCGTTAGCGCCGGGCAGGTCATCGGATACGTCGGCCAGACCGGCCGTGCCTTTGGTGCCCACCTGCATTTCGAGCTGTATCCAGCTGGTGTTAAGTACGGCGATGTCTACAAGGCGATCAATCCTCAACCCTGGCTCGCCGCAAACGGTGTAACTACCCACTAGCGAGCGGCGACAAACTCCTTCACCAAAAAAGACACGGTCCAAGTTATCGAGATCGACTTGCACCCCGTTACAAATCCGTTATTGTCGTCGACAGCGTCCACCGTTTGTCACAGAACGCGGGCCTCTAGCAGCAGATGACCAGCGAGATCTCCTGCGTGCGGGGGCAGGACCGGGGAACCTGTCGTCGTGCGAGGAGATTTCGGGGTGTCTAGCTCGTCGTCGGACCGTACGCGTGCGCGTCGGGCCTTGATCGAAGAGATCAAAGAGGACAAGAAGAGCTGGCTGCGGCACGGGGTGGCGGCCGCGGCAGTGTCGATTCTCGGCCTTGGTGTCGCCGGATCTGTGGTTCTTACTGGCGCAGCCCAGCACACCACACTGACAGCAACGGTCTCGACGGCCGATCTTGCCAAGCAGACAAGCCGTGGAGCCGAGCGGCCCCGGCTCGACCAGGCGAAGGTCACGAGTCTCGCTGATCAGCGAGCCGAGCTTCTCAGCAAGATTGATTCGGAGGTCTTGGAGGCCTCCATGGACAAGTCAGCAAAAGCTCGTGAGAAGGCCCTCGAGGACGTCTCGAACGCCACTCGGAAGCAGGCGGTGCTGCTTTCGCGGGGCAAAAGCGCCCCGAGCAACCGGCTCCCCTCGGCTCATGCCAACACCAGCTCCAGGGGCTGCCTACCTATTACCAGTGGCTACAGCCTTGCCGCTCGTTTCGGCCAAGTGGGTCCATGGGCGCGCTACCACACAGGCCTGGACTTCTCGTCAAAGGTCGGTACCCCACTGCACGCTCCTGCGGCTGGTGTGGTTACCAACGCTGGAATCGGATCTGCCAGTGGCTGGGCCGGCAACTATGTCGCTATCAGGCACAAAGACGGGACGCAAACACTGATGGCTCACATGTCGACCACATCGGTCAGCGTTGGCCAGCCAGTATCGGCCTGCCAGGTGGTAGGCACCGTTGGGATGACTGGCCGAGCCTTCGGACCACACGTCCACTTCGAGGTCTATCCGGCCGGCGTCAAACCGGGCGATGTCTATAAGGCGGTCAATCCGATCAACTGGCTGAGTGCCCACGGCCTGAAGCTGTAGCACTTAATCCCTCCTCGAGAGGGCTGGTCGCGCTGGTTACAGCTTCTCGAGCGGCGCATAGCGCAGCGCTAGCCGCTTCAACCCCGATGATCCAAAGTCCACATCGGCCATGGCTTTGTCGCCCTCCCCGGACGTCGCTACCACCTTGCCCATCCCAAACGCGGTATGCAGCACCCGATCCCCCGCTACGAGGGACGGGATTTGCCGCACCTTCGGCTTGGCGCCGTACCCCACTCTGTTCCGCCATTCTTGAGTGGCTGCTGTCGCGGAAGTATTTCGCCAGCTAGAGACGGCCGCCTCAGTTCGACGCCAGTCGATCAGCTGGTCGGGTACTTCGTTGAGGAACCGACTGGGCGGATTGTGCTGCGGTGAGCCCCACGCCGATCGGGCAATGGCGCGAGAGATATACAGCCGCTTTCGGGCGCGCGTAATGCCGACGTACGCCAGCCGCCGCTCTTCTGCGAGCTCAGCACCGCTGCGCTGCTCGATCGCACGTTGATGAGGAAAAACGCCATCCTCGCAACCGGTAAGGAAGACCGTGTCGAACTCCAGGCCCTTCGCAGTGTGCAGGGTCATCAGCGTGACGACGCCGGCATGTGCCTTGTCCGGATCATCCGGAATCTGATCGGAGTCGGCGACAAGCGCTACTCGCTCAAGGAAGGCACCCAACGAGGCGTCGGGTTCGGCCGCGCCCGCCGCGAGATCGGTTTCCGGATCCAGAGCGGCCGTCAAGTCGCCTTCCTGATCTCCAGACAGCGCGGACTCCTCGGACGCTTCAGACCGCGCGAGGTCGCCGAGCTCCTCCTCTGGCGCAGTGAGTGTTGCGACGCCGCTGACGAACTCACGTGCGACCGTAATCAGCTCTTTGAGGTTCTCCAGCCGAGTCTCGTCCTGAGGATCGGTCGAGTCATGCAACTCCGCCAGGTAGCCCGACTTGTTCAGGACGCTGGTCAAGATGGCATCCGCCGGCATCTCCGCAGCCACCATGGCCTCGTGATCATCAAGAAACCCGGCAAAGGCCTTGAGCTGGGTCAATGAGCGGGGAGCAAGGGTGGGGATTTCATCAGCCCGGCGCAGCG
Source organism: Propionibacteriaceae bacterium (assembly GCA_035253925.1). Lineage (GTDB taxonomy): Bacteria > Actinomycetota > Actinomycetes > Propionibacteriales > Propionibacteriaceae > Microlunatus. Next base: position 18,891 of record DATFBI010000215.1, read on the forward strand.
CGTCGCCAAAACTAATGCCCTCCCGAGCCGCCAGGTCAGCCACCGCGGCTTCAGCCTTGTCACCAATCCCTCGCTTTGGGACATTCAAGATGCGGCGCAGGGAAACATCATCAGCCCGGTTGGCAATGGCCCTCAGATAGGCGATAGCGTCACGCACCTCACGCCGCTCGTAGAACCGGACGCCACCGACAACCTTGTACGGCAGACCGGCCCGAATGAACGTCTCCTCAAAGGCTCGGGACTGAGCGTTGGTTCGATAGAACACCGCGGCGTCACCGTAACGGTGGCCTTCTGCCTCATACAGGCGCCGAATCTCGGAGGCCACAAACTGCGCTTCATCATGCTCGCTGTCAGCGACATAGCCAATGAGCTGCTCGCCCTCTCCGGCATCGGACCACAGGTTCTTCGGCTTCCTGTTCTCGTTCCGTGTGATGACAGCATTGGCGGCGTTCAAGATCCTCTGTGTGGACCGGTAGTTCTGCTCGAGCAAGATCACCTTGGCGCCGGGAAAGTCGTATTCGAAGTCATTGATATTGCGGATCGTCGCGCCGCGGAAGGCATAGATGGACTGATCGGAATCACCCACCACCATGAGCTCCGGTGGGTCAATGGCTACTACATCGGGATCAGGGTGGGGATCGGCCGCGCAGAGCTCCCGGATCAGGACGTACTGAGCATGGTCAGTGTCCTGGTATTCGTCGACGAGCACATGCCGGAAGCGCCGCCGATACTGCTCCCGAAGGTCGGGGTAGGCCTGGAACAGGTGTACCGTCGTCATGATCAAATCGTCGAAATCCAACGCGTTTGCCGCGATCAAGCGTCGCTGGTATTCCCGGTATGCCTCGGCGTAGCGCTCTTCCTGCGGGGTGCGTGCTCGGGAGGGTGCTGACTCATAATCAATGAGCTCGTTCTTGCAGCCCGAGACCCAGTTCATGATCGCCCGTACCGGAAATCGCTTTGGATCAAGATCAAGATCATGAGCCACTAGCTGCATCAGCCGCTTGGAATCCGCATCGTCGTAGATCGAAAAGGTGCGCGACATATTGAACCGGCCGATTTCAGACCGCAGAATGCGAACGCAGGCGGAGTGGAATGTGGACACCCACATCAGCTTTGCCCGGTTTCCCACCAAGTCCATGACGCGGCCGCGCATCTCGGCCGCCGCTTTGTTGGTGAAGGTTATGGCGAGGATCGAGCCAGGGTGCGCGCGCCGCTCGCTGACCAGATAGCAGATTCGGCGAGTCAGCACTCGGGTCTTTCCTGAGCCCGCCCCGGCCACCACCAGTACCGGTCCGCCCTCGTGCAGCACCGCCTCCCGCTGCGGAGGGTTTAGACCCTCAAGCAGTTTCTCTGTCGTCAATGCAGCCTTGGTATGGGCAGCCTTAGTATGGGCAGCCTTGGTGTGGGCCGGTTTCGCCTCAGTTGTACTCGTCATTGCTCAGACAACCTTAGTGGCGTGCCACGACACCGTTTGCTGAGTTAAGCACCGAACCACCGCACTATGACGACAGGCCGCTTCGCCGACTGCAGGAGCTCGCGGCAGTTGCACGTAACAAAGGACCATCGCCGGTTCACGAGCGACGAAGGAGGTTAATCTGGCGGGCTGCCGTCAGAGTGCAGTCCAATACCGCCGCGTAGATTTGGGCTATGCCGGTGCTGCCGATCTCGGTTGGAACATTGCTCAAGCGCATCGTGCAGGCCGTTGTCGCAGTACAAGGAGCGACTCTGCTCGCTTTGTTCATCGTCGACTACCGGCGTAAGAAACTTCGCAAGCCGGCCACGTTTCCCCGCTTACCGCCCCGCTCGGTGACTGTGGGCGGCTCGGAGGTCACCGTCTACACCTATGGCGAAGATCTCTATCGCGACATGTTGAACGCCATCAACCAAGCGAAGTCACGGATCTTCTTTGAGAGCTTTATATGGAAGGGCGACACCGTCGGACAGGCGTTCAAAGACGCGCTTATCGATGCAGCCAATCGTGGCGTCAAGGTCTATGTGGTATTCGACGAGTTCGCCAACCT
>DATFBI010000216.1:0-3489 GCA_035253925.1 Propionibacteriaceae bacterium
CGTTTAGTACCCACGGAGCGGCGGCTCGAAGCCACAGCTGCCAACCTGATCGCTCGCCTGCGATGACTGAGTCACGGGTCAGAGCTTGCTCACACCTGGACCGTGTTTGGAAGTCACTTTGAGATGTGCGTCAGCTTGGAGGGTGCGGAGACTACATAGATCGCCACGATTCGACCGGACTGGTCGTGATCGAAGGTCATGATCGACAGCAGCTGACCGTGTGCACTGGCTGCAGCGTCGATCCCCGTGACATGGGCCGTGCGATGGAACCGAATGAACCGGAAAGAGAACTGAGCGCCCATTGCCATGTCACAGGCCGATAGGGCGATGCGTCAGTTCAGCAACACCGCCTATCGCCGAGGAGTACGACCATGACCCCGGGTCACCAAGACCCAGCACCCAGCGCCGATCCTGGGCGCGAGCGGCTGCCCGGCCCAAATGACTCGGGCAAAGTCGCAGTCGAAGAGGTTATTCACCGGCTCTTCGTCGACGGCGTGAGCGCCCGGAACGCTGCAGCGTACTTCGATCGGACCTACCACGACGACATCTGCATCCACGAAGCACCTTCACTGCCGTACGGCGGCGACTACCACGGCCTCGAGGGCGCGGCCGACATGCCTTGAGGTTCACCGACACCTGGGACCGCTGGCAAACCGACGAGCAACGGCGGCTGGACCCGCGGATAATCGCTACCGACATCGAGGCCGTGGTGCTGTGGACGCTACGTGCCCAACGGCCTGGGGAACCGGAGGAATCAAGGTTCCCGGCGATCAGTCACTACCGTTTTCGTGATGGGCGTGTGGTCGAGTCCCGCATGTTCTTCTACGACACCGCTGCAGTGCTGGACTTTCTGATCCGCGCCGAGAGCTCGCGGCTAGCTTGAGCCTCATGGCAGACACCATTTTGGTGACCGGAGGTACCGGCACGCTAGGCCGTCCTCTTGTCAGCCGGCTACGCGCCCTGCCATCTGCGGTACGCGTCTTCAGTCGGCGCTATCCCCCACCGGGGATTGGCGACCTGGAGTGGGTCACCGGTGATCTGAATACCGGTGTCGGCATAGAGCAGGCGGTCAGAGGGATTCGGACGGTGGTGCATTGCGCGACGAATTCCCGTCTGCCGTGGCGAGACCTCCCGTTCACCAAAAGGCTTTTGGAAGAGGTCACCAAGGCCGGAGAACACCCGCACCTTGTCTATATATCTATCGTCGGCATCGACAAGGTGCCGTTGCCGTACTACAAGACCAAGTTGCAGGCCGAACGGCTGGTTGAAAGCTGCGGTTTGCCGTGGACGATATTGCGCACTACCCAGTTCCATGATCTTTTGTTCGCTCTCCTGCGAGTCACGGCGCGATTGCCGGTCATCCCCATTCCTGCGCGTACCGCGTGCCAGCCAGTCGATGTCGGTGAGGTAGCCGACCGACTGACAGAGTTGATCAACGACCGAGCGCTAGGTCGAGCCGCAGACTTCGGCGGTCCGCGCGTGCAGTCCGCCACCGAATTGGCTGCCGCCTATCTCCGCTGGGCTGGTCGTCGGCGAGCTTTGCTTCCGGTCTGGATTCCGGGCCGCACTGCAGCTGGCTATCGGAGAGGAGGTCACCTTGCTCCGGAGCATGCCGTGGGAAAGCGTTCCTTCCAAGATTTTTTAGATGATTTGCATGCACCGGCGCCGAGTTGGGTGTCAGCTCGATTTAGCCACCCCAACCGTCACGGCAATCGCCTCGACTAGATCGGGCCAGGTGTGCCGCGGCGGCACCTGGTGGCCGACGTCACGGAGGAGATGGAATCGGGCACCGGGAATTGCCTCCGCGAGCGCTCGGCCGTGTTCGACTGGGAACACCGGATCCGCCGAGCCATGAACCACTAGCGTCGGAATTCCCGACAATGCAGCAAGATCAACAACTGGTGCATCACCTTCGCCGGCTAGGAAATGGTTTGCGCCGCTAGCCATCGACGGCGTGCGGTCCCAAACCCGGCCGGCAAGTTCGCGTAGGCCTGATTCGTCGAAGTTGCCAGGACCGGCGTAGGGGCGCTCACTTTCCACGACCCAGTCGATCACTGCGGAGCGGTCCGTCCAGTCGGGATCTTCAATTGGGTGATCGAAGGTAGCCCTGATCTCCGGGGTAGGGCCGGGCAGATCCCGAGCGACATTGTCGGCCGGCGAGGTGGATAGCAGAATCAGCCCGGCGGTGCGCTCGCGATAGCGAGCAGCGAAATCTTGAGCGACTCCACCTCCCATCGAGAGCCCCATGATGAACGCACGATCGACCTGGAATGCATCAAGCACCGCTGCAGCGTCGTCGACCAAATCGGCCCCGGTGTAGCCAGGCTCGCCCGGCGGATAGATCGTTGAGCCGCCCGTGTCACGCGTATCGAACCGCAGTACGCGCATGCCGCGTTCAGCCAGCTGAACGCACAAGTCGTCCAACCACCAGTCCCGAGACCAGGTGGCACCAGCCAGGAGCAGCAGCGCCGGTGCGTTGGCGGGTCCCAGAGCCTGCGCTGCTAACGTCACCCCGTCGCCTGCGTCTACTGACCGCGATACCCAACGATCGATCGCGCCATCGTTCATTAGCTAAACGGTAGGTCCTGCCGACAGGCATCGAGCAGGTGGACCTTGGGTGGCTCAGGTCAGTCAGTGGTTTCGATGGCCGAACCGATGCTGAGGCGGCCGTCGCTGAGAATGTCGGCGCGTAGGCCGCCGCGGTGAATCAGGCCGCGCAGGACGCCCCTGGTAGTCAGCCGCTCCAGGTGTGAGCAAGGCTCACACAGCCGCTGACCGAGGCACTCCACTTCACCAACCCGAAACCGCCGCCCGACAAGTGCGTTCAAGTCAATTCCGCGAGTGACCAGATTTCGTCGCGCCTCCGCGTAGCCGAGCCGGCGGTCCTCGGCCAGCACCAACTCGTCAAGGACCTCCGCTTGGATGAGGGTCAGGTCGTAGCCATATCCGCCGCCACCCGCCGGCGTGAACGTACCGGCTTTGGCTGCGTACCGATCTCCGGCCAAACCGCGTCCGGCCAGTGCCTGCGCCTCCTCCACGAGCCGCATCGGTCCGGTAGCCGTTGCCGCTATGCCGATCGCCTCAACCGTTCCGGAGAGCGGCTCGAGCCTGGCAGGCGCGGGAAGCGCGGGATCGAAATTCGCGATGACGTAGCCCTGCTGGACTGGCAGCTCAAGCGACGCTTTTCCCATCAGGTTCGGCTGCTGAGGGCTGAGCACCACTCCAGAGGGCGTACCGAACATGAGTACCGCCGTCCGATCTTTCCCACCCTCGGAATGTCCCGCCTGGGCGCCGAGGAGGGCTATCCAGTACCCAGGCCAGTTGAATTTGGCGGCATCTGCGATCGGCACTAGACCAAGTCCTTGTCCGGCGAGCCAACTCCGCCACCGCGCAACCGCACCTGACAGCTCCAGGCGAGGCAGCGGCAGCCGAGCAACCGGAACCTCAATCGCCGACGCCAGACACGCCGCGAACGACCGCGTCAGCACC
>DATFBI010000217.1:0-12774 GCA_035253925.1 Propionibacteriaceae bacterium
GCGCCTGACCGGTGGTCTCTCGGGTGACCAGGCTGATGGGCAACAGCACCTGGCGCGGCTGACTTTCTGGGTCGATCAGCAATCGCCCGACGTGTTGGCCCTTATCCCGAATCGGCTGATGAACCGTAGTGAGATTGGCGGTCTGGGCAGCCGCGATGTCGTCAAAGCCGCAAACTGACACATCCGCCGGAACGCTGAGACCGCGGCTTGCCAGCACCCGAAGCGCCCCCAGAGCCAGCACGTCGCTGAGGCCGACAATCGCTGTCGGTGTTTGATCAAGATCATTTTGATCATGGTCAAGGAGCCAGGATGTTGCCGTGGTGCCGGACTCGATGGCGTTATGACCACCGGAGATGATCATGACCTGGCCGGCGACGGCTTTCTGCAGCCCGGCCAGGCGGGCGGCATAATCCAGGAAGCCCAGCTGGGATGCGTCGAGGCTTCGTCCAGGACTGCCGGCTGGTTCGTTGGTCTCAACCAGGACCGCGACGTCCCGGTGGCCCAAGCGCGCCAGGTGCTCACCGACCATGACACCAGCGCCAAAGTCGTCGATGGCCACCCAGCTCGACTCTGGATCGCTGCTCATGTCAGTCGTCACCAGCCGAATGCCACGCGCTTTGGCAACCATTGCCGCCGGATGGTCCGTTGGCAGCGAAAGGATGGCTAGTGCGTCAATGTTGGCGTTCCTGACAGCAATCAGGTCACGGTCATCAGCGCCGTTCGGAGTAGAAGCTACATCGACCCGTGTTGACAGGGGCATGAGCACGATGCTGATGCCGTGTTCCTCGACAACCTCACTGAGACCGGTCAAAAACTCGATAGCAAACGGATCGGAGAACGCGTAGGAGAGCCGCTCAGACAAAAGCACTCCGATCGCTTCGGCTCGACCAATTCGGAGTCTGCGGCCGGCTGCATCGGGTCCTGGATAACCCAGCTCCGCGGCAGTTGCCAGGATCCGCTCTCGCAGTTCGGCGGAGAGTTGGTCCGGATGGTTATACGCGTTAGAGATGGTTGCTGGGGAGACGCCAACTGCAGCGGCAAGGCTCTTAACGGTCAAACGCGCCATCGCTTGCCTCGCATCTTGCTCGGTTGCTGAATCGTTCTAGTCAGCCTACCGGGCAGACGCCATCATCGACTTGTCAGCGTCGCAGCGCCGCGCCGACCGCCGACAAGTCGGGCGAATCTGGTCAGAGACGCTTCTTCTTGCCCTTCTTGACCTCCCAGGCATCGCTTCCGGGAGTCCAGTTCAAGATGCTGGCTCGTTCCATGAACTCGTCGCTGCTGATGTCACCACGGGCGAATCGCTCGGCGAGAATCTTTTTGGCCTCCGCCTCGGGTGAATGAGTGGTGACCGATGACTGAGGTCCGAAATGCCCGTTCCGAATCAGCAGGAACAACAAGGTGCCCAGCACGAGCAGCGAGAGCAGAAAGAACATAAGAGCTCCTAAAGAGGGTGCGAAGGGCGACACTGCGCCGGTTGCGAATGTCGTAGAGGGCTCGTCGGCTCCCCAAGGAGGGCCGTTGTGGTGGTGATGATGATGGTGACGATGATGACCGAAGCCGCCCTCCAGCGGGATGAGTAGTGGGGTGGTCATGGATCCATTGTGCGGTGGGCTTCCCAAGATGCGCATCGGCCGGAAGGCGGCTTATTGATTACGTTCTCTTACCTACCGCCCGTGACTGGCTCAAGCTAGCGGCAGCTGCGGTCCCGGCGGCCGAGTCCGAGCGGCTGCTTCTGCGGCGATACGGCTGCGCTGCTCGAAGACGAACTCACGATCGACGGGCTCACCATGACCGGGGATCGCCAGCGTTGTAGCTGTCATTAGCCCGATGACCCCGTCCAGTGTGGCTGGCCACTCCTCAGGAACGGAGTCAGGACCAAGTGCGGGCGGCCCAGCTGAGTTGATCAGATCTCCGGCAAACAACAGGTCCGCATCGGGTACGACGACCACCAGGTCTCCATCGGTGTGACCTCTTCCGATATGAACAATCTCCACCCGTCGGTCACCGAGGTCGATCGCTGTTGCGACCGCTACCTCGACGTCAGGTCGTCCGAGCTCATCAGGCTGGAAACCCATTCGTTCTGCCTCAGTGGCAGCCTCCGGCGAGCTAAGTCTGAGGCGCACGGATTCATGCGCGATTCCTTGAATGCCGGCGAACGCAACCAGCCCGAAGCCGTGGCCAGCGTGCCAGTGCGTTACCACGACCGCGCTCAACGGCTTGTCGGTGATAGCGGCGAGTGAGGTTCGCAGTGTCCGGCCCTGCTCAGGACTCGATCCGGTATCAACCAGCATGATGCGTTGTGAGCCAACGATCACTCCAAGATTCACCGACTCAGGCTCGGCGACGGCTAGGTAGACCCCCGATCGCAGCTCCCGCCACGGCCCCAGCGCGGGCGTCGCGGCGGGCTCGACAACCGGTGGCAGATCGGTCATCACGCTAGACTGGCACTCTGTTTGTGCGAGTGCCAACCTGCTCAATTCAGGGTCATCACTAGCCAAGCATGTGGAGGAAGGAGACGCATGGACGACCGCAAGTTGGAAGTTCTTCGTGCCATCGTCACCGATTACGTCTCTAGCGAAGAGCCAGTGGGATCCAAGTCGCTGGTGGAACGTCATGATCTTGGCGTCTCGCCGGCAACCGTTCGAAATGATATGGCCGCCCTCGAGGAAGAGGGCTACATCATGCAGCCGCACACCAGCGCTGGCCGGATTCCGACAGACAAGGGTTACCGACTCTTCGTTGACCGTCTCGGTTCGATCAAGCCGCTGTCAGCTGCCGAGCAGCGTGCTATCCAAACTTTCCTCTCCGGGGCGCTTGACCTCGATGATGTGTTGCTACGCACTGTCAGGCTGCTGGCCCAGGTCACTCAGCAGGTCGCGATCGTGCAATATCCGACGCTCAGTCACTCCGTGGTTCGCCACGTCGAGATCGTGTCTATGTCCCCGACCCGGTTGCTGCTTATTCTCATCACGTCCACCGGCAGGATCGAGCAGCGCGCTCTGGAGATCCCCGAGCACGACGACGAGACCCTCGCCGAGTTGCGGGCCCATCTCAACGCGGCCGCGGTCGGGAATACCTCTCCGCAAGCTGCGGTTCGGTTGAGCAAGCTCAGCGAAACGCTGCCACCGTCGCTAGAGATCATCGGTAAGGCAGCAATCGCGACATTGCTGGAAATGGTGAGCAGCGAGGCGTCAGGCAGGATGGTGGTTGGTGGCATGCCGAACTTGACCCGCTACGGCGCCGAGTTCGAGACCACTGTCAAGCCGGTGCTGGAGGCCTTGGAAGAGCAGGTGGTTTTGTTGAAGCTGCTCGGTGAGGCAACTAATGCTGACGAGGTCACCGTCCGGATTGGTCACGAGAATCCATATAAGGAGCTGCAGTCCACATCGGTTGTTGCCAGCGGCTACGGTAGCCAGGTCGACACATTCGCGACTCTCGGCGTGGTAGGGCCAACTCGGATGGACTATCCCTCGACGATGGCGTCGGTCCGCGCCGTTGCTCGCTACGTCGGCCGATTCCTCTCCGAAGGATGAGCACAACCCGCATGAGCCCCGACTACTACGAGATCCTCGGCGTACCGCGCGATGCCACGCCCGAGCAGATCAAGAAGGCCTACCGGCAGCTGGCGATGAGGCTGCATCCTGACGTTGCTCAGGAGCCGGACGCGGCTGAGCGTTTCAAGAGCGTGGCCGAGGCGTACGAGGTGCTGCAGGATCCGAAGAAGCGCGACCTGTACGACCGTGGCGGCGATCCGCTGGGCGGCGGATTTGGCGGCTTCAACGGGGGCTTTGGCCCCGGCGGTTTCGACTTCACCCACCTAGTCGATGCCATGTTCGGCCAGCAGACCTCGCGCGGCCCACGGTCGCGAGTGCGCCGTGGTCAGGACGCCTTGGTCCGTCTCGATCTTGAGCTTGCCGAAGCAGCGTTCGGTACCACCAAGCCGCTGCGCGTTGATACCGCGGTACTGTGCCCGCGCTGCAACGGTTCAGGTGCCAATGAAGGTTCTCGCCCGGTGAGGTGTGCGACCTGCCACGGTCAGGGTGATGTTACTCACGTCCAGCGCTCGTTCATTGGCGATATCCGGACAACTCAGCCGTGCCCAACGTGTCATGGTTACGGCACCGTCATTCCAGACCCGTGCGTGGAGTGCTCTGGGGATGGTCGGGTTCGCGCCACCCGCACAATCAACGTCAAGATTCCACCCGGCGTCAGCACCGGGAACCGTATTCATCTGTCCTCCCAGGGAGAGGTTGGGCCGGGCGGTGGTCCGGCCGGTGATCTCTACGTCGAACTCCAAGTGGCCCCGCACGAGGTGTTCCGTCGGGATGGCGACGATCTCGAGGTTGTCGTCAAGATCCCGATGACGGCGGCCGCACTCGGTACTGAGGTCAAGGTGGCGACGCTTGAGGCTGACCTCGAGGACGCCTCTGCGGAGTCAAGGTCGGTGCGCATTACGGTCCCTTCTGGGACGCAGTCCGGCACACGGATTGCGATCGACGGCAAAGGCGTGCCAAGGTTGCGGGGGAGTGGGCGCGGTCAGCTTGGAGTCACCCTGCTGGTCCAGACTCCGACACGCATCGATGACGAGCAGCGAGAACTGTTGCGCCAGCTGGCCGAGTTACGTGATGAGACCCGGCCAGAAGTCACCGTTCAGAAGCACGGCCGCGGCGTTTTTGGGCGGCTCCGGGACGCGTTCGCCGGCCAGTGAGGCGGCTTAAGTCGAGCTGCCGAGCATGACGGAGCCGCTGTTTCTGCTCGACGACCTTACCGACCCGTTGCCGGAGGTCGGCACCCACCTCACGCTAGCCGGTGATGAGGGTCGACATGCGGCAGTGGTACGCCGGATCCGGGCCGGCGAGATGATCATGATCGGCAATGGCCGCGGGCACGCGGTACGCGGTGTAGTTGTTCAGGTACGCGGGCCAGCTCTTGTGGTCGAGGTGGTCAATCACCTCTCCTCACCCGCTGGACCTCGACGCTTCGTCGCGGCCCAGTCGTTGGCCAAGGGCGATAGGTCGGAGCTGGCCGTCGAGATGATGACCGAGATGGGGGTTGATGAGATTGTCCCTTGGCAGGCGTCCCGTTCCATCGTGCGCTGGTCAGCGGACCGTACGGCGCGGTCGCTTGCGAAATGGCGTGCCATCGCACGTGAGGCGACCAAGCAGTGTCGTCGGCTCAGCGTGCCCCAGGTCTTGGAGCCGGTGACCACTAAACAACTGACTCAGCGGGTGGCAAGCGTTGATCTTGCGTTGCTACTGCACGAGGAAGCTAAGGAATCCATTGCCGAAGTTGATCTTCCGACAACTGGCACCGTGTTGATCATCATCGGTCCGGAGGGTGGCATCTCCGACGAAGAGTTACAGGAGCTGCGCGTGGCCGGTGCCCGGCCTGTGTTGATCAGTGACGCGGTGCTGCGTACTTCCACAGCAGGCGTCGTCGCCCTCGCCGGACTCAAGCTGCGGCGGGAGCATTCAATTGCGCCCTGAGTCATCAACCATGCGCCCTGAGTCATCAACCATGCGCCCTGAGCCACCAACCATGCGTCCTGAGCCTGTCGATGGGCGCTTCGGTTTCACACCACTCGCATCGCTGCCAGGTGGCCTCGGCCGTTCCGGAATTCTCGCCACGCCGCATGGGACTATCAGGACACCCGCCTTCGTCGCCGTCGGTACCAAGGCGACGGTCAAGGCAGTGCTTCCAGAAAGCATGGCGGCGCTAGGCGCCCAGGCGCTCCTTGCGAACGCCTATCACCTCTATCTGCAGCCCGGCCCAGATGTCATTGAGGCAGCCGGCGACCTTGGCCGCTTCATGAACTGGCCAGGACCGACCTTTACCGATAGCGGGGGTTTCCAAGTGATGTCCCTCGGTGCGGGATTCAAGAAGATCCTCGCCATGAACACCGATGGCCTGGAGGACGACGATGTGATCGCTGCAGGCAAAACCCGGCTGGCGCGCATTGACGAGGACGGTGTCACCTTTACCTCGCATCTGGACGGCTCACAGCATCGCTTCACGCCCGAGCTCTCTATGCGGATTCAGCACCAACTCGGTGCCGACATCATCTTCGCGTTCGACGAATGCACGACGCTGATGAACACCCGCGATTACCAGGAGCAGTCAGTCGCCAGGACCCAACGGTGGGCGGCGCGTTGTTTGGCCGAACATGCTCGTTTGACGGCGGAGTGTGGGCGCGCGCACCAAGCTTTGTTCGCGGTGGTGCAGGGCGCCCAATACAAGGACCTACGGCGCCAGGCGGCTCATGATCTTGTGTCGTTGACGATTGATGGATCCGGATTTGACGGCTACGGCATCGGCGGAGCACTCGAGAAGGAGAACCTCGGGACGATTGTGCGCTGGGTTTCTGAGGAGCTGCCTCAGGACAAGGCCCGACACCTGCTCGGTATCTCTGAGCCGAATGACATGTTCACCGCAATCGAGAATGGCGTCGACACATTTGACTGTGTTTCGCCGTCCCGGGTAGCTCGCAATGCTGCTGTGTACACCGCCTACGGCAGGTTCAATGTGAATGCGGCGTCATGCCGACGCAGCTTCTCACCGATCGATGAGGACTGCGACTGCTACACCTGTGCGCATTACACCCGGGCCTACCTGCACCATCTGTTCAAGGCTCGCGAGATGCTGGCCGCAACGCTCTGCACCATTCACAACGAGCGGTTCATCGTACGGCTGGTCGACGATATTCGCGCCAGCATCGAAGCTGGCAGGTTCGCCGATTTCAAGATCGACTTCCTGAGCCGCTACTACGGATCGTCGTTTGCGCAGTGAGTCGATAATCTGGGCGGCCACCAGAACAGCACCTCACCGATAAAGGTGAAGGAGGCGAGCTCGAATGCGTACGACATGGAAAAGCAGGCCCGCCAGGCTGTCGATGAGGTATCCCAGGCCAGCAATTGCCACCAGGACGGCAACAAACCGCGGAACCAGGCCGGAGCTGAAAGCCAGCCAGCCGATAAGCAGTAGGTGGCATCCGAATAGTGCCAAGCCTAACTTCCAGATCTCGTCGAATAGTTCGACGTCAGCCAGCACCTCGGTCTCTACTGAGCTGTTGATTTGCCCGCCGCTGAGCAGCTGTGCCGCCGACACCAGGTGTGATATCGCGACGGCGAAGATCAGAGCGTAGAGCGCACGGCAGAACGCGGCGATCCCAGCTACAACGAGGTGTATCCGATCAAAGAACATCCAGAGCGCCAACGCGACCACTACATCGAGGACCGCTACGCCGAACAGCGCGATGATCGCCAGCCAGAAGATTCCCCGAGCATCGAGAATGGCACTGGCGGTGCCGGCCGCATCGCCCGGAATCACCAACCGTTCCAGGACCCCGAAGCTGGCCAGGCCCGCGAGTATGGCCATGAGCAGCAAGCCGAGGCCGGCCACTAGGGCTGCTCGCCGCATATGTGCCCTGAGCCTGTCGAAGGGCACGCCATGACGGGACGTCGACACAGTCGTCGCAGCGGCACTCATGCGCTGATCCTGAGCCGATCGTCGGTCGCGTGCACCTGGGTTGGCTGCGGTGCGGCTAATCGCTCTCGGAAGCCGCGCGCGATCAAGATCAGGCCGAGTGCGATCTCAAAGAGCCCGCCAGGGATACAGAACACCAGACCAACTGCGAAGCCGTACAGCTGCAGTGATGCGCCGACCGCAAGCAGCACGTATCCGACGATGCCGTAGACGGCGAGCCAACCGGGCAGGAATCGGTCCTTCAGCAAGACCCAGCAGAACGGCACGCTGCCGACTCCGAGGATGATCATCGCTGACCGGTAGGCGAGGTCATTGCCTTCTGGCGAGGCCGCCGACACCAGCAAGAGGACGCCGGTGGCAAGAGCAACCGCCTCGAAAGTTCGGGCGACTAGGTAAATTACCGTCATCCGACTGTGGCGACCGCGGAGCGCCCGGTGATCATCGATGCCTATGTGTACGGCTTCGCGCTGCAGGAGGCCTCACTACGGTACCGAGAGTGCCGGTCAGGTGGCCGATTCGATCATGCAGCGCTTCGCAGCTGGTGATTATCCACATCTCGTCGAGTTCGCGACGCAATACGTGCTGCAGCCGGGCTATGACTTTGCAGCTCAGTTCGACTTCGGGCTGGATCTGATCTTGGACGGACTAGCTACCCAGCTGGAGAATGGCGGAGCCTAGTCCTGGGTCTGCCAGCAGGATCTGAAGGCGGGCCGCGTGATTAGGGGTTCAACGGCTTACCTGTACGCGCTGCAGCTACGACCTGGCCGATGCTCTCCACCACCAATTCTGGTTGCTCGAAATGAATGGCGTGGCCACCCGGAGCAACGATCAAGCGGCTGTCCGACGACAGCCCAGCCATGATCAACTGTGCTTCCTTCCAAACTGGCATGTGATCGACGTTCTGAGCCGCCGCCAAAACGATGAGAGGTGTGTCGCCAAGCGACGCTGCCGTTACCAGCAGATTGTTGCTGTCTGTGCGCGCCCGACCCTCAGCCAAAGCGTTCTCGATCTGCCGTGGCCGCGCTTGTAGGACGCCGATAGCCGTCCGGGTATCTGGAGAAAGATTCTCGCTTCCTGGCAGCACGCTCGGCCATGCCGGGGCCCACAACAGACGCACCAGCCCCAACTTTGCCATCCAGTTGATCATGTTCTGGAACCGCCGTTGCTGGGTGGCTTCGGCGGTGTGCTGTTCTGGTGTGAGGTGCTCGTCCACTGACTCGTGCCGCGCATCGATCAGCACCATCCCCACAACATCATTCGGATGCTGGCTGGCGAAGAGCCGTGCCGTCTTGCCTGAAATTGAGTGCGCGACGAACACATACGGACCCTCGACGCCAGCGTTTATCAGCAGGGCATGCAGTTCGGTGGCGAACTGCTGGGGGCTGCGCGGCGATGGGCCAGGTTCACTCCAACCCAGGCCGGCGCGGTCATAGGCGCAGACGCGCGTCGATGTCGCGATCTGAGGCTGGACTGCACCCCAATCAAGGGAGAACGCGCCCAATCCGGCATCGAGCACGACAGTCGGGCTGCCCTGTCCGACGCAGTGCAAGTGCAGGCGGTGGCCGCCGACATCCACCAGCTGTCCGGGAGGTGGATAGCGCTTCGTATCACCAGCCGACATGATCGCCTCGTAGGTGGCGCCAGTGGCCGCTAGCAAGATGATCAACGCCAATAGCCCGAGCAGGATACGTCCGGTCCACAGGACCCAGCGGTTTCGCCGCCTCTGCGGGTGAGGCGATGCGAGCGTCTCGTGAGACGAGGTCATTGCTTCCATGGGTCCATTCCTCAAGTGGCGTTTCTAACCTTCGCAGATGTGGTTCGCGTCACGGCGCCGTTCGATCAAGAACGCGTCCATAGCTGACTTGGCGCACTCTGAGGTGTAGATCGAGGTATGACCGTCGCCGGTACCCGTCAACAGTGCGCTGCCATTGATCTGTGCTGCTAGCCCCTGGGCGGTGCCCAAGATCAATAGGGCCGCAGCAAACGACGCAATGCTTGCGGCGCCAGCGAATTGTCATGGCCATGGTTGCTCCTCTTAGCCGAGGTGGTGCACAGCACCTTCACCGTGACATCGCTGTACGCGGGCCGCACAGGTGGCGAACTGGCGACCTTACGGGCGGGTTTCTGGTGTCTTCAGTCCTCCGACCCCAAGTTGTCAGTATCTCAGCGGGCTATCGCCAGCTGAGATACTGACAACTCGTAACAAACCAGGGTTAAGCCAAGCCAGCTGGTTTAGTGAGCCACCGCCTTCTCGGCTCCCGCGCCGGTCAGCGCCCGTACCGCCAGCTCGTCGTGGCGCTCCGCAGGATGGGTCTCCTTGCTGATCAAGGTCCCGACGATGCCGCAGAGGAATCCGAACGGGATTGAGATCAGCCCCGGGTTGCGCAGCGGGAACCAGTCGAAGTCGGCATTCGGGAACAGCGACGTAGGCGTACCGGAGACGACCGGCGAGAAGGTCACCAGCAGCACTGCCATGATCAATCCGCCGTAAATGCTGAAGATCGCACCCATGGTGTTGAAGCGCTTCCAGAACAGGTTGTACAGCAATGCTGGCAGGTTGGCTGACGCCGCGACGGCAAAGGCCAGTGCAACCAGGAAGGCGATGTTCAGTCGCTGCGCCGGAATCGCGAGCAAGATCGAGATCGCTCCGATGCCGAAGGCCGCGATCCGGACCACGATGAGCTCGCTTCTCTCGCTCGCCTGCCCCTTCTTGATCACGTTGGCGTAGAGGTCATGGGCGACCGAGGACGCCGATGTGAGGGTCAGGCCGGCGACCACAGCGAGGATTGTGGCGAACGCCACGGCCGAGATCACAGCCAGCAAAATCGATCCACCGAGCGTGCCCTCTCCACCGCCAACCGCCTGCGCCAGCAGCGGCGAGGCAGCGTTTCCCGCCGAAGTCTGGATCTGGCTGCCCTGGCCCGTGGGGACCAGCGCTGCGGCGCCGAAGCCCAGCACCAGCGTCATGAGGTAGAAGGAACCGATCAATCCGATCGCCCAGAGCACCGACTTGCGCGCCGCCACAGCAGTGGGCGTGGTGTAGAAGCGAATGAGGATGTGCGGCAGGCCAGCGGTGCCGAGGACTAGGGCCAAGCCAAGGGACAAGAAGTCGAATTTTCCGACCAGGTCCTTTCCGTAGAGCTGTCCAGGCTGCAGGAAGGCTTCTCCCTTGCCTGACTTCTCGGCTGCCACGCCCAACAGCTCGGAAAAGTTGAAGCCGAATTGAACCAGTACCAAGAAGGTGATCAGCACCGTGCCAACCATCAGCATCACGGCCTTGACGATCTGCACCCAGGTGGTGCCCTTCATGCCACCAAAGGTGACGTAGACGATCATCAAGACACCAACCAGGACAATCACTAGGGCCTTTAGACCCTCGCTGGTGACCCCGAGGAGCAGACCAACGAGGCTCCCCGCGCCCACCATCTGGGCCAGCAGGTAGAAGATCGAGACGACGATCGTCGACGTCGCTGCCGCGCTGCGGACTGGAATCTGGCGCATCCGGTAGGCCAGCTGGTCGGCCATGGTGTACCGGCCGGAGTTGCGCAGCAGCTCCGCGATCAACAGCAAGGCGACGAGCCAGGCAACCAAGAATCCGATGGAATACAGAAAGCCGTCGTAGCCGTAAAGGGCGATTGCGCCGGAGATGCCAAGGAATGACGCGGCTGACATGTAGTCGCCGCTCACCGCTAACCCGTTCTGGAAGCCGCTGAAGGAGCGGCCGCCGGCGTAGTAGTCTGCGGCCGTTTTGCTGTGCCGGGACGCCCAGAAGGTGATGTAAAGGGTGACTGCGACAACAGCAAGGAACAAGCTGATTGTCAGCGCGCGGCTGCCGGTAGCGAGCGGCACGAGCATCGCGGTGTTCATCGGCCGGTCTCCCTGTCAAACTCGTCGCGCAGCTTGTCTGCCAGCGGGTCCAGCGACTTTCGGGCGTGCCGGGCATAGAAGTATGCGATGGCGAAGGTCGAAACGAACTGCAGCAATCCCCACACCAAGGCGACGTTTATGTTCGGGAGGACCTCGATGTTCATGAAGCCGCGAGCCCAGTTGTTACAGACGACGTAGAGGATGTACCAGGTCATGAACGCGATCGTCGCCGGGAAGGCGAAGCTGCCATACCGTCGACGCAGCTCCTGGAAGTCCCTTTCCTGAGCAATCGCGTTGTAGACCTCGTGATCGTGAGCGGGAAGTCGGTCGGCTTCTCCCGACTCATAGACGGGGGAGCTGCGGTCAGCCATGAGAAACCTCCATTGCCGGGTTATGCAAAAGGACATACCCACCCAGGACGCGATTACCACGTGCCATGACTAGATACATGCAATCGATTGGATATGTCAGGGAGCGCAAGCGTCAAGATCTAAGGAAGAGGAGTACGGCCAACACCCGTCGTGATTCACTCCCGGTGGCCGGAATGCCGAGCTTGGTGAAGATGGTCGAAACGTATTTCTCAGCGGCGCGCTGGGTGATCACCATCGAGTCCGCGATGCCCGCATTGGATGCTCCCGTGGCCATCAGCTCTAACACCTCGCGTTCCCGTGGTGTCAAAGAATCCAGCGGGTCGGAGCTGCGGCGCCGCTTCAGCATCGTGGAAACGATGGTCGGATCCAATGCTGAACCCCCATCGGCGACCCGGCGGAGTGCCGCAATGAACTCTTTAACCTCACTCACCCGGTCCTTCAGCAGGTAGCCCACGCCTTCGGCCGAGTCGGCCAGCAGCCGCATAGCAAGTCCTACTTCGACGTACTGGGAAAGAACCAGTACGCCGACATCGGGATACTTTTCCCGGATCGTCAGCGCCGCCCTCATGCCTTCATCGGTGTGCGTAGGTGGCAACCGGATGTCGACCACAACTGCGTCTGGTGGGTCCTGAGCAACTCGTGCCAATAACTCATCGGCAGTGCCGCAGCGCGCAGTGACCTCGATATCGGCATCGGTGAGCAACTGCGCGACGCCTTCCCGCAATAGCACGCTGTCCTCCGCGATGGCTACCCGCACGGCAACTCCGCTCGTACCCGGGTGCCCTTGCCGGTAGGGCTCCAAATTCGCAGACTGCCGTTCAAAGCCTCAACACGATCGGCCAGCCCTCGCAGTCCGCTCCCGCGCTCGGAGTCGGCGCCGCCGACGCCGTCATCAACGACCTCCACGATCAACATGTTGTTGCTGACTCCGACATCGACCGTCACCTTGCTGGCCTGCGCGTGCTTGGCCACGTTCGTCAGGCTTTCGGAGACGACATAGTAGGCAGCAACCTCCAGATGCTCTGGGAGTCGCGGCAGTCCAGCGGTATTC
>DATFBI010000218.1:0-10084 GCA_035253925.1 Propionibacteriaceae bacterium
GGCTGCTATACAGGCTTCAAATTCCGGTGTCGTTTTGACGCGAAGGCTTGATTACGGTATTGCTGATCAAACGGCGGATGTCTACGTCGATGGTGTGCTGGCTGGCCGTTGGTCGACGCCGGGTACTGACCTGAGCAACAACTGGCGAGATAGCGATTTTACTATCCCGGCGAACCTGACGCAGGGAAAGACACAAATTACCGTTAAGGTACAATTTGTCAGCGCGCAAATTGACTGGAACGAGTTCTACTATTGGGTGAGAACAAAACAGCCAAACGGCAATCTGGTCCAAACAGATACGTTAGACGTTGGTAGTACTACGTCCGAGTCAGCACACAACTACACAATTGTCACACAAACTTGGACAGGGACCAGAACTTTTGCCTATCCGGCACCATTCACCCTGGACGCCGCAACACTCGATATCTTAAAGAATGGGCGCGTGCAGGCGTATTGGGACGGCGAAACGGCGCCAAGTGTCGATGTGCCGCTCGGCTTTTTCTTCGGTATCGGGTCAAGCGGAGAAGGAAATATGAAAGGCCTTCTGGTTGGAGTCGATCCAACGACGCATACGTACTACAACTATTTTCCGATGCCGTATGGGACATCCGCCAGGGTCGTTTTGGTCAACGGCTCAGGACAAACCATAACCAACGCAACCGCTGTCACGCAATACAATCCCACGGCGTACAGCAACTTAAACACCGATTCGGGCTACTTCGTCGCGCGATATAGCCGCGAAGCGCCGACGACAACAGGCAGAGATTTTGTCTGGGGCAATTTCCCTTCCGGGACGGGCCATGTCGTGGGCAGTTTGCTCACAATCAGCAATTCGACTGTTGATGAGGTACTTGAAGGTGACGAGCGGATTTTTATCAATTCGTCGTCCTACAATCCTCAAATCCATGGAACCGGAACTGAAGATGTGTTTAATGGCGGATTCTATTTCAGCAAGGGCATTTTCAACTTGCCGGTGCATGGTGCGCCGCTGAGATATGTAAATGCCGGCAAAAGACTAACTTCTATGTACCGCCTTGAGCTCGCGGACGCAATGCCTTTTGAAAAAAGCTTGCTTTTCAAACTCGAGCATGGTCCCGCAGACGATCTGAATGCGACGTATGAAGGGACAGTCTTCGCCTATATTGCCAAAAATAGGGAATCCCTCGTGCAAACCGATTCACTTCAAATTCGGAATGCTGCCAGTGAGGCAGCGCACAACTACAGTATTACTTCGCAAAACTGGACCGGAAGTTTTACGAGTGACTATTTCGGGAGAGATGTCGCCGCTGTCTTTAGCGGACTGGGAAGAGCGCATAGAGGGACGAGCCAGTTTACGATGAGCATTAGCCCGGCAAACCAGGGCGTCAGACTGTCGCGCATAATGGATCACGGCGTTGCCAACCAGAAAGCAAGGGTGTATGTGAACAATGCTCAGGTGGGCATCTGGTACACCGGCGGCGTGAACGTTTTTCACAAGGCGCGTTACGATTCGTTTGAAATACCTGCAAGCTTCACATCCGGTAAAAGCTCCATCACGATTAAGATTCAGTTTGTTTCAAGCGCCAATGACTGGAACGAATTTGTTTACGACGCGTATTCGCACCTAAATTTGACTCCGAGTCCGTAGCTTATTCTCGTGTGCGCCTGGACGCTGGCCGAGCCGTCCGAATTGGCGCCTCGCCCATGGCTTAATTTGGCACCGGTGTGATAGGCATAGCCAAGCATTGCCGGAACTGAGGGTTTATAATACGCCTATGGGCGAGCTCAAGACTAAAGAAAACGACAGCAGCGTGACAGACTTTCTAGACGCGGTGGACGACCAGACCAAGCGCCAGGACAGTTACGTGCTGCTCGATATGTATAGGCGCGCCACCGGCGAGGAGCCGCGGATGTGGGGAGAGAGCATCATCGGCTTCGGCAAATACCATTACAAATCCGAGCGCAGCACACAGGAGGGCGATTGGCCACTGGCGGCTTTTTCGCCGCGCAAGCAGAACCTGACGCTGTACTTTATGTTGGGCTTTGACAAATTTCTGGCTGAGCCGCTATCCAGGCTGGGCAAGCACACGACCAGCAAGAGTTGCCTCTACATTAATAAGCTGGCCGACGTTGACGTAAAGGTGCTCGAAGAAACGGTTCGCGAAGGCTTCACCGAGGCCAAGCAAAAACTCAGCTGAGACCTGTAAGACGTAAGACCGGACCCCGCGCAGCTCCACGCACTGATGGTGTCCGATCCTGTGATATCTGAACCCCGGTGATTGGGTCGCAGTCAGGTTGCCATCTTCCGATGATCATGGGGCGTCGAAGCTGGTGCAGAGTGCATGAGCGACGCACAGGGCGTTCTTAGGGAGGGTTCTACTCTTACTTAATGGACCCCGCCGGGGCTGGACGACTTCGCGGTTTCCGCGCGCCCGGCGCCGACGTGGGCGCAGTCAGCGCATCGTCCGCGGCTCCAGGTCAGCCCGAAGACCCCGGATCGAACCAACCGCCCACGCCTGAAGACCGGCAAGTCATGCGGGCCACCGGTTGGCGCTGGATTGTCTCAGCCGCAGCAGTACTCGTCGTGGCCATGGTGATTATCGCCGCGTTGGCGTTCAAGCTCGGGTCCGGCTCCGCCACCCCGGCCAACCAGGCTTCGCCGACCCCGACCCCGAAGGAAACGGCGACGCTGCTGCCGATCACCGACATGTACCGCCAGGTCGTACCGTCGGTGGTGCTGGTCACCACCTCGACGGGCTCGCTTGGGTCTGGCGTGATCGTCAGCGACACCGGCACTGTGCTTACCGCCAATCACGTCATCGCAGACGGCGGCAGCATCTCGATCCTGTTCGCCGACGGCACCAAGGCAGCTGCGGCGGTCGCCTTCGCAAACCCGAAGATCGACATTGCCGCGCTGACTCCAAACAAGCTTCCGGAGGTCGTGGTTCCGGCAATTCTTGGCGGAGGTGTCGCCGTCGGCTCGGACGTGGTGGCCATCGGGAACCCGCTGGGGCTGCGGGCCAGCACGACCACAGGCATCGTTTCCGGTCTGAACCGCACGACCAATGCCAAGGCGGGCTCCTTGTCCGGACTGATTCAGTTCGACGCTGCTGTAAATCCGGGCAGCTCCGGCGGTCCGTTGCTGAATTCCCAGGGAGTTGTCGTCGGGCTCGTCGTGTCGATCGCCGACCCAGGAAAGGACGACGCGTTCGCCGGAATCGGGTTCGCCGTCCCGATCGGTACCGCGTTGGGTGGGGGCACCGGGCCCGGGCTGCTCAGAGGGCCGCAACTGTGAACTGGACGTTGTTGTCAGCAAAGGGGGGCAACCTGTTCAACGCCCTTGGGGCGTGGCCCTCTGAAACTGTTCTGGGGCCACGGCCTAGTCCTGAGGACGTCGAACGATCGAGGGAAGGGATGCCATGACGACAAACCCGCTCGAGCCGGTTTTGTTCGAGGTCAAGCGCACGATCGTCGGCCAGGATGTGCTGCTCGAACGGATGGCGATCGCCATGCTTGCCGGCGGTCACCTGCTCGTCGAAGGCGTGCCGGGGCTGGCCAAGACCCTCGCCGTCAAGTCGCTTGCCGGCGCGATCGGCGGGCAGTTCCAACGGATCCAGTTCACCCCTGATCTGGTGCCGGCCGACCTCGTCGGGACGAGAATCTACAACCAGCGGTCCGGTGAGTTCGAGGTGTCGCTGGGGCCAGTGTTCACCAATCTGCTGCTGGCAGATGAGATCAACCGTGCCCCGGCCAAGGTGCAGAGTGCGCTGCTGGAGGTGATGCAGGAGCGGCAGGTGACCATCGGTCGGGAGACGTTTCCCGTTCCCGAGCCGTTCCTGGTAATGGCGACCCAGAACCCGATCGAGTCCGACGGCACCTATCCGCTGCCCGAGGCTCAGGTCGACCGATTCATGATGAAGGTCGTGGTGGGCTATCCCACCTCGCCGGAGGAGCATGCGGTGGTCGGGCGGGCACTACTCCCGCCTGGTCCGCCGCAGGTGATGCTGACACCGGAGGACCTGATCCGGATGCGGGCCCGCGTCGGGCAGATCTACGTCGATCCGGCGATTGTCGACTACGCCGTACGCCTCGTCGCTGCCACCCGCTCGCCAGGAGACGTCGGCCTCGGCGACTTGGACCGGTATGTGACTTATGGGGCAAGCCCGCGGGCCACGATCGCGCTTGTCTTGGGCGGCCGGGCGCTGGCGTTCCTGCGCGGCCGTGAGTACGTGCTGCCCGATGACATCGACGAAGTGGCACTCGACGTGTTGCGGCATCGGCTAGTGCTGTCGTACGAGGCATTGGCCGACGACCTCAATGCCGACAGCATTCTCATTCGCGTATTGCGCGCCGTACCTGTTCCGGACGTGGTGCTGCAGCCATGATCTTCGCGCCCGACCGCTTGCTCCACATGCTGGAGTGGCGGGTCGTGCGCCGGCTCGACGGACGCATCCAGGGCGGCTACCGTACGCCGCGGCGGGGGAGTGGCTTCGACTTTGCGGGGTTGCGGCCGTACGTCGAAGGTGACGACGCCCGTCACATTGACTGGAATGTCACCGCCCGCCTCGATGAACCCCAGGTGCGTGAGTTCAACGAGGACCGCGAGCTGACCACCTGGCTGGTCCTCGATCGATCGGCATCCATGGTGGTCGGCGGTCCGGGCCGCGGAAAGCAGGACGTGCTCGCCGAACTCGCACTCGTCCTGGCCAGGCTGCTCGGACGAAGCGGCAACCGCGTCGGCGCAGTGCTTTATGACACAGCGCTGTACCAAACCGGTGCGGCTCGCATCGTTCCGCCCGGCACTGGACGCAACCATGCGCTGCGGATCGGACGCGAACTCCAGCGCGCGCCCGGCACCCGAGCGGCGGCGACCACAGACCTCGCCGCCATGCTCGACGCCGTTGCATCACTGGCCCGGCGCTGCCTCATTGTGGTGATCTCGGACTTCATTGGCACAGGTGAGTGGGGACGTCCTCTCATCCGGCTCGCGCATCGGAACGAAGTCGTGGCGTTGCGGGTGGTCGACGCGGCGGACGACGCCATACCCGAGGTGGGTCTGATCGTGGTCGAGGACGCCGAGACGGGCGAGCAGCTTCTCGTGGAATCCTCCGATCCCTGGTTCCGCGCCAGGTTCAGCGACGGGGTTGAGGAGCGGGACGCCGGGCTTCGGTCCGGCATGCGCCGGGCAGGGGTGCCGCTGCACCGGGTCGACACTGGCAGCGATCTCGTCGAGGTGCTCCTAGCCGTCATCGCCGAGACCCAGCGGAGGCGCTGATGAGTCTCTCGTATCCGCTGCTCCTCATTCTCGGACTCCTCCTCGCCGCCGCACTGACCGTCGGTGCCGTCCTCGCAGTACGGCGCCGAGCTGCCGCTCTCGCCGCAGCAGGAGTCTCGGTAACTAACCGGCGCACTAACCCGCTTGGGCTGTGGTTCTTTCTGGGTGGGGTGATGCTGCTGGCGGTTGCCGTGGCCGGGCCGGCCGCCTCGCTGCCGGTCGGACGAAGTGCCGGCACGGTCATCCTGACGATGGACACGTCCAACAGCATGAACGCTGACGACGTCGCGCCGAACCGGCTGGCGGCTGCACAGCAGGCGGCGTCGACGTTCATCGACGCCCAGCCCGACACTGTCGACATCGGCGTCGTGGGGTTCGACCAGGGTGCACTGACCACGTCTCTGCCGAGCGAGGATCGCGCGGCGGCCAAGGCTGCGGTGCAGAACCTCCGGACCGCCGGTGGGACATCGCTCGCTGCGGCCATTCTCGGTTCGCTGAGCGCGATCACCGGCAAGTCGGTGACGATCGGCGAAGACGGCGCTCTGCCCGACATCGGCTACTGGGGCTCGGCCACCATCGTGTTGTTCTCCGACGGCGAGGACACCGGGGGCCAGGCCGCCGGGGACGCGGCGATGGCGGCATCGACGATCGCGCAGAACGCCGGCATTCACATCGAGACCGTTGGCGTCGGCACCGCCACCGGTACGACCCTCGAGGTCGATGGGTACCGGCTGCACACGGCATTGGATGCGGAGAAGTTGACCGCCATCGCGCAGACCACCGGCGGCAGCTACCGCCCGGCATCCGACACTGCGGAGCTTGACAGTGTTGCCGGCACGATCGATCTGCGGCTGACTGTGGCCAAGCAGGATGTACCGCTAGCCGGCGGGTTCATCGTCGTCGCGCTTGGGCTGCTCGCCACCGGCGCCCTGCTCACCGGCCTACGGACGGGAAGGCTCGTGTAATGACGTTCAGCTGGCCGTGGGCATTAGCGTCGCTGCTGATCATCCCGCTGCTCTGCGGAATTCTCTGGTTGCTACGGCGTCGCCGCCGGCGAGCGGCGGTTCGGGTGACCTCGATCGCCCTAGTACGCACCGCGCTGCCCGGCCGTACGAGGTGGACCCGGCTGATCCCGAGCCTGCTGCTGATGCTCGGATTCGCCACGTTGAGCGTCGGGGCGGCACGGCCGCAGGCGAGTGTGCCGGTGGCGTCCAACTCCACCACGATCATGTTGGCGATGGACGTGTCGGGATCCATGTGCTCAACCGATGTGGAACCCAACCGGCTCACGGTCGCCCAAAAGGCGGCGATCTCCTTCATCCAATCCCAGGCCGGCGGCACCAAGATCGGCCTCGTCATCTTCGCCGGCCTCGCCGGGCTGCAGGTGCCGCCGACCACCGACGCCGACAAGCTGATCGAAGCGATCAACAACGTGTCAACGGCACGCGGTACGGCAATCGGCTCGGCAATTCTTACCTCGATCGACGGAATCGCGGCGATCGACCCGACCGTGGCACCCACCGGAATCGATGCGGAATCGGCCCAGCGGTCGGGCTACGCGGCACACGTAATCGTGCTGCTGACCGACGGCGCGAACACCCAGGGCGTGGAACCGGCGAAGGCGAGCGAAGTGGCCGCCGTCCGCGGTGTCCGGGTGTTTACCATCGGATTCGGCACCACCACCCCTACGCGAATGGCCTGCACCGGCCAGCAGGCCGGAGGGTGGGCTGGCGGCGGTCTGGGTGGTGGTTCGGGTGCCGGTGCCGGCCGTGGATGGGGGCGCAGCCCGCGGATCATCGACGAGGAAGCCTTACAGGCCATTGCGGAAACCACCGGCGGCCAGTACTACCGGGCCGAAAGCGCCGAGCAGCTGCAAAAGGCGCTGGCTGATCTGCCCAGCGAGGTGACGGTGGTGAAGAAGCAGGTCGACATCGCGTCGTGGTTTGCCGGCGCCGGGGGACTGCTCGTTGCGATCGCCGTCGGGCTATCGCTGTGGTGGAACCGGGTACGCGCCCCGCGTTTGTGACGCTCAGACCCTGGCATGATCGGGCTCAGCTGTCGCAGTCAGGATGGTCCCATGGAGGCACGGCTGATCTCGCCGGCAGGCGCCGCATCGTTGTCCATGGCGGAGGTACGTGACGCCGCCGCTCGGGAGGGCGGCACGCTGTGGCTGGACTTCGACCACACAGATGAGGACAGTATGGCGCTGCTCGGTGATCTGATCGACGCCAAGGCGAGCGACATCCAGGAGTGCCACACCCGGTCTCCGGTGCCAAAGATGCGCTTCTACGCCGACCACCACTTCAGCGCGATCAATGGACTCGCCCGCGGCTCCGATGGACGCCTGTATTTCGTGCCGCTGAAACTCTTTCTGACCCCAAAAGTCTTGATCACCGTGCTCGGCCCGACGAGTTCGTCGTTGACAGCGGAGATCGCGCAACGGGAGCTCACTGCTGTACGCCAGCGGATCGACAGCGGCCAGCTGCGTCCGGCCAGTCCGTTCGAGCTCGTCGGCGCAATTCGGGCCGAAGAGATGCAGACGCACGAGAATCTGATCAGCGAGTCCTCGTCTCGTATCGCACAGCTGGAACAGGACGTCTCACAGAAGGATCCGGTGAAAGCCGAAGCGCTATTGCAAGATCTGTTCGATCTCCGCCATGACCTCGAAGCGATCCGTACCAGTGCCGCCCAGGCCGCAGAGTCGTTCGCGAACTTGATCGAGACAATGGGTCTGCAGGAAGGATTGATGCAGACGGACCTGCGCCGGGTGCGAAACTCGCAGCAGGGCTTCCGCCATCTGCAGCACACGGCTGATCTTGAGCGCGAGTACCTGCAGGAAATGATCGACCTGTTCCAAACGCGGGTGTCCACTGAGCTCAATC
Source organism: Propionibacteriaceae bacterium (assembly GCA_035253925.1). Lineage (GTDB taxonomy): Bacteria > Actinomycetota > Actinomycetes > Propionibacteriales > Propionibacteriaceae > Microlunatus. The sequence continues at coordinate 8,137 of DATFBI010000218.1, forward strand.
GCTTCGTACGCAAGGTGACTGCCTGGGGGTCGATCGGCATCGCCTGGACCGTGATTGTCGGTCTGTACGGGATGAACTTCACCCACATGCCTGAGCTCGGCTGGCGATGGGGTTATCCGGCCGTACTCGTGCTGATGCTCATCGTCGGCGTTCTCCTGGTGTTGCTGTTCCGGCGGCGAGGTTGGCTCTGATCAGGCCTGCCACGATGACGGGCGCAAGGTAGGCCTCGCGGATTCACCGGGCGGTGTAGCCGCCGTCAACGGGTAACGCGACGCCGACGACGAGGCTGGCGCCCGGGCTGCACAGCCAAAGTACGGCGGCGGCGATCTCGTCGGCGCGCCCGAACCGGCCGATGGGTTGGTTCGCCACCGCATCGGAGGCGTCGAGTTGGTCGTTTGCGATCATGTCGGTGACCATGGGTGTTTCGATGGTCCCTGGACAGACGGCGTTGATGCGGATCCCGCGTGATGCGTATTCCAAGGCGGCGCTCTTGGTGAGGCCGATGATGCCGTGCTTGGAGCCGTGGTAGGCGGCGCGACCGGGGTTGCCGACCAGCCCGCCGAGGGATGAGCAGTTCACGATGGCGCCGCTGCCCTGCTCTCGCATGTGTCGTAGCTCGTGTTTCATGCACGCCCATACCCCGCGGTAGTTGACAGCGTTCACCCGGTCGAAGCTCTCAGCGGGTTCCTCGGCGGCATCGGCGAGCGGGACCATGATCCCAGCGTTGTTGAACGCCATGTCGAGCCGGCCGAACGCGGCGGCGGTCTGGTCGACCGTGGCGGCGACCTGCTCCTCGGAGGCGACGTCGCAGGTGAGGCCGAGAACCTGGTGCCCGGCGGCGTGCAGCTCGTCGGTGGCGGCACGGACAGCGTCGCCGTTGATGTCGACGAGTACAACGGCGGCGCCGGCTTGGGCGAAGCCCTGGGCGGTGGCCAGACCCATGCCGGAGCTCGCACCGGTCACCAGGGCGACCTGGCCGGTGAAGTCGTAGCGGGGGTTCATGATGTACCCGTTAGGCGCTCAGCGCCGTTGGCACGCGATGAGATGGGGATCCTGCGAACCTCTGCGCATTTGTTCACGGCACCGACAGTACGGCCATTCTTGGGCGGTTGGGATGCCCTTTCGGTACACCTTCCATCAGGGACCCCAACCGCCGCTGAAGATCAAAATCTCGAACTCGCTGTGATCTGCACAGCGTCGTACAGCGATCGTTCCGGCGGAAGCTCAATCGAACACAGTGCAGACCTTGCCCGCAGCTCCCTGATCTGCTACGCGGTAGGCCTCGTCGGCATGCTGCAGCGAGTACTGGTGCGTCACGATGCGTTCCGGACGAAGGTCCCAGCGCACCAGATGCTCGAGCAGATCCTCTATGTGACGCAGTGAGGTGACCCAGGAGCCGTACAGCGTGATCTGCTTATGGATCAACAACTCTGAGACGGCGAATGTGATCTGCCACCCTCGCCGACGAAGGCGCAGCGGTCCCAGGTCCGGGTGTTCTCAAGCGCGGGCGGTGCCGACGACTCCGCTCATCGTTGCCATGACGTTCCCCTGATCAAGTGCACAGATCAAGGAGATCAATGCCAAGCTCAAGATGCAGTCCGGCGCAGTGATCATGGCGAGTGAATTACCTCTCCAGACACAACATGGAGATCGGCATGTGCCTGTGAATCCGTCGGCGCTGCTGACGAAGTTGTCATGGACCGGATCCCCCAGCTTCCCCGACATCTTCGCGCACTTCAGTGCACCCGGCAGCGAGAAGTCGCGGCGACGGGTTCGCCTACACACTGCTGCACTCGTCTGCCTAACGCAACACAGTTCGCCGTCTTGAATCCTGTTACCGACCGGCGTGCGAGCGGATGTTGAGTTGACGGGCGCGTCCGGGGAGTAGTTTGCCTCCATGGTCTTCAGTGGTGTTGGCCTTGATGTCGACGGATCGATCAATCTGTAT
>DATFBI010000219.1:0-9535 GCA_035253925.1 Propionibacteriaceae bacterium
CTGTACGACCATCTGTTGGCGCTGGCCCCGAGCCCCATGGCCATGCTGAGCCGGGTCGTAGCGGTGGCCCAGGTACGCGGACCTCAGTCGGCCCTGATCGAGCTCGACGCCGTCGCCGACCTTCCTGGCCTGGTGGGCCACTATCGCGTCGATGCCGTACGAGCCCACCTGGCCGAGCAGGCCGGGGATCCTGAGACAGCCCGCGTCCTCTACCTGCAGGCCGCCCAGCACTCGCTGAGCCGGCCCGAGCAACGCCACCTACTCCGCCGGGCGCAACGGCTCGGGTAGCGGACAACCCTCGGTTCAGCACCGAGCGGGTCCTACCAGCTCCCCGTGCCGGAATGTGGAAGGCGCTGCGAGACCTTCTCCTTATTGCTGTCGCAGTCGACGCAGACCGCTGCGCCTCGGTTTTCGGGTCGTTGCTCGCGCATGAAGCCCGATAGTGGAGCCGGCGGGTGCTGCCCCCGCATCCCTCCCGTCCGACATCCGCGGCTCCGGAAGGTGGACTACTGGTGCGGCCCGGTGAGAGAACCTCTCATTGGAGTAGTCGTTGCGGCACCGAGTAAGACGACAGAACTTCTCACAATGCGAGAAGGATTTTCTGTGGGGCGGCACGCTCGACGTCGTCGTGTGGCGGCCGCGAAGACGGGCGCATTTGGCGATGCTCCTACGGTCCCGTTAGCCGTTCGATCTGTCACAAACGTTCCCGCGGGAACGCGTCTCGGGAGCCGGTTGGTTATCGGTCGGTCGCCGATCGTCGCAGCGACGCGTCGAGTGTTCGAATCAGCTCCCCGACACGTCGACCACCGGCGGTGCGCTCGGATAACGCCTCAGGACCTCCACGAGGACGGGAGGTGCGAGGAGCCGGAACTGCGTGATCTGATCAAGTCCAACGGCGGGATCGTCTCCCGCGGAGAGTTCGAACGCACGTGCGGCGTAAGCGGCCGATCCGAGAATGTGCTTGACCTGACTGGCTTTGGCAGTGGGTGGAGGAACGCCGCACCCACCGCGTGGCCGGCCGCGCGCGCAGCGTCGCTGGCCGCAGCCTCGCCCGCATCGCGGGCCTCCTGAGCCGCCCGGTGAGCTGCCCACGCGCTGTCCCGTAGCGCCTTGGTCCGCTCGCCTCCATCCGCGAACGCCTGCGCAGCCTCGATGGCCGCTCGTGGGCGCCGATCGTGAGGGCGTTCACGTTCGAAGATCACCAATGCCGGCCGGGCGCACGCCACCGCGTAGCCGGCGACCTCTCGGAGTTCGGAAAGGCTGAGTTGGATTGTCTTGAAGTCATCCGCCATGGCGTCAGCCTCCGGTACAGCGAACGATTGATGCTGCTGTAGCGAACGCGGCCCGGTACGCGAGCCGCGTGAACGCTCTCGCGAGAGCAGCCCAGACGAGCGCACTGCCGAGAAGAAACTGCCGAGAAGAAATGGCATTGCGAGCATGTCGCAACAGCTTCGCGCGTCGGCGTCACGCTGTCCTCGGAGTGTGCCCGGTGGACGAGGCTCCGTTGCGCCCAACCGGTCAAGTCGAGCAAACTGAGCCTGAAGCGTCTCGGGACCGAGCGCACTCAGAGAAGGTGCAGTTGGCCGTGTCAATGCCGAGCGTTGAGGACCACCGCAGACTGCTGCGGGACTACATCGACGCCACGGAACAGTTCAAGGCCACGAACGAGGTCCTCAGCGCACTTGGCCGGTCGACCTCGGACCCCGACGCAGTACTCCATACCGTCGTCAAGAGCGCTCGGCGGCTATGCCGCTCCCACGTCGCCGCAATCTACCTGATCGAAGATGGCACCTTCCGACTCGCATCCTCCGTCGGTCTATCGCAGGAGTTCGTCCGCAACATCACCGACTTCCCGATGGAGGTGAACCGGGGCACGGTAATCGGACGGGCCGCAGTAGAACGGCGGGTACAGAAGGTCCCCGACGTGCTCACCGACACCGAGTTCGTGCGCGTCGACGTGCAGCATCTGGGCGGCATCCGCAGCTCGATGTCAGCACCACTGCTGCTCGACGGCGAGGTAGTTGGAGGCCTTTCCCTGTACCGCACCGAGGTCGACCCCTTCGACGACCGGGAGGAGGCGCTGCTTGAAAGCTTTGCTGCCCAGGCGGCAATCGTCGTGCGGAATGTCCATCTGGTGCGAGCGCTAGAGGACCGAGGCGCAGAACTTGCCCGCCGACTTGAGCAGATGGAGGCCCTGAGCGAAGTTGGCCAGACCGTTGGATCCAGCTTGGTGCTGGATGAGGTGCTGTCCAACATCATCAAAAACGCGGTCCGGTTTGCGGGCTGCGACGGCGGATCCGTCATGGAGTACCTCGAAGAGGAGCGGTGTTTTTCAGTTCGTACGGCTTACGGCAGCAGCCCCGAGCTGCTAGCGCGGCTGCGCACCATTCGCATTGAATTGGAGACGACGCTGGTGGGCCGCGCCGCGCGCGAGGCTCATCCGGTATTCGTACCCGATCTGTCGCAGGTCGAGCTTGACCCACACCTCCAGCTGTTGTACGACGACGGCTGGCGATCTGTGATGGCGGTACCAGTGCTCCGCGCCGACCGCATTATTGGCGCTCTCGTCGTTCGTAGGCGTTCACCGGGTGCATTCTCCGAGGAGGCAGCCGAATTCCTCCAGACGTTTGCCAGCCAATCGGCGACGGCGGTCTACAACGCACAGCTCTTTCATGAGCTCGAGAAGAAGAGCGCCGAACTGGAGGTGATGAGCCAACACAAGTCCGACTTCTTGGCCAGCATGTCGCATGAGCTCCGTACCCCTCTGAACGCGGTAATCGGATTCTCCGAGGTGTTGCTCGAGCGGCTCTTCGGCGACCTCAATGAGCGCCAGGACGAGTACCTTAGGGACATCCTGAGCTCCGGCCAGCATCTCTTGGCCTTGCTCAACGAGATCCTCGATCTTTCGAAGGTCGAGGCGGGCCGGATGGAAGTCGCGCTTTCGACGTTCTCGGTCGCAGCGGCCGTGGAATATGCGGTCTCCATGGTTCGCGAGCGAGCGGCCCGGCACAGCATTACGGTGAGCCAGTCCATCGCTCCATCGGTGGATCAGCTCACCTCTGACGAGCTCCGCGTCCGTCAAGTATTGGTTAATCTGCTCAGCAATGCAGTCAAGTTCACCCACGATGGTGGACGCGTAGAAGTGATCGCCGAGCCGGTCCGCGATGAACTCCTGATCACAGTTCGCGACACCGGCCAGGGCATCGCCATGGAGGACCGGGAGCGAATCTTCGAGTCATTCCAGCAAGGACCACGTGAAGCGCCGAAAGAAGAGGGCACCGGGCTTGGACTGACGCTGTGTCGCAAGATCGTGACCCTGCTGGGCGGTCGGATCTGGCTCGAGTCCGAGCTCGGTCACGGTAGTGCTTTCCATGTAGCCCTACCGCTCGGCGTCCAGGCCGACACCGTCGAGGCGAATGCTGCTGAGTCTGCAGAAAGTCGCGAGCCCGTCGTGGTGATCATCGATGATGACAGGTCTTCGCTCGACCTCCTCTCTGCCTACCTGACAGGGACAGGACTGAGAGTGGTTCGCGCTCGTGACGGCGACGAGGGGCTTTCCGATGTCCATCGACTGCATCCAGCAGCCGTGGTACTTGACATACGCCTGCCCGGTACGGACGGCTGGATGGTGCTCGAGAGGCTCAAAGCCACACCTGTAACTCGTGAGATACCAGTGATCATCGTGTCGATCTTGGATGAGGCAGCACGTGGTCTGTCCGCCGGAGCCGCTGGGTACTTGACGAAGCCGGTGAGCCGAGACGACCTGACCGCAGTGTTGCGAAGATTGCAGGTGCTACCGCAGGCCGACACCGCTCTCCCGCCCGCCCACTCCGGGATCGTCGAAACGACCTCTCAAGAGTGAAATGGCAGCTCCAAGTCGCGTCCTTGTCGTAGAGGACAATCTGCTGAATTTGAAACTGGTGCGGGACGTACTTCTGCACGCGGGTTTCGACGTGGTTGAAGCGCGCTCGGGCGAGGACGGGATTGTGCGCGCCCTTGAGGACCAGCCAGACATAATCCTGATGGACCTCCAGCTGCCCGGCATCGACGGCACGGAGACGATGAAGACAATCAAGCGGACTCCGATGGGCTCTAACATTCCGATCGTCGCGCTGACCGCATTTGCGATGTCAGAGGACCGCGAACGTGCGCTTCGCAACGGCTTTGACGGCTATCTGAGCAAGCCCATCAACGTTCGTGATCTCCCTCGGCAGATCACTGAGTTCCTGCCCGGGTGGTCCCCCGATGACTGAACACGTGACCATACTGGCGGTTGATGATCAGCCGCCAAATTTGCGGCTCCTGGACGCCGTTCTATCCCCACAGGGCTACCAGGTGATCACCGCAACCTCCGGTGAGCAGGCACTCGAGCTGCTGTCTTCCTCGGATATTGATCTTGTTCTGCTGGACATCCTGATGCCGGGCATCGACGGCTACGAGGTGTGCCGGCGGATCCGGAGCGAGCCGAGTACGGCGTTTCTTCCGGTCATCATGATCACCGCAAGCGGAGACTACGAGAAGACGCGGGCTATCAAGTCTGGAGCCGACGACTTCATTAGCAAACCGTTTCACCAAGGCGAGCTGCTCGCCCGCGTGGCCTCGTTGGCCCGAATCAAGCGATACCACGACACGATCACGCACCAGGCGGCTGAGTTGACCCGCTGGAACGCAGAGCTCGAGGCTCGGGTGCAGACCCAGTTGGAGGAGCTGCAGCGGGTGAGTCGACTGCGGCGATTCCTCTCCCCTCAGGTTGCTGAGCTGGTGATCAACTCCGGCGACGACTCGGTGCTGCGAAGTCACCGGCGCGAGATCGTCGTCGTCTTCTGCGATCTCCGGGGCTTCACTGCGTTCGCGGAATCAAGTGAGCCTGAAGAGGTGATGGCGGTGCTCGCCGAATACCATGCGGCCCTCGGCGAGTTGATCTTCCGTTACCAGGGCACTCTGGAGCGCTTTACGGGCGACGGGCTGATGGTGTTCTTCAACGATCCGATTCCCCTCGACGAGCCCGCCCGACGAGCGGTAGAGATGTCCCTGGCTATGCGTGACCGAGTACGAACACTGATTGGCGGCTGGAGCAGGCTCGGCCATGATCTTGGCTTCGGCGTCGGCATTGCCCAAGGCTTTGCCACGCTGGGCCGGATCGGCTATGAGGGCCGTTTCGACTACGCAGCCATCGGCACAGTCACTAACCTTGCCGCCCGGTTGTGCGCGGAGGCCAAATCGGGTCAGGTGCTGGTGGCGCAGAGGGTGTTCAGCGCGGTCGAGCGCGACGTAGTAGGTGAATCGGTCGGCGTTCTCGAACTGCGAGGATTTCGCAGGTCCATCCGGGCGTTCAACGTGTCTCGCATGATCAACAGCGCAGCGGAGGTGCCTTCGTGACCCAGCTCGATGCCAACCGTCAAACGACGACGCCGCGTTTATCCGACTTAAACGAGCACGATCGCAACCATCGCTTCGCCCGGCTGCAGGAGCGGCTGCCGGCCGTCTGGGACGCAATACGACTTGATCTTGAGGATGAGTCAGTGGTGGTCTTGCCTTCGGTCAGACTCGAACGCACCACACCTGGCTCAGGCAGCTTGGGGCAGGCTTTCGAGGAACGGTTCTTGTTCCTCCTGTTGTTGCTCCGTCAGCCGCGGCTGCGAATGATCTACGTCACGTCGATGCCGATCAAGCCGAGCATCGTGGAGTACTACCTGGCGCTGCTGCCTGGAGTGATACCCAGTCACGCGATGGCCAGGCTGATGTTGGTTTCGGTTGATGACTCGTCACCTCGACCGCTGAGCGAGAAGCTGTTGGCACGTCCTCGGATGCTCGCGAAGATCGCTGCCAGGATCCCCAACCGGGAGCGCTGCCACCTCATCCCATACAGCACCAGCGGGCTCGAACGCGATATCGCGCTAACCCTCGGCATCCCGATGTATGGCCCCGATCCGCGGCTCGCCGGCCTGGGGAGTAAAACGGGCGGCCGCCGACTGTTCGCTGAGGAGGGAGTGCCGCATCCGCTCGGAGTGGAGGATCTCCACAGCTTCGAGGAGGTCAGCGACGCCATCGTAGGGATGCTCGACGAGCGGCCGAGTATCAGCGAAGTGATCGTCAAGCTGAACGAGGGAGTTTCCGGAGCGGGCAATGCGTTGGTCGATCTGCGGGGCGTAGGCGACCTGGCCGGCTCCGACCGTCGCTCCAAGGTGGCAGCCCGGGTCCGCTCGATGCAGCTCGAGCTGGGTACTACACCGATGGAGGTGTACGAGGCGAAGTTCGAGGAGAACGGCGGAATCGTGGAGGAGCGGCTCGTGGGTGAGGAGCTGCGTAGCCCGAGCGTCCAACTCCGAGTACTTCCCGACCGTAGCGTAGAGCTGCTATCAACTCATGATCAGCTTTTGGGGGGCGCGACCGGACAGAGCTACCTTGGCTGCATCTTCCCAGCCGACCGGGATTATTCGCGACTGATCAGTGAGCCGGCAGTCAAGATTGCTGAGCGGTTGGCCAAGGAGGGTGCCATCGGCCGATTCGCACTCGACTTCGTCGTAAAGCGGGATAGCACCGGCGCCTGGGCGGCGTACGCCATTGAGCTGAACCTGCGCAGGGGCGGCACCACCCACCCGTTCCTTACTCTGCAGTTCCTGACCGATGGCTCGTACGACGGTGCGTCCGGCCAGTTCCTGCTGCCAAGCGGCAAGCCGCGGTATCTGGTGGCCACTGATCATCTGGAGAGCGACGAGCTGCAGGCTTTGGCGGTAGAGGATCTGTTCGATATCGTGGCGCGGCATGGCCTGCATTTCGACGAGTCACGGCAGACCGGAGTTGTTTTCCACATGATCAGCTCACTCACCGAGCACGGACGAATAGGAGTGACGGCGGTCGGACAGTCGCCTGCGGAGGCGATGAGCGTCTACGAACAGGCGAAGCAGGTCCTGCTCGCGGAGGCGGCGGCCGCACGGGAGGAAAGTGCGCTGCCTCAATAGCGAGTTCTTGTGAAGCGCATCTGGTATCTCGCCTACGGTTCGAACCTGAGTCGGGAACGGTTCAGCTACTACCTTCGCGGTGGCCGACCCGACGGCAGCGAACGCCACTACCCAGGATGCCGGGACACCAGCGATCCTGCGGACAGCTTCGGCTTACTGATCAGAGGCGGCGTGTACTTCGCCGGTCGATCATCCGCCTGGCGGGCCGGGATCGCGTTCTACGACCCGCATGCCAACGGTCAAGTTGCAGCCCGGGCGTACCTGATCACGGTAGAGCAGTTCATCGACGTCCTCGCCCAGGAAACCAGACGATCACCGGGCATGACCCTCGACCTGACGGCTAGCTTCCGTGGCGACCGCTTCAGCACGGGCATCGGTGGCTACTCGATCGTGCTGCGGGTCGGTGATCGCCGCGGGGTGCCGCTTTTGACCTTCACCCGCGACCGGCACACCGCCCCGAAATTGGCGGCTCCGAGCGCGGCTTACCTGGCGGCGATGGCAACTGGACTGCGCGAGATTCACGGGTGGTCATACATGCAGATCAATCGCTACCTTTCAGCGCTGCCTGGCGTTGCGCTGTAACAGGTCATAGAGCTCCTGATATTTCGCTGCCCAAGCACGGCGGTACGCGTTCTTCGTCTGAGGATGGCAGACGAGGGCAATTCCGTCGCAAAACAGACCCGCTAGCCGGCTTGAGACGCAAAACGCGGCGTCTGGTCGTCATTAGACCGTCTGGCCGCCGTCTGGTCATGGGCGAAGGAGAACCTTGATCACTCGTCGCTCATCCATCGCGCGGTGACCCTCGGCGGCCTGCTCCAGAGGCAGTTCGAGGTCGAAGACCCTGCCGGGGTCGATCTGTCGGTTCCAGATCTGCTCGACGAACTGGGGCCAGGAGGCGGCGCACCGGGGCGGGACATACGACAGGAACTCCGGCGACCCGCCGAACTTCGCCCGCAACACCTTTCTAGACGACGACTCACATCGCTTCTACCCCGATTGGGACACCGCCGCCGACACCTCCGTTGCCATCCTGCGCACCGAAGCCGGCCGCAATCCCTATGACAAGGGCCTACACGATCTCGTCGGAGAGCTGTCGACCCGCAGCGAAGAGTTTCGCCGCCGTTGGAGCGCCCACAACGTCCGCTACCACGGCGCGGGCACCAAACACTTCCACCATGACGTGGTCGGCAATCTCGACCTGGCCTACGAAAGCGTCGACATGATCTCCGAACCCGGACTTACCCTCACCCTTTACGCCGCCGAACCCGGCTCTAGCACCAGCACGCCCTGGCCCTGCTCGCATCCTGGGCAGCAACCGAAGATCTCGACAGCAGAACCCAAACGACCTAGGCCAGACTGGGCGTTAGCCAAGCGCCACGCCGACATACTGGTTCTTTCGTTAGCCAAGAACGTCGCGTCCAGCGTTAGTGTTCTGCGGTAGGGCAGACCTCAGTTCTCACGGAAGCAGATGTATGTCGCCCCAGATCCCGGAGCCGCCAGACGCACCTTCGACCACCGAAGCTGCGCCGCCTTCGGTTACGCCAGAAGCCCCGGCTGCGGATTCTGCTAGACCACCAGGCATTCTGGTCCGGCTCAGTTGGCTATGGGTCTTGGTTGCCGGCATCGGGGCGTACTTGCTGCTGCTTCGCACGCTGCTAGCAACGCAGAATCCCAACTTCTTTCCCTCCATGATCTTGTTCGGCTCGATGGTGGTTCCCGCTGCTGTGTTGACCTTCGCCACAACCGGAGGCAAGCGCAGAATCCGAGTGAATGCTGCCACTGTGGCGTTCACGGCGATCGCGGGCGGCATCCTCGGTACGATTGCGGCTGCCACATTGGAGTACGATGCTCTGCGGGCACTCGGCGCGCTACCAATGATCATGGTTGGCCTGATTGAAGAGGCGAGCAAGATCGTCGTGCCAACCGCAGTTTTCCTGATCAATCGACGTCTCGGGTGGCCCCAAGCAGCCGTTCTCGGAGTCGCCTCCGGCGCTGGATTTGCCACGCTCGAGACCATGGGCTATGGCTTCAACGCCCTGCTCAGCGGAGGCTTGGCAGCTCTTGATAGCACCCTGCTCCTCCGCGCACTTCTGGCACCAGCCGGACACGTCGCCTGGACGGGACTGTCAATGGCGGCAATCGGACGGATCCGTGGCACGTCGCATCGCGGTCGTGCCATCCTTGTCGCCATTGCTGTTTTCGTGGCCGTGGTGATCTTGCATGCGACGTGGGATGGCAGCTCCAATTTGATCATTCGGATCGCGGTTGCCGTGCTGAGTTTCGCTGCGCTTATGGTTACGCTTTTCGCAGCCCGCCGCTCCGAGGAGCGTTCTTACGCCGGTTGAGCCACCGGTGATCATTCACATGATCGCCGGGACAGGCGGCGTATGCAGTAAGCCCTCAATCGTTGCGAACTATTAGCGGCGGCTCAACGAGTTCATTGCGTGGTGTCAGGGCCGTCATCCGATGGAGCAGTCGGTCGGGCAGCAAACCCGAAATCGGAGTAAGTGTTGCCACGGCCCCATCAACCTCGATGAGCAGGAGATGGGCCTGAGCGGCCCAGGCCGTGGTGT
>DATFBI010000220.1:0-5474 GCA_035253925.1 Propionibacteriaceae bacterium
CAGGACGGCCGGACCGCTCAAGGAACTGCGCCGGCTACGGCGGGGAAGTTCACCGACACTGGGTATGCAGGAGAGCGTCTGAACTGAGAACAGTTAAGCGTTCTCTCACCGCTGTGCCGGTCCACGCATCCCTACAGTCGGGAGCTGTGGGGGAGCGAGCAGTCCTAGAGCAACCAAAAGCGCTAGTAGAAGGGGTGGAAGTGGGCGCGGGAGGAGTTGAACCTCCGTCCTCTTCCGTGTCAGGAAAGAGCAGGGGAAGCGTTCACCTGTCTAGATATGTCCTGACCTGCGCAAACAGCTTCCCTACACTTCCCGCTAATTCCCGCTGCATCCCGGCTGCACTGTACCCATGCTGTACCCGTGGGCCGCCCTGGGACTTGTCTAAGCGCTCATGTTGATGCCCCGGCAGGTGATGGAAGCACCTCCGGGGCCGGCACCGAAGGCGAGGCTTCGATGCAAGCTCAGTCTACTCACCGCCCACCAGCACCCGGCACGGCGGCCAGCGTGCATCTCCTGATCGGTAACGGCCGCGCTCCTGTGGTGGTGGCCGAGATCACGCCAGTGCTAGACAGCGACGTGCTGTATCTACGGCTCCAAGTGGATGACATACCGCGCTCTGGAACTCGGCACACCGTTGATTTGAGCATCTCCGGTCCTCCAACTGAGGTTGCCGCCCTGGTGGCCGAACTAGCCCGTGTAGTGGAGCAAGCAACTATCAAGGCGAATGTAAGTAAGTGGACTGATCAGGCGTTGATGTAACGCAGGTTCGGATCCCGGAAGAAGCTGCGGACCACCTCGGGGAGCTTTTGCAGCCGGTGCAGGGCGGCCAACGCCTTGGCTTTGAGGTCCTCGGGGCCGGTCACACCGGCGCGGCCGATGCGGTCGTGCTTGACGTGCTTCCACACCCACTCATCCGGGTTCAGCTCCGGCGCATACCCCGGGAGGAAGAACAAGCGCAACTGCCCGTTGGTGGACGCGGCGAACTGCTTGACCGCGCTCGATCGGTGCACCGGGTGGCCATCTAGGACCACAAACACCGGGCCTGGAGTGTCGTGGAGCAGCCGGCGGCAGAAGTCGATGAACACCGGGCCGTTCAAGCTGCCGTCGTAGGCGGCAAAGCGCAGCTTGCCCTTGGCGGTCACGGCCGAGATCAGGTTGACCCCGAACCGGTCGCCGGTGGCGGCGACCACGGGAGTCTGCCCGACCGGTGCCCAAGTGGTCCCCGCGTGGTAGTCGGAGCGCACCCCGGCCTCGTCGGCGAAGTAGATCGTCGCGCCCACGCTGGCAGCCTCGCTTCGGATCTGGGGGTAGGTCTCGGCCTTCCAGCGCGCCACCGCCTCCGGGTTCTGCTGATAGGCCCGGTACAGGGGACGCTGGGGCGACAGCCCCAGCTTGCGCAGCAGCCGGCCCACGCTGACCTCCGACAGCCGCACCGCGAACTCCCGACGAATCAACTCCCGCACCATAGCGCGGGTCCACAAGGCGAAGGCGAACTGCAACTGGCGGGGATCATTGCCCACCACCAGCGTGTACAGCCGCTGCAGCTGGCCGCCCGACAGGCTTGGCGGCCGTCCGGGGACCGGCTTGGCCCGCAGTGCGTCCAGCCCGCCTTCGCGATACTTGGCCAGCCAGCCATAGATCGCCGCCCGGGTCATCCCCAGCGCTGCGGCGATGTCCTCAGGATGGGCGCCCTGTTCAATCTGGCGAACGGCGCGGAGGCGCAGCTGCTCCAGCGTCTTGTGATCCAACTTGCGGCCGTCGTCGTCGCGCATGGGCGGACTCGACCAGATCCCGACCATGAAGTCAACTTACTTGTGAACGCCTCAGTAACAAGGGCTTTGGCTAATCCAAACGGGCGGGCTGAAAGCGTGAAGCACGCCCTCGCCCGCCATCTAGCGGATCAAGTCGAACTTGATTGAAAGATGCTCAAGTCGTTGCGCCTATGTGGCTTGGGTCTGTGAGCATCCGGCAGTCCTTCTACCACTCATATCTTGGAGGAGCCCATGAAGCGGCTCATCTTCGCCGTCCTGTTGGCGGCGCTATCCCTCACCATCGCTGTACCGGCCGTGGCTGCTCCTAAGCCACCGCCAGGTGCCGTGCCGGTTCAGGAAGGCGACCTCTCGACCTTCTCGTGCACCGACGGCCAAGTTCTCGACGTTGTCGGCACTGGCACCTACTACAAGAAAAACGGCAAGGAGATCGGGACCGTTCAAGGCGTAAAGGTCGATGACGACACGGTGCAGTTTGGTCCGGCCCCAAAGAAGGCCGCCTTCCTGGTACCGACCTATACCTGCCGGTCGGTGGCTGATCTGGTCGTAGAGAAGACAGCTTCCCAGACTTCGGTGACGGTTCCGGGTGACGACTTCACCTACACGATCAAGCTCACCAACCTTGGTCCGAGTCCTGCCGAGAACGTCAAGTTGTCGGATATACTCCCGTTCGGGCTCATCGTTGATCTAGAGGCATCCACCCTGCCGCCGGGATGCTATTTTGGAATTCATCCACGTGCGCTGGAGTGCGGTCCATTCTTTGAGACCCTCGGTACTCTGCAACCAGGCGAAACCGTCACGGTGGTCCTCGCCGTGGTTACAAGTAGTCCTTTTCCACGGGATCCCTGGTCCCCGTTCATCAACACGGCGAACGCCAGGACCACTACCTTCGATCCGGACACCACCAACAACAGTGATACCGTGACGTTGCCAGTGACGTCCGTCACGACGGTTAGCTGACCTAGGATCCAACCAGTACATACGGCCCCGGGTACCGGGGCCGTATGCCTATGCCTCGGCAATCAAGCAAAGGACTTGCGAACAGCAGCTCTTGCGTCGTAACAATCACGAGCCGGTCAAGAGCTTGTAGCCGCCGTTGTCGAAGCTACCCGGGGACCACAAGGAGTGACCGTAATCTGGCGGTGGAGAGTAGCCCGACCTCCAGCAGTGGGTCGCTCCGGAGCCAGTTGCAGGCTAGTCAGATGCCCTGTTCCGGATCGCTGGTGAGCCGCTGCCGACCGCAGTGCCGTTCGGGTAGCTTGGCTAGTTTGGCGCAGGCCACGCGCCTAGCGAGCCCTCCTCGCGGTCTGCTCACAGGTGGGTAGGGCTCGCCCCCAGTAGCTCGACCTGAGGGCCGTCCCCCGAGCTAATTATGAATAGCGAATCGCACAGCATGCTCGATTCGGATTTCGGCCCGCTGGCGGAGTACAATAAGTCTGGAGATTCCTTCCGGCCCTAAGGTCGCCACAAGGAAGAAATGGGAGCGCGAAGATCACCGGAACGCCGCACAGATCGTAGAACTCGCGGATGAGGAAGGTATTAGCGCCGTCGCACGGGAATTAAACTGCACCGCCCGACAGGCAACCGAGGTCACGACGCTGGCCCGTCGAGCTTTCCGCGAGGGTCGTGACTTGAACCCGGATGAGATCCCAACCGGCACCGTGGCCGTTGCCAAGGCTCAGCATCCGGCCGGACGACGCCGGATCGGGCACGCCTTCACCGATGCCGAAGTCCGCGCGATGGCCGAGAAGGTCACGCCAGCAGCGCTGGTCGGGCTGACCGCAGACGAATACCACGCTCACCAGCGGGCCGAGCAGGACCGTCTTCGGCGCGAGCGCAACCGCGAGAACGGTCATCCCGAAGTTGATCCCCGTCTCACCAAACACGTTAGGAGCCTCCGATGAGCATGAGAGATGCCCTCCGTCGCAGCCTCGGCCTTCCCGAAGGTGCCACCGATGACCAGATCGCCAACGCCATCATGGCGCGTCGCAGTGTTGCGACTGCGACGCCAACGGCTGACCAGACGATGCGGTGGTCAATGTCGATTGACCCAAGCGCAGTGCAGCCGTCGACCATCACCCTCTCGGAAGCGCAGACGGAGCTACGTGACCTGTTCAAGCGGATCACTGAGCCGAATCCGAACGGGATGAGCTTCGCTGAGATCGAGCAGAGGGAACAGAGCTGCGCGAAGTACCCACACCTCTATGACGCCTACCGCCGTATGGTCACGCAGACGGGCTAGACCATGCCCAACGAAGCCAACAGGATTCAGGCCGGCAAGCCGTTCAAGACCGCCTATTACAAGGATGCGCGCGGGCGGTACTGGGCGTGTGAAGTGCTGAGCGGTACGGGTCCGTACACGATCCGGATTCCCGCGCGAGTCGCCGCCGGGATGCCTGCGAGTCAGCACACCTTGACGTTGATTCCTGCGGCCACCAACAAGACCTCAACCAATGCCGTGCATGCCAGTGTGCGGATGACCTGACGAGGAGTACCAAACGTCGGCGCTTGCGTCGCTCTGCAACCGGGTTACTCCCATTCCTCGGCACAAAGAGCATGCAAGCGTCGGCACTACTGCAAGAAGTCGTCGTCTCGGGCGGCCTTGATCTCGGGTGGTCCCATTGCCACCGCGACGGCGACGAAGCGCACCGACTGCCAAGGTGAACCGAAGCGAAATCGAGGGCATGTGATGAACCACGAGCACGGTGAGGAATGGGCGCGCAGCAGGCAGTCAATGACCTGCTCGCGGAGTTGAAGGCCAAGCCCGAGGAGAATGAGGTCAGCATCGCCGAGCGCGAGCTAGAGCGCAGTTTCCCGCTGGCGGTGAAGTCGCTCGTTCAGATCGCCTTGCACAGTGAGGACGAGAAGCTCCGCCGGCTGGCCTCGCTCGACCTGCTCAACCTTGGCGTCAAGGTCAGCGAAGTCCGCAAGATTGGCGACGGCCCGCTAGAGCGGTTCCTGCGCGAGGTGACCGGCGATGCCGGCAACGCCGATGACTCCTGAGAAGGACGACGCCAAAGAGCTTGCCGCCGCGAGGGCAGTCGTCCGAGGCTACATCGGCGACGTGCCAGCAGTATGGGCACTAGCAATCGCGAACGATGAGCCGCCTCCGTTGGTCAGCGACAACGCAAGGTGGTATGAGCCTCGCTTCGGACGCGACCCGACCACAGGCAGGGCACTCAACGCCGATGGCTCCGTCAACCGTGCTGGCAGACCGCCAGGCGCGTACACGCGAAATGGCGAGGGCAGTGGTCGCACCTACGCCAACTCTCATCGAGCGCGGAAGTACGCCGACAGCGGGGTATACGAAAAGACTGCGCTGAGCCGCGTTGCCGAAGTCCTTGCCGAGCACTCCTAAGCCGCTGATGGACAGACTCAGACCTTGTTCATGTCGACGGGAAGTCTGGCTGCCCTCATCTCGTTCGCCAACTTCAGCTTCCAGCCCCCGCCCCGATCTAGTTCGGCGTAGAGGACACCAACTATGTCGCTAGGAAGCTCGACGTCGCTCTCATAGAGCATAGCAACCTTCTGGCGGCCTAGTTTGCCGGCGAACCAGCCGAGTTCCAGTGACGGGACCCCGAGGATCGGTCCAGGTGCTGTGAGAGCCGATTAGTGGGTACAGATCGCAGGATAGGCCCATGGGAGCCTGACCCGGTTTCCCGGACACGGTTGGTGTGGTGATCATGACCGGGGACCTCCTGGGTG
>DATFBI010000221.1:0-12203 GCA_035253925.1 Propionibacteriaceae bacterium
ACCGTTACGAGCATCCCAAAGCCACGCCCGCGGTCCTAAGTGAACCGCGGGCGTCGCCCAGGGGGAGGAACTCCGAGCGGAACCTCGGGGAAAAGTTCCACACGGGCTGTGCTGGTTGAGCCACGCTCACTCGTAGCTCAACCACCGGGAACGTCAGGTATCCCGGCTTCCTTGCGGAAGATCTGGTGCTCGCTTTCGGTAAACAAACACTATCGGACTTTCGACGCGATTTCACTATCGTTCCAGGCGCGATTTGCGCACTGCCGGTAGCGAATCGGAAATCCGGGCGCACCCGATCCCGACGTCCTATCTACAACAGCCAGGCAGGTTGGTCTTCGATTGGAAGCCAATATTTGAGCCGTGCGTTCCTCCGAACGTCGGTCTAGAGGCTGTGCCCCCGATTCAAGCTGTGTCCCTTGAGGCTGTGCCCTTTCAGGCTGTGTCCCTTGAGGCTGTGTCCCTTCAGGCTGTGGCCCCGATTAAGGCTGTGTCCGCGAGTCATGTCGTTCTCCTTCGTGTCACATAGACAGGCCGAGGCTGTGTCCCCGGCTGAGGCTGTGTCCTTTGCTAAGGCTGTGTCCCCGGCTGAGGCTGTGGCCCTTGCTGAGGCTGTGGCCCTTGCTGAGGCTGTGGCCGCGACTAAGGCTGTGACCGCGAGTGGACTGCATGAGAGGTTCCCTTCTTGACGTCCCGCCGTGCCCAAGAGCCAGCCGACGAGAACACTGCGCTTGTCAAAAAGGACGCTATGCAGCCGCTCCGAATGAAGTCACGCAAAAACGGCAGCAGGAAGAGGACATGTCCTAAAGTGGACATGCCAAGATCACGTCGGGTGCTTCGCACTCTCCAACGCGTAAGCCATGGGCCTCGATTCACACGCACACATATTCGGTCCATGGCCACCATGGCCAGAGAATCGCCACCGTTTCTATGGTGGCCGTCACCGATCGTGCGCCCGTCAATCGACGCTCGGGACTGGCTATCTGAGCCATTCCCGCAAGTCAGCCTGAAACGTACGGTGCCACGCCGTCAAGAACTATGCTCAAAATTCTCCCCCGATGGTCGCCAATACCGAATGTAGCCTGCGTGTGAGCGTGCAGCAGGTAGTTGCGATCGACTCCATCAAACCATCGCTGCTGCCACAATGCTCAGCATTCTGTGAATCGGTCAGTGAACTTCCCGGGAGGTGTGATGTCCTGCATGTTCGTTCCGCCCTACCTGCTGCAGCGCGTCGCCAGGCAGGCCGGCACCCGGCATGCGTCCGCCTCTGGTCGTGAAACCCTGCAAGTCGACGATCGGCTGCGTGCCAGGCGGGAGGTGCGACCGCCAGAGATGACTGCACCTCGACTGCCGGGCGCGAGCAGTCGAGTGGTCCACAGTGCCAACAACACCGAAACGCTGCCCGGCGAGGTCATCCACACTGACGGCGATCCGCCGAGCGGAGACCTTGCAGTTGACGAGGCGTTTCAATCATCCGGACAAGTACTGGATCTATTCCAGACTCAGTTTGGCCGGCGATCTATTGATGGTCGCGGTGGCACGGTTTCCATCACAGTCCACTACGGCCGGGATTACGACAACGCCTTCTGGGACGGAAGTCAGCTCGTGTTTGGTGATGGCGATGGACAGATCTTTGAGCGCTTCACCAAACCCATGGACGTCATGGCACATGAATTCACTCATGGCGTCACCCAGTTCACCATCGGTTTGGCCTACCAAGATCAGCCCGGCGCCTTGAACGAGAGCATCAGCGATGTCTTTGCAGCGATCGCTAAACAGCATGTGCTGAGCCAAAGCGCTACCGAGGCCGACTGGCTAATCGCTGAAGGACTATTTAAGCCAGAGATCAACGCCAAAGCGCTGCGTTCGATGAAGGAGCCAGGAACCGCGTACGACGATCCTCAAATCGGCAAGGATCTGCAGGTGGGCTCCATGGCCGACTATGTCTACACCTATGAGGACAGTGGCGGGGTCCACATCAACTCAGGGATTCCCAACCGCGCCTTCGCACTGGCGGCAACAGAAATCGGCGGAGCAAGCTGGGAGAAGGCCGGGCAGGTCTGGTATGACACGCTCATTAACGGCCAGCTGAGTGCCCGAGCCGGCTTTGAGGCCTTTGCTCAGGCCACCGTTAGCTCGGCTAGTCGGCTTTTCGGGAATGAGCCGTCCATCGCTGAAAAGATCTGGGCGGCGTGGATCGAGGTCGGCGTGCTCGCGACACCGGCGCCGCTTGATCTTGGGATGGAGCAGCCTGTTGGCGCAGGCGCGGCACAGTCCTCCGCACCTCCCTCCGGTGCTCTGCCGATCCCGGGGGGGACGACCCCCCCAGGCCCCCCCGGAGCAGATGTGCCTGCGACGGTTGCGGTACGGCGCACCGGTGGCTTTGCCGGCACTACCAAGGTCGGCCAATTAGATCTCAACTCCGATCCGGAAGGGTCCGAGGTACGGCATCTGTTGATGCGCGTTGGCCGGCAGGAGATCACCTCAAACCGCCCAAGTCCGGATCGGTTCGTCTACACCGTCGAATACGGTGACTGGCGCTTCACCGTACCGGAACAGGACCTGACACCGGAGCTGCGCCGACTCGTACAGGTAGTGCTGGATCGCGGCCCTAACTAGGCGAGGTCTCCGTCCCCTATAGCTAGAGTGGCAAGGGTGCCGATTCGATTGCATACGTGATGATGCCGGAAGAGCACGACCGCAGTTATCCGCGTTCCGTCGGGGTGCTCGGCCACGAACTTCTCACCCAGCCGGTGGTTCAGCGGCTAGTGGATGCGCTTCCAGCTGGGAGGCATGTCTGGATCTACGGCTGTAATCCCGAGGTACTTACTGCGCTCCAGCATCTAGGCGGTCAGCGCGCTGCAAGTGCCGCAGACCTCGCCGCTCGCAGCGAGTACTTGATCATACTGCTGGAGAACACAGATGATTTTGAAACTCAGCTTGCCGGCCCGAGAGGGTTAAGGGCCGGCGTACATAGCCCGAAAATCCTTGTTTTCGGGGGAATCTCGGCACCAGATGAGCTGCGCCAGCTGGCCCATGATCTTGCCAAGAGAACGGCAGGGCTGCTGCGCGTAATTGACGCACCGCTGAACGGAACGCCCGAAGTTGCAGCGCAAGGCGAGCTCGCCATCGCCGTTGGCGCGTCCCCCGGGTTGTATCGGGAAGCGTTGCCCACCTTGGAGCTGCTTGGAACCTGCGTCCGGGTCGGCGGCATCGGTAGCGCTCAGATCGCCAATGCATGTAAGCAGTACGTCATCGCCGCCACAGCGATGGCGCTGAGCGAGGCGGCGGTGATCGCTGAGCGGGCCGGTCTTGATCTTGCTCGAGTGCTGCAGAGCTGGGAGTCTTCGCTCGCAGAAAATCAGGTGTTGGCCGCAGCCCCTGGCAAATTGCTCAACAAAGACTTCGAGCCCGACTTGCCCATGGGTGCAGCGCTGGCGCCGCTTGAGGTGGCAGCAAAGCAAGCGTGGCGAACCGGTACATCAGCACGACTGCTGGCAAGCGTGCAAGAACTCTTTCAGCTATTGGATCGTGCAGAACCGAGCAGTCACGATCTGGCGGCAACGTACCGCTACTTTGCGGCGCAGCACCCCGAGCGCCGCGAAGCTCAGGGTTAGCTTCACAGCGCCGAGGCGCAATCTGCAATTGATACGCAATCCGTACTCTGGGGAAGCGGCCCCTCGGGCGCAGCCAAACGCACGCCTCACCGGCCCGGGGTCCTGCGGTTAGGTAAGTTGCAGAATGACGATCACCAGGATGATGATGATCAGCACACCAATAATGGTGCCGATGACTCCCCGATTCATGGAAGGACCTCCTCTCCTGCCTTGGGGGTACCCCGTGCTAGGACCTAAAACACTAGGCACATTTCTGGTCAGCCGCGGAGGTTCTGATCAGAAGTTTCCTTCGCGGGGGCTGTGGCACTTACCGTCAGGTGACGTAGTTGTGGGTTCGCAAAGGCGAGAACGGCGACAAGCAGCATCAACGCCCCTCCGATGAGGAAGGGAACTCGGGCGTTCGACACGTTGGTCACGAGCCCGGTGAGGGCGTAGGTGATGGGCACCGCGGCCAGGCTCGAGAAAGACAGCGCACCCATGATTCGGCCGATCTGACCGGCGGGCGCCAGCTGCAGCACAGCGGAGGTGACTAGCGTGCCGTAGAACCCGGCACCTAGGCCGGAGCAGAGACCGAGGACGCCGGCAGCTCCGAACGCCGCAGACAGTTGTAGCCCCAGCGCCGGCAGCAGACCGAGCCCTACGACGCTGAGCCCCATAGCCGTCAAGCCAGCGAGTGCAACCATCCCGGTGTGGCGGAGGTTCTTGCGCCACAGCAATAACCCGGCAGCCGCGGCCGCGCCAAGCCCAAAACCGCCAAGAACCCAACCGACGGTTCGCACACCCCAGCCGGTCTCATTGGCCAGTAGCGGCACGCCAGCAATCATCGGCCCACTGAAACCAACCTCGACCACGAAGACCATGATCAGCAATGTGGTCAGCGTCGGGTAGCCACGGATCAACCGGATTCCCGCTTTCAAGTCAGCCCACACCGACAGCACCGGTTGCTTGGACGTCGGTTCGGCGTCGGGCGCGTCCGGTCCTAGCGCGTCCTCCTCGGGGATGACCATCCGCGTTATGGCCAAGAGCACCACCGAGACCGCGAACAACCAGGCGTTCACCCAGAAGGCCGCCGCAGCACTCGCTACCACCAGCAGCCAGCTGCCCAAAGGTGCGCCGGCGAACTCGGCGCCGCGGGCCACGATCGTTTTCGCAGCGACAACGCGGGTGATCGAGTTACGCGGAACCAGGTAGCGAGGGGCGGCATTGACGGCGGGCAGGAAGAAGCCGTCGACTAAACCGAACATCACAGCCAGTGCGCCGAGTAGCCAAGGGCTGACATCACCGCCGGTTACCACAAACGCAAAGACGATCATGATCAAGGTCCGCAGCAGGTCTGAGGCAATGATGGTCGGCTTAGGCCCGATGCGGTCGACGAAGACTCCGCCGATCAAGAGCAGAGCGGCCTGCGGGATGGCACCGGCCACCAGAATCAAGCCCACGTTCAGCGGCGTAGTCGTCTGCACAGCGACCCACGCGAGCGTGACTAGGTAGATGTGATTGCCGATCAGCGAGGTAGCCAGGCCGATCAGCCACCGCAGCACGTGAGGCAAGACTCCACTCCCTCAGCCGAGGGACGATCCGTCACGATCTTTGGGCCGCGGCGCTGACTGACGCCGGGTCCAAATCTCTCCGCTGGTACTCGTGGCCATCCCAACATGATGGCGCACCCTGCCGATGGGAGTTGCAGGCATACCCCAGCGCTGAGTCGCTGCTACTCCTCCCAGGGCAGCGGCTTACCTTCGGCAACCGGGGCCACCGGGATAACGACGACTGGCCGATGCTGACGATGCGCCAGGTGGGCGGCAACGGAACCGGTGAGGAACTGCTTCAATCCAGCTCGTACGCCACCCCGCCGGCTGCCAACGATGATCAACTCGACATCCAGGATGTCGGCGAGCCGAGTAAGGGCGTACGCAACGTCACCGGCGAGTTCCCGAAAGGACAACTCAATGGAGTCATCGGCGACGGCCGTGCGTACTTGTGCCACCAATCCCTGATCGAAATCGGTGTCTTTCAATTCCGGCAGTTCGGGATCAAGCGGCAGCGAAACGACGGAGCCATCAGGTCGCTCTTCCACCACGTAGCGTCCGGGGTCGACGTGGGCACAGACCAACGCCGCATCGAAGACCCGTGCAAATTGTGCAGCCTGGCGCAACACAACGTCGGGCTGGCCATAGGTGACCCCAACCAGAATCTTGCGCTCCGCCTGATGCTCCGCCATCGCCTCACTCTCCGTGCTTCAAGTCCAGACCCTAACGCCGCAGTATCGACGAGCGAGGTATCAACGCGGTGTGAAATTGGTGTGGGGGGCGGAATTGGTGTCGGGGTGCATGCCGGCTTCCAGCGAGAGCAACGCGGCCTTGATATGCAGGCCAGCAATGTATCCCCCGAGCGTGCCGTCGCTGCGCAGCACCCGATGGCACGGAACGATCACCGGTAGCGGGTTGGTGGCGCAGGCAGAGCCGACTGCGCGTACCGCTCCCGGATGCCCAGTGGCTGCAGCGACTTGGGAATAGGTTTTGGTACGTCCGTAGTCGATCATCACAAGGCGCCCGAGCACCTCGCGCCGGAAGCCGTGAGCCAACCGGAAATCCAAAGGGAGCACGAAATCTTGGCGTTTACCTGCGAAGTACTCCGCTAGTTGCCGGGCTACTTGATCAAGTCGGCGTGGCGCGTGCAGGATGCGCGGGCTAACCCGCTGCGACAATGCCTGCAGTACTTGATCATGATCCTCAAGCTGATAGGCGACCCGAACCAGTCCTTGATCGGTAGCCGCCAGGAGCAGTGTGCCGACGGGTGAATCCACTGTCCGGTATGCGACGTCGAGCAGCCGATCGGCATCCGCCGCAACCACGAGTTGATCATGGAGACGAGTCATCGTCGGCGTTTCATTTTGGGTGAGCGCGGCGAACAGGGGCTCATTGGAGTTGATCATGAATGGATTCCTTCTTGTGATGCCAGCTCATCGGAGTAGTAACGGCGGCGGAGAGCCTGAATGCCGTCAGATGCTGCACGTCGGGCTGCCTCGGTGGAGCCGCCAATGATCGTTGCCACCTCGGCGTACGGCAGATCAGCGACATGGTGGTAGGCAACCGCCTGGCGCTGCTTTGTCGGGAGCGCGCGCAGGGCTGCCCACAGGCTTTCGTCGGGGGGCTGCCAGGCACCGATTGTGGAACTTATCTCGCCGATGTCGGCAACCGGGGCCGCCCGTCGGCGCTGGGCCCGCAGGACATCAATCGCCTTGCGGTGGGCGATGGTGACAAGCCAAGCCTCGACGTTTGCGCCGTCTGCAAGATCTGGATAGGCACGCAAGGCAGCGAGGAAGGTCTCTGACCAGGCATCCTCGGCGTCGGGGCGCGCCAATACGGCACGACAGACTCGCAGCACGGTCGGACCATGCTGCACGACTATGTCTTCAAACGGCCGTTTCATCCTCATCAACCTTCTAGACGATGGCACGAGGTGGAACGTGAGCTAAGCCGTGCTTTGATTATTCAACCAAACGGTTGACAAGAGGGCGAACTCTGACTAATGTCTTTCTCAACCGATCGGTTGAATAATCGGCGAAGGGGGCTGACATGAGTGAGGATCAACTCTCCCGAGTGTTTGCAGCCCTAGCCGACCCCACGCGGCGCGACATTGTGGCTCGACTCGCCATTGGGGATGCCACGGTGAGCCAGCTGGCCGCGCCGTACAACGTGTCGATTCAGGCAGTGTCCAAACATCTCAAAGTGCTCGAAGACGCCGGCCTGGTAAGCCGCGGCCACGATGCCCAGCGCCGGCCACGACACCTCGAAGCGGAGGTCTTTGACATGATGACCGCCTGGATTGAGCGATACCGCCGGAAGGCCGAGGAGCGATATCAGCGCCTCGATGCCGTACTCGCCGCTATGGACGACGACGGTGAACGATTCTCAAGGAAACCAACTAATAACCAAGGAGCAGCATCATGAGCACAAACGCTACGCACCAGGCCGGGACGCGCGAGACCACAATCGAGGCTGATCCCAACCTGCCAACCATCCGCATCATCCGTGATTTCGATGCACCGCCCGAGAAGGTCTTTAGGGCATGGATCGAACCCGATCTCGTCGCCCAGTGGCTCGGCCCGAAGAGCACCGAGATCAGGATTGACGAGTGGAACGCGCGCACCGGCGGTAACTACCGCTACGCCGCGGTACGAGACGGTGAGGAAGTGGCCGCCTTCTACGGCTCTTTCCACGAGGTGCGACCGCATGAGCGGCTAGTGCAGACCTTCACCTGGGAAGGCATGCCCGACGGCGTAAGCCTGGAGACCATGACCTTCGAAGACCTCGGAGATGGCCGGACCCGAACCATCGGTCTTTCTGTAGTGGAGAACCTCGAGTCTCGCGACGGGATCATGGCGAGTGGCATGGAGGTCGGCGTCTACGAGGGCTACGAGAAGCTCGACGCCTTGCTTGCCCAGGGCTGACGCATAACCTCGACCTGTCAGCGTCTCAGCAGGCATAGCCAGCTGAGGCGCTGACAGTTTTGGTGATCGCTCGCGCACACGCCCCACGATCGGGATCCCGCTGATGAGATCCCGCTGATGATCATCAACGGGTAGTTGACGAGATGGCTGACCGCCGCGATGAAAGCGGATCAGGGCGTGGTCGGCTGGGCCGATACGTCGCAACCGAGATTACCGAAGATCGTTAACTAGTGATCAATTCGCCGACCGACTTCTAGGGTCGACGGAATCGGCCGTGCGAGCTGGCGTAGGCCTCTGATCCGCCGGTTTGCCAAAGGTCTGATCGGGTACCGCCTCAAGTGAACAGCCCAATGCCGCTTGCGCTGTGTGAGGAGGCACAATGACTCATTCGATCGGAAGCCTGCTGTTGTTGGGCGCCAGCGGCGACCTTTCCGGACGGCTGCTGTTGCCGGCCTTGGGGGAGTTACTCGACCGCGAGGAATCGCGCCGAGACATTGTGCTGGTTGGTGCAGGCTCTGAAGACTGGGACGCCGATGCCTGGCGCGATCGAATCAAGAGCGCCTTCGCTTCCGGCGATGTCTCCGACGAGACGCTCAAGAGCGTGCTGGAGACGACCCGTTACCAGCAGGTTGATGTAACGAGCGTCGAAGACCTGAAGTCGCTGATCGATTCCTGCCCACCAGCACCCGCCCTGTATTTCGCGCTACCGCCCTCGGTGACCGTCGCGTCCTGTACCGCCCTACAGCAGGTGTCGCTACCTGAAGGCACGACGATGGCACTGGAGAAGCCGTTCGGTACCAACCAGCAGAGCGCGGCCGACTTGAATCAGTTACTTGTTCAGTTAGTTCCAGAAGAGCAAGTGCATAGGGTTGATCACTTCCTGGGGCGCTCCACCGTGCTGAATCTCATAGGCGTGCGCTTTGCCAACCGCTTATTCGAACCGCTCTGGAGCAACCAACACGTCGCGCGGGTCGACATTGTCTTTGACGAACAGCTGACCCTAGAGAATCGAGCGCGGTACTACGACCGGGCCGGCGCACTGACGGACATGATCCAAAGCCACCTACTCCAGGTGTTGGCACTAATCGCCATGGACCCGATCGCCACCGTTAATGAAGTCGATCTGCGCGACGCCAAGGCCGAGGTGCTGCGCGCCTGCCGACCCTGGAACGACGACCCGGTCACAGCCGGCCGACGTGCCCGCTACACCCAGGGCTCGATCGACGACAGAGAGGTGCCTGATTACACCGCAGAGCCAGGTGTCGATCCATCGCGAAACACCGAGACGCTGGCAGAGCTTGTCGTCGAAGTCGACAACTGGCGGTGGGCAGGCGTGCCCTTCCGGCTCCGGTCCGGCAAGGCTCTCCGAGAACGTCGCAAGGAAGTCTTGATCACCTTCAAGCCGTTGCCGCATCTGCCCACTGGGCTGCATGGCCAGGCAGTTCCAGAACGCCTGCGACTCGCCATGGGTCCGGACCGGATGGCATTGGAGATGAATGTCAATGGTCCGGACGATCCTTTGGTGCTGGATCGGGTTTCGCTGGATACCGACCTGAGCCCGGGACGGCTGCCGGCGTACGGGGAGGTCTTGGCGGGTGTACTGGACGGCGATCCGCTGCTATCGGTTCGTGGCGACACGGCGGAGCACTGCTGGCGCATTGTCGATCCGGTGCTTCAGGCGTGGCGTGAAGGCAAAGTGCCGATGGAGGAGTACGCCGCGGGTTCGGATGGCCCATCGAGCTGGAGCTGATCCTGGGCGGAGGATCACTGAGATCGTGTGGCGAGGCCGGTGGTCCTCAGCATTTCTCAAAATCGCCCCCGAGCGAAGACCGAAAGCTGCGTCCCCGCCTGAACTTCGGGTGCCTTCCTCGTCTCAGGGGCGATTCTGAGAAAGTCGCGTACACCTGTTGATCGCCAGATGAGAGGAGCTGCGGTGACGATCACGGTAACGGGTTCGACCGGCCGGCTCGGAGCGCGTGTCGCCCGTCGACTCTCCGATCTGGGTGTGGAACAACGCCTTCTGGTACGCGACCCAGCCCGGGCGCCGAGGTTGCCGGGCGCCGACATTGCAACAGCTGACTACGCCGACGGGGCCGCCGTCCGTACCGCGGTGGCCGGGAGCGACACAGTCTTCATGGTGTCCGCCGCCGAGACACCCGAACGGGTCCAGCAACATCTCACCTTCATCGACGCCGCAGTCGAGGCTGGAGTGCGGCGGATCGTTTACTTGTCCTTCTTTGGCGCCTCTCCCACTGCAACTTTCACACTGGCCCGTGATCACTGGGCGACCGAAGAGCATCTGCGCTCGGCCGGGGTCGCGTACACGATCTTGCGCGACAACATCTATGCCGATTTCACTCCGCACTTCATCGGACAAGACGGAAATATTCGGGGACCGGCTGGCGACGGGCGGGCGGCCATCGTCGCTCAAGCGGACATCGCCGATGTCGCGGTTGCTGTCCTGACCGCGGATGGCGCCTACGACGGACGAACACTGAACCTCACCGGGCCGGAAGCTCTTACGATGTATCAGGTCGCAAGCAGCCTCAGTGATCATCTTGGCCGGACCGTCGGCTATATCCCGGAGACCATCGAGGAGGCGTACGCCTCACGCGCGGTCTACGGCGCGCCGCCCTGGCAGGTAGAGGCTTGGGTCAGCACCTATACCGCGATTGCGGCCGGTGAGCTGGCCGGGATCAGCGAAGACATTTTTGAGGTAACCGAGCATCCTGCCATGTCGCTGGTTCAGGTTCTTGCTAGTCAGACCAGTAAGTAGGAGACGGGAACCTACTTTCTGATCACGTCGGCCCCCCTAAGGATCGGCGCCCAGATATCTCAGCAACCGGGCCACTTCGGGCCGGTCGTTGGTGATTGCAAGCATCAGCGGCGTACGACCCCGTTGATCGCGGGATTCAAGATCGGCTCCGGCCCGGAGAGCGAGCGCCGCAGCAGTAGCGTCACCGCGATCTGCGGCCGCCAGCAACCATTGGTTGGCGAGTTGTTTCGACGGCTTGTCCGCCTCGAGCCCGGCGCGTAACACCTGGGCGATCTCGTCGTGGCCCTTCGATGTCGCGTGCTGCAGCGGAGCGATCTGATCCCGTTGAGACCGCAGCCGGAGGTCGGCACCTGCCGCTAGCAGTACTCGTACGGTGTCGACGTAACGGCGCGATCCGTCGCCGAGGATGATCGCCTCGTGCAGCGCAGTCCAACCGAGGTTATTGATGTGGTTGATCTTGATATCGGCCTGGACCAGCCGGCCGACGATGTCGGCATGACCGCGGTCGGCGGCCCGAATCAGTCCTGTGCCGTTAAAGGAATCCTTTGAATCCACATCGGCGCCGTGCTGCAGCGTTAGCTCCAGCAGCTCCAGATAGCCCTCACTGGTGGAGATCAGATAGGCACTCTGGACAGTGTTGTCTTTGGCGTTGACGTCAGCTCCTCTCAAAATCAAGGATTCAGCGCGGCGGAGATCGTTGTCCCAGGCTGCTTCGATTAGCTCTTGGTTGAGCCTCTGCTGTTCCTTCGGATCCAGCTTGACTGGTGGCTTCTTGGTCGGCTGCGAGCTCTGCTGGGTCGTTGCTGGACTCGGCATTGTTGCGCCGGGGGTAGCTGGGCTGGCGGCGGCGACCTGGGACGATGACTGTCCTGTTGCGCCCGAGCTAGCCGGCTCCCCACCGCTGCAGGCGGCGGTGGCGAGAGCGACGGCGAGCAGGAGCATTGGCGTGCGGATAAGCTCCATCTTCCTCCGTTGGCAAGCGATACGTGACACCGTGGGACGACAAGACCCCGCTTGATCTCGTCGATGCGGATCGCCAACCGGACTTGGCTGGATGGCTTCGATCGCGAGGTGCCAGGCATGCAGCGGAACTCCGATGATGTAGCCCGAGTCGCGATCAAGCGGTAGGTGTCGCCCTACCTTAGGGTTTCGGCATGCGCGCCCCCGATACCGTCCGGCCGCAGGCTCGTACGGTCGTGGTGCTCGGTGGGCTTACCATGTTCGGGCCGCTTTCGCTCGACCTCTATCTCCCCGCACTGCCCGAACTTGCCGACGATCTCAATGCCTCGGCATCAGCCGCGCAGCTTTCTATCACCGCCTGCCTCGTCGGCCTTGCCCTCGGCCAGCTGGTCGCTGGACC